>NZ_JBIWKX010000010.1:0-179702 GCF_044765885.1 Amycolatopsis sp. NPDC102389
CCGCGACCAGCCCAAACAGACAGAAACCCAGCCACAGAAAGAAAACCAAGTCCAGCAGCCCGCGACCCCGCCGAACAGGTTAAAACTCAAGCTAGCCACTCGGCGCAACTCGCGTGCTTGGAGACGTGACTCGCGTGAATGGAGGCGTAACTCGCGGGGTGCTAGCTGGCCTCCCGTTGTTCCAGCAGGCGGCGGACGGCGAGGTAGTCGATGCCCCGCTGCGCGAGGACATCGGCCGCGGCACCGGGGACGGCCGTCAGCGCGAGCAGGAGATGTTCGCCTTCGATGCGCTTGCTGCCGACATCGATGGCTTCGCGAAGGCTCTTCTCCAGCACCTTCTTCGCCTCCTGCGTGAAGGGCCGGTGACCCCGGCCGGCGCGCTGCCCCCTGGTCAGCGCGCCGGGACCGTGGGTCTGCTCGACCCGCTCGACGATGTGCTCGACGTCGATGCCGAACCCGCTCAGGGCTTCGACATCGGCGTCGCTCATCCCGCCCCGGCGGCGGACCCGGCGGAGGTCGTCGGCCAGTTCGTCCGCCGGGCAGCCCAGCGCGGTCAGCACGCCGGTGCGCCGGGCGAGCGACGTGAGCAGGTGCAGCGGGTCGACGTTCGCGGACGTCTCCTCCGACGCGACCCGCTGGGCGCCGACGACGACTTCGCGGGCTTCGGTGGTGAAGCGTTCGAACATCAATGCCTCCCGTACTTCTTGTGCACCGCTTGCCTGCTGACCCCCAGCTCGGCCGCGATCTCCTGCCAGGACCAGCCGTGCACCCGCGCGCTGCGGACCTGCACGGCCTCGAGTTGTTCCAACAGCCGGCGCAAGGCGGCGACGGCGCGCAATCCCACCCGGGGATCGCGGTCGCCGGCTCGCGCGGCCAGATCTGTCGCTTCGGTCATGACGTCAACCTACGTTGACATCTCGTCCACGTCAACCTCAGTTGACAGTTAGGGTCGGGTCATGGCCGAAATCTCAGTGGCGGAAAGGGACGGAGTAGGCGCGGACGGAGCGACGCGCCCGACCGAAGACCACGTGGCCGTCCTCGGCAACGCCGTGGTGGTGCTGGACGGGGCGACCGCGCCGCGGCCCGATCTGCCGTCCGGCGGCTGGTACGCGAGCCTGCTGATACACAGCCTGTCGCGGGCGCTGAGCGCGGAACCCCAGGCGGATCTCGCGGTGCTGCTGGCCGAGTCGATCGCCGACGTCGCCCGGCGGGAAGGCCTCGAACCGGGTCGCTCGCCGTCGAGCACGGTCGCGATCGCGCGTTGGACGGACGACACCGTCGACGGATTGGTGCTCGCCGACAGCCCCATCGTCGCCTTCGGCCCTTCAGGCGCCGACCCGCTCACCGACGACAGGCTGGTCTCGCTGCGCGAAGGCGGCCAGCTCCGCACAGGCGCCGACGTCCGCGCGAAACGCAACGCGCCGGACGGTTTCTGGGTCGCCGAAGCGGAGCCCAAGGCCGCCGCCGAGGCCGTCCGCCGCAGTTGGCCGCGTTCGGAGGTCGACGCCCTCCTGCTGGCGACGGACGGTGTCTCGATCGGTGTCGACGAGTACGGCCTGTTCGACTGGCCGGAGGTACTCGCCATCAGCCGGGAGCGTGGCCCGGACGCCGTCCTCGACGCGGTGCGCACGGCGGAGAAACAGGACCCGGACGGCGAGCGCTGGCCCCGCGCGAAAAGGCACGACGACCAGCTACTGGTACTGGTCGACTTCGGGGTAGCCCCAGGGTAAAACCGGGGGCCTCCCGGATCGGAAAACCGCGTCCGCGCGAGCAGGCTGGACGCATGACGTTCCCTGGGGAGAGATCGCGGACCAAGCCCTGGCTGATCGCGTCGGGCGCGGCCATCGGCTGGGCACTGTTCACCATGGTGGTGCTCCACCTGATCAGCTCACGCGATCCGGTGTTCGACACGCTGTCCAGCTACGCCTACGTCGACCGCGGCACGGGCATGCTCGGGGCGAGCGTGCTCTCCCTGTCCATCGGCTCGCTCACCGCGCTCGGCGCGCTGGCCGCGGCCGGGATCCCGCTCAGCCGCACCACGAAACTGCTGTTCGTGCTGTGGTCGCTCGGGCTGGCGGCGGCCGCGATCTTCCCGGCGAGCTACCCCGAGTTCCCGGATCCGGTCAGCGGCGAGATCCACCTGTACGCGTGCCTCGTCGCGTTCCTCAGCCTGCCCGCCGCCGGCTTCACCCTGCGCGACAACCTGCGCGGCACCCCGGCGGCCAGGCTCGTCGGGCGCCTGGCCTGGGGCAGCGCGGCCGGTCTCGTCGTCTTCGGGCTCAGCTTCATCTTCGTGCGCCTGGCCGACATCCCGTTCTTCAAGACGCTGACCGACATCGCGCCGGTCGGTGTCATGCAGCGGGTTTCCTTGGTGGCACACGTGATCCTGATCGCCGGGATGCTGAAGGTCGCGTCAGCGGCGCACCGCGTCGGCGAATTCCGGGGCGTAGCCGTAGAGGCCGGGCAGCCCGCCCGTGTGCAGGAAGACAACGTGCTCGTCGGGCGCGAAATGGCCTTCGGCGGCCCAGCGGATCAGCGCGGCGCCCACTTTGCCGGTGTACACGGGATCGAGCGCGATCCCTTCCGTGCGGCCGAAAAGCCGCACCGCCTCCCACGTCTCGGCGGTCGGGATGCCGTAGCCGGGGCCGATCGTGCGGTCGTCGATGCGCAGCCCGTCGAGTGACGGCGGCTCGGTCCCGAGCAGCACGGAGGCGGCGATGGTGAGGTCGGCCAGGTTGTCGAGGGCTTCGTCGACCGGATGGCTGACGCAGGCGATGTCCAGTGTCAGCCAGTCGAGGTCCGCCGTCCCGACGACGAGCCCGGCGGAGGTCCCGCCGCTGGCGTGCGGGGCGACCAGCCGCGCCTTGGTGATGCCCAGCTCGGCGAGCTGCCCGGCGATCTCCCGCGCGGCCGCCACATAACCGAGCGCCCCCACGCCGTCGGAGCCGCCGACCGGGAACGTGGCCACTTCGCGCCCCTCGGCGGCGGCCTCGGTGATCAGCCGGTCGTACGTCCTGCCGGTCTCCTCGCCGTCGCGGCAGACGTGCACGTTCGCGCCGAAGAGATGGTCGAGGGAGACGTTGCCGGACCTTTCGTACGCGTCCCCGTCACGGGGGACCTTCGCCGTCAGCACGAGCTCGCACCGCAACCCGAGCTTCGCGCAGGCGGCGGCGGTCTGGCGGCCGTGGTTGGTCTGCAGCGCGCCGAAGGTGATCACCGTGTCGACGCCGTTCTCGATCGCCGCGCCGAGCAGGAACTCGAGTTTGCGCAGTTTGTTGCCGCCCACGCCGAGCGGATGCACGTCGTCCCGTTTGAGCAGCAGGTTCGGCAGGCCGAGGGCCTCGCCCAGCCGGGGCGCGGAATGCAGCGGCGTCGGATAGCCGCCGAGGTCGACGCGGGGGAAGCGATCGAGGTTCATGAGGCTCACGTAACCACATCGAAGCTACCGGCTGATATCGTTCGTTTGAACGAACGAGACGTGCAGGGGGACCACATGACCACCTCGAAACCGAGCCTCGCGTTCACCGGCCTGGCCGAACAGGCCTCGATGCTCGCCAGCGGGGCCACGACATCCGTCGAGCTCACGCGCTTGGCGCTCGAAAAGGCCGAAGCCAGCCAGCCCGTTCTCAACGCCTTCAAGTGCCTTCGCGCCGAAGAAGCCCTTCGCGAGGCTGAGGACGCCGACCGACGGCTGGCCGCGGGCGAATCCGCTCCCCTGCTCGGCGTCCCGACCGCGATCAAGGACGACCTCGACGTCACCGGTCTGCCGACCGCGTTCGGCTGCGAGGGCGATTTCTCCGTCGCGACAACGGATTCCCCGCCCGTCGCCGCGCTCCGCGAGGCGGGCGCGGTGCTCATCGGCAAGACCAACACCCCGGAACTCGGCCAGTGGCCGTTCACCGAGGGCCCGGCGTTCGGCGCGACCCGCAATCCGTGGGACACCGAACGCACCCCGGGCGGTTCCTCCGGCGGCGCGGCGGCGGCCATCGCGTCGGGGGTGATCGCCGCCGCGCTGGGTTCCGACGGGGCCGGGTCGATCCGGATCCCGGCCGCGTGGACCGATCTGGTCGGGATCAAACCGCAGCGCGGCCGCGTCCCGACCGAACGCGAACTCTTCCACGGCCTGACCGTGGTCGGCCCGCTCGCGCGCACCGTCGCCGACGCGGCCCTGCTGCTCGACGTCGCCGCCGGCACCGGCACCGCGTTCCAGGCCGCCGCCCGCCGCGAACCGGGCCGGATGCGGATCGGGCTGTCCACCCGGATCCCGTTCACCGCGACGAAAACCGAGCTCGATCCGCAAGCGCACGCGGCCGTCGTCCGGCTCGCGGAGCGGTTCGCCGAACTCGGCCACGAGATCGTCGAGATCGAACCCGACTACCGGCTCATCGGCCTCACCTTCCTGCCGCGCTCGCTCGTCGGCGTGCGCGACTGGTCCCGTCGCGTCCCGGACCAGGCGCGGCTCGACCCGCGCACGCGCGCCAACGCACGGCAGGGTTCGGTGCTCGCCGGACCGGCGCTGAGGCTCGCCCGTGCCGCGGAACCGTTGCTGCAACGACAGATCGGCTCGGTGTTCGGGCGGGTGGACGTCGTGCTCACGCCGACCACCGCCACGCAGCCACCGCGGATCGGCACCTTCGACCGGCTTTCCGGCTGGCAGACCGACCAGGCCATGATCGCGGCGTGCCCTTACGCTTGGCCGTGGAACGTGCTGGGCTGGCCGGGGGTCAACGTCCCCGCCGGGCTGAGCCCGGAAGGCCTTCCGCTCGGCGGTCAGCTGCTCGGCCCCTCGCACGCCGAGGAACGGCTGATCTCGCTGGCCGCGCAACTGGAAGAGGTCGAACGGTGGCAGGACCGCAAACCCGAGACCGCTTGGTGAACACCCGCGAGACCATTCTCCACGCCGCGCTCAAGGTGGTCGGGGAACAAGGTGTCGGCGGGCTGACCAACCGCCGGATCGCGACCGCGGCCGGCGTCTCACTCGGCACGCTGACCTACCACTTCCCCAGCCAGACCGCGTTGCTGCGCGAGGCGATGCTGCTGTTCGTCGAAGAAGAGACGACGAAGCTGACCGGGTTCGTCGACGCGTACCGTGAGCAGGGCTTGAGCGTCGAGCAGGCGGCGTCGGTGGTGGAGCAGGTCATCGCGCAGCTCCCGTTCGGCACCGACGAACTCGGCGCGCACGAGCTGTACCTGCAGGCCGCCCGCGACCCCGGGCTCCAGGACGCGGCCGCCCGGTGTTTCGCCGCCTACGACGAACTCGCCCTGGTGATCCTGAAGACGCTTGGCGTGCCGTCCCCGGAACGGCTGACCGGGCCGGTCGTCGCGCTGATCGCCGGCCTGCAGTTGCGCAGGCTGGCCACGGGCGACGACGGCGTCGGGGTGGCGCAGTCGCTGATGATGCTCATCCGCGGCGCGTCATGACCGGTCCGCCGATCGTCAAGGGGACGGCGGCGTGGAAGTACTTCGGCGACTTCCGGGCCGGGCTGCTGGCCGGTCAGGTATTGGTGCTGCAGGTCGCGCATCCGATCGTCGCGGCCGGGGTGCGGGATCATTCCGACTACGTCGAGGATCCGTGGACCCGGCTGATGCGCACGGCCGCGTCGCTGTCCATCTACATCTACGGCGGTCCGGAGGGCGCGCGTTACGAGGCGGACCGGCTGCGTGCACTGCACCGGTCGTTCACCGGCGTCGACACCGAAGGCCACCGGTACAGCGCGCTGAACCCGCGCGCGTACGCCTGGGTGCACGCCACGCTCGTCATGGTTCCCGTTGACACACAACGGTTCTATGGCACCCCGATGACTCCGTCCGAAGTGGACGAATACTACGCGCAGATGTGCGACGTCGGACGGCTTCTCGGCCTGCGCGAACAGGACCTGCCGCCGACGTGGCCGGAATTCGAGCGGTACTACGCGGACATGATCGACGGTTTCGGCCCGAACGAGACGATTTCGACGTTGTTCGAAACGATCCGCACGGTGAAGAAACCGTGGCGATGGCTGCCCGACAACCGCTGGACACGGCTTCAGCGATGGCAGTATCAGGGGCAGATGTTCGTCATCCGCGCCACGCTGCCACCCGCGCTGCGGGACCGTCTCGGTCTACAGTGGACGGAGCGGGATCAGCGCCGGTTCGACCGGTTCCGCGGGGTGGTGCGGCTGGTCGGCGGGCTGGTGCCGGTGACATTGCGCTCTTCGCTCGTCCGCCGGATCGGCAGGCTGAACGTCTGGTTCCGGGCCCATCCGCGCGCGTATCGTTTCCTGGGGGGCTGACCCCCACCGGAGTAAGGGTCCTCGTCCCCTTCACGGGGGACCCCGATTCACCCCGCGCCGTGACGCTTTCCTCCACCACCGCCGCTAACTTCAGCCGGGATGGGGAATTCAACGAGGGGGCGGCGCACGGCGCCGATGGTCATCGTCCGCGTATTCGTGCTCTGCGCGCTGGCGTCCTTGCTGCTGGGCGGAACCGCCCAGGCGGACGGCGTGTCGAGCGGCGCGGACGTCCAGGTCGCGCAGACGCTCGGCACCAGGGATCTCACGATCATCCTGCGGCGGATCGACATCGCGCCCGGTCCGCTGCACGTCGACGTCGTCACGCACGCCGGAAGCGCGCCGGGAACGCTGAAACTGCGCGCGTCCACCGCCGGAACGACGTTTTCCGAAACCACGGTGCGGCTGGACGGAAGACCCGGTGCGCACGGGGCACAGCTGCGTGTCGACCAGCCGGGCCCGTGGGAACTCGGCCTGGACGACGGGACGGACACCGCGTCGATCCCGTTCATCGTCCCGGCCAGGGTCATCCCTCCCTGGGAGAAGGCCACCTTCGGCGGCTTCGTCGCCGCGGGCGTGTTTCTGGTACTCGGTCTCGTCGTCGCGATGCGTGTCCGGCGGCCGCAGCTCGCGCTGATCCCCGCCGGCGGGATGGTGGCCGCGCTCGCGGTCGCGGTCACCGGCGCGGTGCTGTCGGCGTCCACCCCGCCGCCGCCCGCGCCCGGCACGGCGCTGGATCCGACGATCGGCAACATCCAAGATCCGTACGCGAACGCGCAGATGTCCACTGTGGACTTCTCACGTCCGCCGGTGAATCTGGCCGTGCATTCGCCGAACGCGCGAGCGGGCGCTCTCGCCGAGCTGCGCCTCGCCATCGCCGACGGCGCGACCGGCCGTCCGGTCGACGATCTTCTGGTGCACGACAACGCCTTGATCCACCTCGTCGTGATCTCGCCGACGGGCAGGCTCTGGCATCTGCATCCGGTGCGCGTCGGCCCCGGCGACTACCGGGTGAAGTTCACTCCGCCCGAGGCCGGGACCTACGCCGTCGCCGCGGAACTCGCCAGGAGGGGCGGTGGCGTGCAGCTGGTCCGCACGACGCTGGGTGTCGCGGCCGGCACGGACTCCCCCGCCGAACCCACCCCCGCCGGAGCGGGAAAGCGTGTCGTGCAAGGGAATCCGGTCGACGTCGAGATCCGGCCGGGGACGCCGACCACGATCACCGCGCGATTCGCCCATGCGGATCTCCAACCCTGGCTGGGCATGCTCGGCCACCTGATCGTCGTCGGCCCGATCACCGGCGACCACCAGGTCGGCGCGGATGCCGCTGCCGCGCCGACCTGGGCCCATGTGCACTCGATGATCCCGCAGTCACCGGGAATGCCGGGGAAACCAGACGAAACAGTCGCCGCCTATGGCCCCGACGTCCCGTTCACCTACACCTTCGCCGCACCCGGCAAGTACCGCGTGTGGCTGCAAGCCGAACGCGACTACACGGTGCTGACCGTGCCCATGCAGATCGAAGTCCCGGCGGAAGGGGCACCGCAGTGAGTTCCACAGTGGACAGACGTAAGCCCGTCCTGCTCATCTCCGTGGTCGCCGTGCTCGCGGTGGCGATCGTGGCCTGGCTCGTGTGGCCGAGCAGCGGCGGGGAACAGGTGCTGCGCTCGACGCAGGGCCCGTACACGGTCCAGCTGTCGGTCGAAGATCCGCACCAGGGCGGGAATGTCTTCGCGCTGACCGTCACCGGCGCCGCACCGGAGGTCGTCACTCTCGAACCCGTGATGCCCCAGATGGGGCACGCGCTCGCGCCGTCGCCCGCGATCGCGGAAGGGCCGGGCCGGTTCCGCACCGGCGACGTCCTGCTGCCGATGCCGGGGCAATGGGAGATCACCGTTTCACTGCGCGGGCCGTCCGGCGCCACGCAGCACGTTTTTCCTTTGCTGGTCAAGTAAGAGAGGGAGGTCGGGGGTATGGATCTCACCGCGGGAGGGGCGAGGACCGTCTCGGTGGCACGAAGTGAACGCACCGGTCTCGTACCGGCGGGCACGGTGCTGGCCGGATCGGTGATCTCGCTGATCGGGCTGACCTGGGACATCCAGTGGCACGGCGACGTCGGCCCGGACACGTTCTTCACGTTGCCGCATCTGTTCCTGTATTCGGGCAGCGCGATCTCCGGGCTCGCGAGCCTCATGGTCGTGCTGATGACCACGGCCGCGCGCCGGGCGGGACGCCCGATCGACGCGCGGGTCGGCGGCCGCGCGATCAACGTCTTCGGCAAGGTCTTCGCCGCACCGGCGGGCTACCTGGTGACCGGGACGGGCGCGGCGATGTTCCTGCTGTACGGCCTGTGGGACCAGTGGTGGCACGGTCTGTACGGCTTCGACGCGGTGATCGACTCGCCGCCGCATATCGGGCTGCTGCTGTCGATCACGCTGAGCATCATCGGCACGGTCATGGTGTTCGCGGCCGCACGCGAGCACCGCTGGGGTTCCGTCGGCGTGGTCGGCAGCCTCGGCGTGCTGCTCGCGTTCAGCACGGTGACCGTGCTGGGGCTGCAGCAGATCGACGTCGACGGGCTCGACGTCGTCTCCGTCGGCATCGCGCTGCTTTCGGTGCTGCTGGTCGCGGCGGGCGCCGGCTTCCGGCGGCGGCCGGGCGGGGCGGTCCGGGTCGCCGTGGCGCTGGCGGTCATCCAGGCGATCACCTGGTGGTTCTCGCCGTGGGCCGCCGAGGCGTACGCGAGCGCCGTCGGCCTGCCGATGCGCGACTACATCGACGGCGTTCCCGCGATGCCCGCGATGATGCCGATGGCGCTGCTGCCCATCGCGGCCGTGCTCGAAGCGGTCTATCTGCTTTCGCGGCGCGGCTGGTCCGCGGGCCGGGTTTCGGTGCCGGCGGGCGTGATCGGCGGATTCCTGGTCGGCGCGAGCATGCCGATCCAGAACGCGCTCGTCTACGGCTCCGCCCGGATGCCCTGGGCGGTCGTGTTCGCCACCGCCGCCGCCGGCGCGGTGGCCGGGCTGCTCGGCGGCTTCGCCGGGTGGCGGTTCGGCGGGATGCTGGGGCTGCTGGCCCCGGCGAAGGGGGAGAACGCGCATGCGTAAGACATTGCTGGCCTTGGCGGCGGCGATCGGGTTGCTGTTCGCGACCACGCCCGCGGCGAACGCCTACGAACCGGTGAACATCGTCCACACCGAACGGGTCCAGGTCGGCCCGTACGGGATGACCGTCGGCTTCAGCACGTGGCCGTTGCGCGCCATGCAATCACTGGACTTCACGTTCATCCCGGACGACGGGATCGCCGGGAAATCGGGGACGCTCGCGTTCCTCAATCCGGAGACCGGACGGCTGGGCCGTCCCCAGCCGCTGGCGAAGCATCCGCGGAAACTGGAGGTGTGGGGATTGGACATCCGGGCCCTGCAGACCCAGGGCTCGTGGACGTTCCGGTTCGAGATCGACGGGCCCGCGGGCAAGGGCACGGGAGAACTCCGCGATCTGGCGGTGCTCGAACAACCGGGGCCGCCGATGGCGGTGAGCTGGTCGATCAGCCTGATCCCGCTGATCGTCCTCGCCGTCCTGATCGCCGTCGCCTGGCGGCGCACGAAATCCCGGCTGCGCGGGAACGGGATTCCCGCGACGGTGTGACTCGAAGTGACCGAAGATCGGACGGCTCGCGTGTCCCGACGGGGCGCGCGAGCCGTTCGTCATGGGCTCAAATCGAACTGTCCGGCCTTGACCGCCTTGAGAAAGGCGTTCCACTCACCGGAATCGAAGACGAAGACGGGACTCGAGGCCAGTTTGGTGTCACGGACCCCCACCAGGCCTTCCCTACCGAGGTTGACCTCGACACAGTTCCCCCCGTTGGGTTCGCTCGCGAAGGACTTCTCCCACGCGGAGTCGTCGAACAGCGACACGGCCGTGGTCGGATCGTAATCCGCCGCCGATGGATAATCGGCCATTGGTCGTACCTCCGAACGTCGGTCGGGGGTGCGGGTCGCGACCTGCGCGAACCGTCACGGTCCCGGCTTCTCCCTGCCTCAACGGGACTATCCCGCACGGCCAAGTGGGTGATCAACTCCGCCCACCCTCGACATGAAGATTATTCCAGGAGTAGGATTAATCGCAGCGGCCGGGGCTCGGTTGTTGGTGAATCGCTCGCAGTACGCGGAGATCTTGGCAGCGGATGCCGCCGAGTGCGCTCAGCAGGGAGTTTTCGCCGTTTCAGCAGGCCACCAACGGCAGGTGACCGGCAGGGACACCCGCCCCGCGACGCAGGACCACCCACCGCCGACCTCGTGGGGGAGGATCAGCGTGATCATTCAGGACACCATGCCGGCGACGGTACTCGCCGTCGGCAGGCTCATGGCCGGGACGGCGGGCGAAAGCCGCCGGTCCGCGCATCTTTTCGACTTGCACTCCGGGGGTTCGCACCCCGAATTCCTGCACGCCCGCTGTGGCGAGGCGATGCCTTACGACCACCTGGAATGGGTCCCCGTCGGTTCGGGAATGCCCTGTGAGCGTTGTCTCGGCCTCGCCGGTTCGGCGGGCCAGGCCCGGCTGCCGCGTCCGAGCCGGGGGGTGTGACCGCCGTGGCCGTCCGTCTCACCACGCTGCTGTTCCGCCGTGAGGACGAACGCCTGGCCTCGGCGAAGCACCACCACCGCACCATCGGGCTGGAACTGCGTCAGCGGTTCGGGTTCAGCCTCATCCAGGCGCCGCTGCGCAAGCAGCCGCCATGGAACTCCGAAGTCGATTCGCCGGGCGCGCACCGGGACCTGATCAGGGCCGGCCGGCCGCTCGAAGGTCAGTTCGAGCTGACACCCCTGATCGGGCATCTGACCGGCCGGGCCTGACGGATCAGGGCTTACGACCCAAGCCGCCGAGGCCGCCGGTGAACGTCGGGTCGTCCGCGAACCGGTCGCTGGCACGGGAATCCGCCTCGTCGAGATGCCAGGTGGCCATCCAGTCGATCCCCGGCTCCACCATCTCCAGCCCGTCGAAGAACGCGGCGAACTCCGCGCGGGACCGCAGGTGGAACGGCGCGCTCGTCCGCTTGTACAGCTCCTGGACGTTCTCCCGGTTGTCGCCTTCCTTGCGCGTGACGCCGTCCTCGGTCAGATGCGAGGACAGGAAGTACGAACCCGACGGCAGGAAATCCAGGTAGCGCTGGACCATCTCGTGAACGGGCTCCTCGGGGCCGAGGAAGTACAGCAGCCCGACCAGGACGAGCCCGATCGGCTGCCGGGGGTCGAGCACCCCGGTGTCGAGAGCGCGTTTCCAGATGTCGGCGGGATCCCGGACGTCGCCCTGCAGGACCGCGTGCCGCCCGAGCAGGCCCTCGCGTTCCAGCAGCAGCTGGGAATGCGCGACGGCGACCGGCTCGACGTCGACGTAGACGACCCGGCTTTCCGGGTTGACCGCGCTCGCGATCTGGTGGACGTTGCCGACGGTGGGCACGCCGGAGCCGATGTCGAGGAACTGCGTGATCCCCTGGCGGGCCAGGTATCCCACGCCGCGGCCGAGGAAGTCGCGGCCGACGCGGGCGAACGTCTTGACCTCCGGGAACTGCTTGAGCACCTGCGAGCCGAACTCGCGATCGATCGCCCAGTTGGCCGAACCGCCGAGGAACCAGTCGTACACCCTGGCCACGTTGGGTCGTTCGAGATCGACACCTTCGGGAGCCACCGGGTCGCTGGGGTCGTGCTGCGTCGTCATACCGTCACACCTCGTCGGAAACCGGGTTTGCGGGCGACCCCGCCGATGGCGCAGTTAAGCGCAGGCGAGCGGGGGTCGTCCAGCCGCCATGCCCCGACCGGGACCAGACCCGGTGCCACGAGGCCGAAATCCCCGAAGAAACCGAGGATCTCTTCCTGGTCGCGGAAGGACGCGGGCGTGCTCGACTGTTCGTACCGCTTCACGACGCGCTGGATCTGTTCCAGCTCGTCACCCTCCACGCCGGACATCGTGACGTGGGACAGGACGTAGAACGAACCGGCGGGCAGCAACCGCCGGTAGCGCGCGATGACGTCGGCGAGTTCGGGGCCCGGCACGAAATGCAGGACCGCGACGGTGAGCAGGGCGACCGGTTTCGCCGGGTCGAGCACGCCGGTGCCGAAGGCTTGTTCCCAGACGTCGTCCGCGTCGCGCAGGTCGGCGCCGATCACCGCGTGCCTGGCGGGGTCCCCGCCTTTCTCCAGCAGGATCCTGGCATGCGCGACGGCGACCGGTTCGTTGTCGACGTACACGCACCGGCTGCCGGCGTCGACCTCACCGGCGATCTCGTGGACGTTGCCGACCGTCGGCACGCCGGAGCCGAGATCGAGGAACTGGTTCACGCCGTGCTCGGCGCAATGCCGGACCGCGCGGCCGAGGAAGGCGCGGTTGGCCCTGGCGAGGCCGCGGATGAGCGGGAAGGCCTTGACCAGCTGTTCGCCGAATTCCCTGTCCACCGCCCAATTCGCGGTGCCTCCGAGCGCCCAGTCGTAGATCCGGGCGGCGTTGGGCCGCTCGAGATCCACGCCTTCGGGGAGGAACCGGGGGTCCATCTCAGGCTTGCATCTGTGTTCTGTAGAGCTCGGCGAGTTCCTTGAGGAACTGCCGGGTTTCCTGGCGCTCCAGCGCGGCGCCGCGCAACCTGTCCCAAGAGTCCACGAAAATGTTGAAGTCCTTGACGTCGTCGAGGTACAACCCGCCCGCGGAATGTTCGATGTAGACGAAATCCCTGGTTCGATCGGGGAAACGCATGATGGTGAAGTCGTTGGGCACGGCGGCGAGACGCGCGCCGAACGGCAACACGTGCACGTACACGCGCGGATGCTTGTCCAAGGCCAGCAGATGCTCGACCTGGTCCAGCATCACCGCCGGGGCGGAGCCACCGGGAGCGCGGCGCAAGGCGCCCTCGCTGATGATGAACCGGTAGTAGGGCGGCTGCTGTTGTTCGAAGACGGCCTTGCGGTCCAAGCGGTTGCGGACCAGCGAAGTGACGTCGGTGGCGCCGGCTTCGGTGAACTGCTTGAGCATGTAGTGCTCGGACTGCAGTGGTCCGGGGATGCGCTCACCGTGCCAGGTGAGGATCTCCGCGGCCGCGGGTTCGAGGTCGGTGAAGGTGCGGAACCAGTGCGGCACCACGGATCGGTAGCCCGACCAATGCCCGCGCTGCCCGGCCGCGGCGCGGGCCAGGTTCATCAACGTGTCGGCCTCGTCGCCGTTGATCCCGAACGCGTTCAGCATGGATCGCACATCCCCGAGCTTGACCCCGACGGCACCGGACTCGATCTTGTTGACCTTGCCCTGGGTGCAGCCGAGCACTTCGGCGACCTGCTGCTGTGTCATCCGCGCGGCGTTGCGGGCATGCCGGAGCTCGTTCCCGAGCTGCTTCCGGCGCGAGGTGACGGTGCTGGCCATCGCCTTGCTCTCCCGGACCACATAGACGAGGACCGCGGTTACCCACCGTCCTGCGCGCGAATACTCGAACCCACCCAGGGTACTTCACCTTGCGGGGTTCGATGATGACATTGCGCAGCGTTCCAGGAAACGGCCGAAAACACCAGTCACCTCGTACGTCACCCTGGTGGCGGAGCGATCTCGTCACATTTCGGGCACGTCGGTCGGGCATAGTGACCGAGTGGACCAGTCCCCCTTCGCCCAGCAGGTCACCGACGGCGTCTTCGGGTACGTCCAGCCCGACGGCTCTTGGTGGATCAACAACTGCGGGTTCGTCGCCGCGGGCGACCACACGGTGCTGATCGACACGTGTTCGACCGAACGGCGCACGCGGGCGCTGCTGGCGACGGCGGAATCGACCTGCGGGGCGCCGGTCACCACTGTGGTCAACACGCATCATCACGGCGACCACACGAACGGCAACTACCTGGCGGCCGGCGCGACGATCATCGGGCACCGGAAGACGCGTGAAGTGATGGTCGCGACCGGGATCAACACCTACGAGAATTCGTTCACCGGGAACGACTGGGGCCATCTGGAGCTGCGGCCGCCCGAGGTGCTGTTCGACGACCGGCTGACCGTGCACGCCGGCGACGTCCGGCTGGAGCTGATCCACCCCGGACACGCGGCGCACACGACGAACGACGTCCTCGTCTGGCTGCCGGAGCGGCGGGTGCTGTTCGTCGGCGACCTGATCTTCAACGGTGGCAGCCCCTTCGCGCTGATGGGCTCGCCCGCCGGCTGGCGGAAGGCGCTGGACGTGGTCCGCGAACTGGAGCCGGAGACGATCGTGCCGGGCCACGGCCCGGTGTGCGGCCCCGAGGCGATCGACGTCGTCGACGGATACCTGGGTTTCCTGCGGAAACTCGCGTCGTACGGGAAGGCCGCCGGGCTGACGCCCCTTCAGGCCGCTCGCGAAGCGGATCTCGGGCCGTACGAGGCGTTGTCCGAACAGGAGCGACTGCCGGCGAACCTGCACCGGGCCTATGCCGAACTGGACGGCCTCGAGTGGGGCGCGCCGATCGACCTGGGGGCCGCGCTGGCGGACATGGTCACCTTCAACGGTGCCCCGATCCGGTGCTTCTCCTGACGGTCTTCGCGCTCGCCGCTGTCGCCGCGCTGCCACTGTCGCCCCTGTTGCGAAAGCCACTCAAAACGCCGGAAATCCCCCCACGCAGCCCCCACCCGTCCCTGGGGGGCGACCCCGAACCCAGCGTACCGCCGCAAGCGCCGCGTCAGGCCGCGCGAGCCGAGTTGTCCACAGGCGGGCCCGGTTGTGGACAACTCCCGGTTGATCCCTTCTCGCCCCGGCGCCGTATCCCTCAACGGGGATAGGCTCGGCACGGGAATCGAAGCGGAAGGGTGCGGATGAGCAAGAAGGCGAGCATCGGGGTCACCGGCCTGGCGGTCATGGGCCGCAACCTGGCCAGGAACCTGGCGAGGCACGGGCACACGGTGGCCCTGCACAACCGCTCCGAGCAGCGGACGAAGGAACTGGTCGAGCAGTTCGGCGACGAAGGCGACTTCATCCCGGCGTATTCGGCGCAGGAGTTCGTCGACGCGCTGGAGCGGCCGCGCCAGGTCGTGATCATGGTCAAGGCCGGTGCGCCGACGGACGCCGTGATCGACGAATTCGTCCCGCTCCTCGAGAAGGGCGACGTGATCGTCGACGCGGGCAACGCGCATTTCGCGGACACCCGCCGTCGCGAGGCCGCGCTGCGTGAGAAGGGCATCCACTTCGTCGGCACCGGCGTGTCCGGCGGCGAGGAGGGCGCGCTGCACGGGCCGAGCATCATGCCGGGCGGCTCCAAGGAGTCGTACCAGTCGCTCGGGCCGCTGTTCGAGGACATCTCGGCGAAGGTCGACGGCGAACCGTGCTGCACGCACGTGGGCGCGGACGGCGCCGGGCATTTCGTGAAGATGGTGCACAACGGCATCGAGTACGCCGACATGCAGTTGATCGCCGAATCGTTCGACCTCCTGCGCGGCGCGGGCGGCTACTCCCCCGCCGAGATCGCCGAGGTCTTCCGCACCTGGAACTCGGGGCGGCTGGACTCGTACCTGATCGAGATCACCTCGCAGGTACTGGCCCACACCGATGCCGCGTCCGGCAAGCCTTTCGTCGACATCGTGGCGGACCAGGCGGAGCAGAAGGGCACCGGCCGCTGGACCGTCCAAATCGGACTGGACCTCGGCGTGCCGATCAGCGGCATCGCCGAAGCCGTCTTCGCGCGCTCGCTGTCCGGTTCGTCGAACCTGCGCGAAGCCTCCCGCGGCCTCGGCGGTCCCTCGCGCGCTCCGCTGACAGGGTCCGCTTTGGACACTTTCGCGGACGACGTCGAGCAGGCGCTGTACGCGTCGAAGGTGGTGGCGTACGCCCAGGGCTTCAACCAGATCCAGGCGGGCGGTGCCGAATACGGCTGGGACATCGATCTCGGCAAGGTCGCGTCCATCTGGCGCGGCGGCTGCATCATCCGCGCGAAGTTCTTGAACGACATCACGGCGGCGTACGCCGAAGAGCCCGCGCTGCCGACGCTGCTCACTTCAGGCGGCTTCCGCAAGGCCGTCGAGGACGCCCAGGACTCCTGGCGTTCGGTGATCTCCACGGCGGTGCGGCTCGGCATCCCGACCCCGGGCTTTTCGACCGCTCTGGCCTACTACGACGGTCTGCGCGCGGAGCGCCTCCCCGCCGCGCTGGTGCAAGGGCAGCGTGACTACTTCGGTGCCCACACATACCGCCGCGTCGACCGCGAGGGGTCATTCCACACCGCCTGGGCCGCCGACGGCCGCCCCGAGTCCTCCGCCTGACGTGCGCTGAAGGGGACTTTCCCCGCATAAGACGCCACGAAGGGGCCCTTCACCGCATGGCATGCGGTGAAGGGCCCCTTCGTCAACTCGCGATCCGAACGTTCGGTCGAGTCCGAGCCGCGGCTGCGGCATGGGCGGCCCTCAACTCCGCGGCCACCTTGTCCGGCTCGGTCCGCAGCCGCGACGGCAAGGTCTGGAGCACCAGCACGCCCGCCGCCGCGTACCGTCCGTTCCTCGCCAAAGTCCGGTCGAAACCGTCCACGGCCTGGAGATGGAACGACAACGAGTCGACCTCCCATGCCAGCCCGACATCGTCGAACCAGGCGTCCGATTTCGCGACCAGCCTGCCCGCCTCGTCGTACAGCTTCCTGTTCCACACCGGTTCTGGCAGGCCGGACAGTTGCCAGACTCGCCGGGCATCGATCTCGGCGATCGACTCCGGCCCGGAAGCCAGTTCCGTGAGGACAAGCCGAGGCACCGCGCTGCCCCGCTGGCTGCCGTGGGCAAGTTCGTGGGACAACCGCTCAAAAGAGCAATATCTGCGCTGAACCACTTCGCTCATCAGGGCCCGGACTGGCCTGACTTCCGTCTGCCTGCGACAGAGGTCGAGAGTCGCGCGGGTGACTTCTGCCAGCGGACGCCCATTTCGGGTGATCGCGCGAGGCATCCGTTGTGTCCGCTCGATGACCACGAAGCCGTAGTTGTGAAGCTTCCGCTCATGCGGCACGAGAAGGTGGACCTCATCGCCGGTGCCGGGCACATTACGCAGGCCATGGATCCGGCAAGCTTCACCACCGGTGATCAGGGCGAACTCGCCGCCGTAGAGCATCGCCGCCGCGATCTGTTGCTCGCGGGAGGGTGGTGCGTTGAAGAGAAGGACGATGCCCGGTAAAAGTCTCGTCCAAGGCCCGTTGGGCCCGCATCTTCGGTATGTCGTTGTCGACGAGACGCCCATTTCTTGAAGGCGCGTCACCCGAATGACGCCGTGGTCGCTGTTCTCCATCAGGAGTTCGGGGTCGTCGCCCCATGATCCTTTTTTCATTCTTCGATCGTGGGGCCCGCCACGAAGTCTGCCCAGACCCGATTCCCGCACCTGTGGATAACCGGGGTGTTGTGGATAGCTGCCGAAGGGGACTTTCCCCACATCGCATGAGACGAAAGCGTCCTTCACCACGCGACATGCGGTGAAGGACGCTTTCAGCCCCTCCCGCGTGCCGCGACGATCTCCTCCAGTGCCCCCAAGATCGACGCTTCGGCCTTCTCTTTCGTAAGACCAAGATCAACGAGCAAATCGTCGCCGAGTTCGAACAGGGCCAGCAGGATGTGCTCGGTGCCGATGTAGTTGTGCCCGAGCCGCAGCGACTCCCGCATGGTGAGTTCGAGCGCCTTCTTGGCCTGCGCGCCGAACGCCATCTTCGCTGCCTCCACCGGTTCGTCGGCGGGTTCCGGCAGCTTCGCCTCCGCGGCCTCGCGGACGGCTTCGAGGGTCACCTTCTGTGCCACGATCGCCCCGGCGGCGAGCGCCGCCGGTTCGGCGAGCAGCCCGAGGATCAGGTGCACGGGCTCGATCTGCGGACTTTTCGCCGAGACAGCGGCGTCCCGCGAAGCGACGACGACGTGCCGCGCCCGATCGGTGTAGCGGCTGAACACCTTCACCAGGTCTTCCAGCGATGAGCCGCTGGAGTCGACAAAGCGCTTCTGGGCCGCCTGCTTGGAGACCCCCATGTTCTTGCCGATTTCCGTCCAGGACGCGCCGGAACGCCGCGCCTGGTCGACGAAGTGGCCGATCAGATGGTCGGCCACTTCGCCGAGATGTTCGCCGAGGAAGACCGCGTCGGACAGCTGGCCGAGCACGTCTCCGTCGGGATGCTGCTGCTTGATGTGGGAGATGAGGTCGTCGAGCCGGACTGGATTCGTCATACCGTCAACTCTAGGTTGACGATCCTGGATCGTCAACCACGGGTTGACGCGAAGGTCGCCTTCAGATCGAAGCCGTTGGCCTCGAGCGTCTCGAACCGCGGCGCCGGATCCGCGGCGAACAGGCGACGCGCGGCGATGTGGTCCGGCGGCCGGTTCACCGACTCGACCCCGGCGAGCACGCCGTCGCGGAACGACAGCACCGAGAACTTCCCGCCCTCCCGGTCTCCGGTCACGACGGTCTTCTCCGCCCCGGTCAAAATCCCGGCGATCTGCAGTTTCGCGCCGAGCTGGTCGGTCCAGAACCACGGCAGGCTGTCGTACGGCGCGGGTTCGCCGGCGATGACCGCCGCCACCGCCCGCGCCTGGTCGACGGCGTTCTGCACCGACTCCAGCCGCGTCGCCGTCCCCGCCTGGACACACGGGAAGTTCGCGCAGTCCCCGACCGCCGAGATCTTCGGATCGCTCGTACGCAGGTGCTCGTCGACGACGACACCGTTCGCCACCGCGAGCCCCGCCCCTTCGGCGAGCCGCGTCCGCGGCTCCACCCCGACACCGACCAGCACCAGATCGGCGGGCAGCAGGCTGCCGTCGCTCAGTTCCACCTCGGTCACCCGGCCCTCGCCGCGCAGCGCGGCGACACCCCTGCCGAGCAGGATCGTGTGGCCCGCCTCCTCGTGCAGAGCGGCGAAGTACGCCGAGACCTCGGGTGTCGCGACACGGGCCATCAGCCTGTCCTGCGCCTCGACGATCGTCACAGGCCGCCCGGCGTGCGCGGCGAACTCCAGCCCGATGAACCCGCCCCCGACCACGACGACGTTCTCCGCGCTTTCCAGCGCGGAGCGCAGGACATCGGCTTCGTCCTTGGTGCGTAAGGTGAATACACCATCCAAAGTGGACCCCGGGACCGGCAGGACCCGGTTGACCGCTCCCGTCGCCAGCACCAGATGGTCGTACTCGTGAGCGCTGCCGTCTTCGAGCACCACCTTCGCGCCGTCGCGATCCACTGACGCGACGCGGCCCGGGATCAGTTCGATGTTCTTCTCCGCGAAGAAGTCCTCGGGCCGCAGACGCAGCTGGGCGTCACCCGCGGTCCCGGCCAGATAGCCCTTCGACAACGGAGGCCGTTGGTACGGCAGCCCGGGCTCGTCACCGATCAGCACGACCCGCCCGGCGAACCCCTTGTCCCGCAGCGAGGTCGCCACTCCGAACCCGCTCTGCCCGGCCCCTACGACGAGGACGGTCTCCATCGGCGCTCCCTTCGTTGTGCCCGATGTCCATTCAACACAGCTCCGGCCCCTTCGACCGCCCTTTCGCGAGGTGATCCTCACGCGGTGGACGCGCTACGGTCAGGCCCGACGAATCCCGCACGTCACAGGCGGTCACATGAGCCGTCCCGAGCCGCACACGGTCGACGCTGCCGAAGCTCACCTTGCTCGGCCTGCAGCACATGACGATCATGGAGGCGGGCTCCGTGGCCGTCGCGATGGCGGGCGGTCTGCTCGTGCTGATGGGCTTGGTGCCGAAGGTCGTCGCCTTCACGCTCAACCTGCTGTTCAACCACCTCGGCGAACGCCGGGAGCCCGATCTATTGCAAGCGCCCTAGCAGAAGAGCCACTTCGGCCACAGATGACACTCTTCGGTCGGCGTCGTCGAGGGCGGCGGCGGAGTCGGGTTGGGCGGCTGCGGAACGACCGTGGATCCGGTGGTCCGCGGCGGATCGGCGGGCCCGTTCGACGACGTCGGCGTGGTGGGGTCCGGCGAGTCGGACGTCGACGCGGCGGAACTCGACGTGCGACGGCTGGACGTCGTCCGGCTGGGCCGTGACGAAGGCTCTCCTTCGCCGGTTTCGACCGTCTCGGTGGACGGGACCGCCGACGTCGCGCCCGCTCCCCCGTTTTCCGAAGGCCGCGTCGGCATCTCGATGACGCTCATCTGGTTCGGCGCCGCATTCGGTTCGGGATCGGAATCGAACCCGACGAGAACCGCGGCCGCACCGCAGGCGACGACCACGGCGATCACCACCGCGATAACTCTCCAGCGTGACTTTGCCCGTGACTCCTCGTGGTCGTCCCAGCCCTCGCGAATGAGCAGGTCGGCGACCGAAACGTCGTCGTCATCCACCAGCTGAAACCTTTCGCACCGGGAACGAGCGAAGAGTAGTTTTACCGCAACTGACCGCCGAATGGGTGAGTTTGACCAAAAATTATTCACCCGATGGGACACCTCGACGTAGGCCAGTCACACAGCGTGTATTCATATGCTTTCGCGCATATCAGCGGTGACCCACCTCCGGTTCGCGTATACAGCGCCCTCCGCGGGTGGTGTAATCGACGGTGCCAGCACCGGAAGAGGGGGTTCGGACGGATCATGGAGGCTGACGCCCTCGCCGTGCCCGGGGCCGGGAATTCCGGTCGACCGGCGGGCACGCCGCTCGGAGACGAGCCGGTCGGCGATCTCGGCCTCGCGGGCGACCACGCCGCCATCTGGTCGTACGACTTCGCGACGGAGACCCTGTCCTGGCTGCCCGGACTGGAGAACCTGCTGGGTGGAGGCACGCTCACCGAAGCCGAGATCGAGTCCAGGCTCGCCGATCTGGTGGCCCCGCTGACCTCCGGCACCCGCACTTCCCCGCCTTGGCGCGAATTCGAACTGGAGCAGTCGTTCCGAAACCCGGCGGGAGAGATCCGCTGGGTCCGGCTGCGCGCCCGCACCATCGGCGACGCCGGCGGCTCGTCCGGACTGCTCGGCATCGCCACCGACGTGACCGACGTCCGCGAGAACCGGCAGGCACTCGAAGATCTCACTGACCGTTACCGGCTTTTGGTGGAGCTCAGCCCAGACGCGGTTTGCGTTCACGAAGCCGGTGTCGTCACCTACGTGAACCGAGCCGCCGTCACGGCGCTCGGGGCGTCCTCGACCGCCGAGCTGATCGGGCGGCCGATCATGGATTTCGTCGCCGACGAGTCGCTCCCGGCCCTCCTGGACAGGATCGCGTCGCTGCACCGCCAGGGCGCGTCGACCGTTCCCGCCGACACCGTCATGCTCCGCCTCGACGGCACGAAGTACCTGGTCCAGAGCATTTCGGTGCGCACGACCTGGGAAGGAAGGCCCGCGTTCCAGGTCATCATGCGCGACATCAGCGCACAGAAGGCCGCCGAAGCGACGCTGCGCTACCAGGCCGCGCTCATCAGCCACGTCAGCGACGCGATCATCGCGACCAGCGGCACCGGCGTGGTGACCAGCTGGAACCCGGCCGCCGAGAACGTCTACGGCTGGACGGCCGGCGAGGCGATCGGCGGCACGGTCAGCGATCTCGTCGGCGCCGAGCTCGACCCGGAAACGGTGCTGCGCCGAGGCGGCGTCATGCAGACGACGCACCGCCACCGCAACGGCTCGACCCTGGCCATCCGCATCTCGGCCGCGGAGATGAACGACGGGTTCGTCCTGGTCTGCGCCGACGAAACGGCCCGGCGACGGGCCGAGCAGCACTACAGCACGGTGGTCGCGTCCCTCGACGAAGGCGTGGTCGTGATCGGGCCGGGCGGTCTCATCGAATCGGCCAACCCCGCGGCGTGCCGGATCATCGGCGTCGACCACGACGACCTCATCGGGGTCCCGTGCGTGACGCTGGAACTGTACGACGAACAGGGCCGCATCCCGCCCGCCCGGATGCCGTCGGTGGTCACCCGGCGCACCGGGATCACGCTGACCGGTCTCGTGCTGCGTCTGCGGAGGCCGGCGGGCGACGACGTCTGGATCTCGCTGACCTCGCGGCTGCTGACCCCGGAAGACCCGTCGGCCTTGGCGGTGGTCGCCTCGTTCACCGACATCACCGAACGCCGCGCCATCGGTGAGCGGCTCGCCCACGAGGCGACGCACGATCCCCTCACCGAACTCGCGAACCGGACACTGGTGCTGGACAGTCTCGCCGAAGCGCTGTCCGGCGCCGGCCGCGCCGAGCTCACCACGCTGCTGTTCATCGACCTCGACAAGTTCAAGGTGATCAACGATTCCCTCGGGCATTCCGTCGGCGACAAGGTGCTTCGCATCGCGGGAGAACGCCTGCGCCGGGGCATCGGCGAGAACGATCTCGTCGGCAGGCTGGGCGGCGACGAATTCGTCGTCGTCACCGCGGAGATCACCGAACCGGACGAGATCAAGGCGCTGGCGGAACATCTGCGCGAGGCGCTGACCGAGCCGATCACCGTCAACGGCAGGCAACTGCACATCGACGCCAGTATCGGCATCGTCACCGCCGCCAACGACGACACCCGGACCGCCGAAGATCTGCTGCGGGACGCCGATGTCGCGATGTACCAAGCGAAAACGCTCGGCCGTGCGCGCTACGAGTTCTTCGACGTCGAGCTGCGCGAGCGGATGCAGCGGCGGCTGCGCATGGAGCAGGATCTGCGCGACGCGCTGCAGAACGAGGAACTCTGGACGGCGTACCAGCCCGTCGTGGACATCGAATCCGGCGAGATGGTCGCCGTGGAAGCGTTGCTGCGCTGGAAACATCCGGCGCACGGCACGATCTCGCCCGCCGAGTTCATCCCGCTGGCCGAGGAAAGCGACCTGATCAACCTGATCGGCAAGTACGTCCTGCGCACGACCACCCGCGAGATCGCCAGGCGGCGCGAACAACTCGGCATCGACCTGAACCTCAAGGTCAACCTGTCGGCCCGGCAGCTGGACGATCCGCATCTGGTGGCCGGGGTACAGGACGCACTGAAGACCACCGGGCTCCCGCCGCACGCGCTGACCCTCGAGGTCACCGAGAGCGCACTGATGCGGGACCAGGCCGCGGCCGCCGAAGTGCTGACGTCGTTGCGCGATCTCGGTGTCTCACTGGCGATCGACGACTTCGGCACCGGCTACTCGTCGCTCGCCCAGCTGCAACGGCTTCCGTTGGACACGCTCAAGATCGACCGCACCTTCGTCACCGGCATCGCGGAATCGCGCGACGCGGCCGCGATCGTCAAGAGCATCATCGCGATGGCGCACGCCGTCGACCTGATCGTCGTCGCCGAAGGTGTCGAAGACGAAGAGCAGCTCGCGATCCTGCGTGAGCTGCACTGTGACCAGGCGCAGGGCTTCCACCTGGGACGCCCCGCGCCGCCGGACGAACTTTTCGGAGCAGCTGGATGAGTGTCGAGATCAAAGCCGGGGAAGACCGCTACGACATCGTCGTGGACGGGAAACCCGCCGGGTTCCTGGAAACCCGCACACGCACCGACGCGATCCTGTTCCTGCACACCGAGATCTCGGACGACTTCGCGGGCCAGGGCCTGGCGGGCAAGCTCGTGACCGCCGCGCTCGACGACGTCCGGTCGCAGGGCAGGTCCGTCCTGCCCTACTGCCCGTACGTGCGCTCTTTCATCGCGAAGCACCGTGAGTACGAAGATCTCGTCCCCGCGGACAAGCGCGCCGAATTCGAGCTCTGAGCCCTCAGCCGGGGTAGATCGTCAGCAGTTTCGCGAGTTCGTCCTTTGTGAGGACGACGTCCAGCTCGCGCAGTGTCGCGTCGAGCCGTTCGGGTGGGATCGTGGTGGTCTCCTTGGTCCCGTCCGGGCGTTCGACGGTGAGCTCTTCGCCGACCAGTCTGCGGCTGAGCCCTTCCTCCAGGCGCATGACCACCAGCTGCCCGGTGAACGGCGAGCGCGGATGCGTCGACGTGTAGTGGTGGTAGACCTCGTAGTCGATCCGGTGCATCGGCGTGAGCGTGAAGGCGTGCAGGTCGGTCCAGTCGTCGCCTTCCTTCTTCTGCAGGCGCCACCAATCGCCGTCGGCGACAAGCCGGTGCGGCCAGCCGGCCTGATCCACGACGGCGCCGTCGACCAGCGGCATCGGCACCAGCATCCCGGCGCCGAATCCGACGTCGACCAGGTGCTGGACGCCGTCCGCCTCGACCGCGAGCGTCATATGCGTGTACGGCCCGTTCTTCTGCGGCTGCACCCGCGCGACCAGGCGGCGAACGGGGTAGCCGAGCTGCTCGGCGGCCGCGGCGAAAAGGCTTCCGTGCTCGTAACAATAGCCACCGCGATGACGGTGGACGAGTTTGCCGATCACGTCTTCGAGCGCGATTCCCTTGTGCTGCCCCAAAACGACGTCGACGTTCTCGAACGGGACGGCGAGGATGTGCGCCTTCGCCAGCTCACGCAACGCGGCGGCCGAGGGCTTCGCGCGGTACTGACCGATCCGGCCGAGGTACGCGTCGAGGTCGAGGGTGTCGACGGTCCATTCGTCGACCTGCTCAGGTGCGATTGTCATGCTTCGAGATTGACACCTCCACCTAACTCGAAGTCAAGGTCGGCCAACTGGTAACTGGCAACGGCCACCGACTTTCGTCACTTCCACGAACGAGTGACGATTGGCCACCCTTCCGGAGTGTGCCGGTGAAACACACCGGCGTGGAAGGAGAAAGCCCAATGAGGACTCGTTCCCTCGTCGCCGGTCTGCTGACCGGCGCGGCCGCCGTGCTCGGGTTGGCGATGCCGGCTTCCGCCGCCGAACCCCCCTCGGGCGTGCAGCCGCTGATCGTGGGTGGTGTGGACGCGACCGAGACCTACAGCTTCATGGCCTCCATGCAGACCAAGAGCGGTGACCACAACTGCGGCGCTTCGCTGATCTCCCCGGAGTGGCTGGTGACCGCCGCGCACTGCGTCGAAGGTGAGCAGCCCGCCAACTGGCAGTACCGGATCAACACCACCGACCACACCACGGGCGGCGAGGTCGCCGAGGTGGACAAGTTCGTGGTCCACGAGAAGTACGACGGCTCCGGCCCGTACGACATCGCCGTGGTGCACCTGACCAAGCCGGCGGAGGCGGCGCCGATCGAGATCGGCCAGTCCCCGGCGCCGGGCACCGACGTGCGGGAGATCGGCTGGGGCCTGACCTGTCCCACCCGCGGCTGCGGTGAAGCACCGGTGAAGCTCCAGCAGCTCGACACCAAGATCGCCGAAGACTCCGGATGCTCCGGCTCCGGCGCCTACGACGCGCAGTCCGAGCTGTGCATGGACAACCAGGGTGGCAAGGCGAGCGCCTGCTACGGCGACTCGGGCGGCCCCGCCGTCGTGAAGAACGGCGACAAGTGGACGCTGGTCGGCGCGACCAGCCGCGGCCAGACCGCCAGCTGCCCGGAGATGCCGGGCATCTACACCGACGTGACCGCGTACGCCGACTGGGTCAAGCAGCAGACCGGCAAGTAGGAACCCCCAGTCCCGCACCGCGCGGTGGCGCCCGATGCTCCTGCGACATCGGACGCCACCGCGCGGTGCTGTGGCCAGCCCCGAAATCGGCTCCAGGCATGAAAAAACCGCCTCGACGTATCGAGGCGGTTCGTTGAGCGGTGGCCAGGGCCGGGGTCGAACCGGCGACCTTCCGCTTTTCAGATCTCCGCACGGCTGTTCAGACGTGTTCGCCTGCGACCAAACGCCCTGGTCAGAAGAGCGGGTGGAACAGCGGCGACAGCGCGAACGGCCTTGAACTGAGACGCAGATTGAGACGGACGCCGGGCCGTCCAACGGGCAAGGGCGCAAGAGCGCACGGGGCGGGTCAAGGGCGTAAGGGCGCGGCAAGGGCGCACGGGCTTGCGCCCTTGATTTGCGCCCTCTGACCTGGTGTTTCGTGGTCAAGGGCGCAAGAGCGCAAGAGCGCACGGGGTTCTAGAGCCCGTGCGCCCTTGCCGGGTTGCTCCCCGCGAAGGCTCGTCACGATGCGCTTTGGATCGCGCGCAGCTGGTCCAGGTACTCGGTTGCCTCGGGCTCGCCGGAGTACCGCTCCCGCAGTACGCCTGCGAGGTCCTGCGAGACCATCGCGAGAGACGGCAACGACTTCCGCCCTGTCGTGATGGCACGGCGTCCGTAGCTGACCGCTTCGTCCAGGTCTCCCTCGCGAGCCGCGACGACGCCCAACGTGATCTGGGCTTCGGCAATACGCATCGGCCATCGCTCCTGGTTGTTGAAACCAGAGCTGACGCGAATCACCTCGTCCGAGAGTTCGCGAGCCAACCGGTCCTGACCGACGTGGCGGTAGCAGTCCATTACGTAGAAGTCGTATTTGGACGGGTCAACCACGAAGTGGTTGTCGATATTCGTCGGGTACTCCATTTTGTCGAGCGCGACGCGTCCCCGCTCAAGCGTTGTTTCCATTTCTTGCAGCCGCCCCATCCGGGCGTACGCCTTTGCCTGCTGGGCGATGAGCTGCACTGAAACGCTGTGATTCTCGGCGGCGAGTTCGCCAGCCTGGCCGGCCGCGAGTACGCCGCGATAGTCGCCCGCGGTGAGCGCAAACCACGCGCTCATTTCGTGCGCCCATCCAAGAATGCCCGGACTGCCGACCTCGCGCCCCAAGTTGAGTGCGGCCTGACGGGTTCCCTCGGCCGCCCGCCGGTCGCCTAGATCGTATTCCAGACAGCCGACAAGAAGTGCGAGCCATCCGGCAAGCTCCAAAGTGTCGCGACGCTGCCGAAAGTTCAGGCGCTGCTCTTGCATTTCAACCAGTCGACGGAGCCATTGACGCCCTTCGGTAATCAGCTCAAAGGGTGGCTGTCGCGCATATTCCGAACAAAGCCTATCGACGGTGATGCGGACCGCTTCGAGCGTAGCGTCATTGACGTCTGACTGCTGGAGACGTGACACGATTTCCAGCGTGTCCATACCAGTAGCAGTGAGCAGTTCGACTCCTGCATCCGCCTTTTGTTCGGGCGGAAAGAGCGCCTGCGTCACGGTATTCAAGGTGGCTGCAATAATCGGCGCGTATTCGCGACCGGGCTTGTTCTCCCCCAGTTCCCACGCCTTCCAGCGTCGCGCCAGGTGGTCCGTTTCGGGAAGCGCGCGCGGGGAGTGCTTGCGCATCTCTTCGGCAGCTTCGGTCTGGGACCACCCGCGAGCCTCGCGCATTGTCCGGATGCGCCGCGCCCACGTCGGCTGGTCGTCGCTCATGCCCCTGCCTCTCCCTCACCGGTCGTCGGCCTGACCTGCACTTCCAGTGTGCCACCCCCGCCAAGTGCTACGCAGTGATGCGCTGGTGATGCAGGCGTATCACCACGTCCCATTGGTGTCACGTGCAGTGACACTGTTTTCCACCCTCCGTGACAGCGATCGTTGAGAGCAACAGCAGCGGCGATAGCGACAGAAATCGCCGGACGATCCACGGAGGTACCAGAGCGATGGCAAAGAACAGCCCGTTTCCCGGCTTCAAGACCGGTGGTGGTTGGGGCAAAAAGCTGATCGTGACCGCAATTCTGCTCGCCATTGTGGTGCTCATCGTGAGGTACCCCGGCGACTCGGGTTCGTGGGCAAAGAACCTGATCGGGATGGGCGCCGACGCGATCGATGGCCTGGTGGCGTTCTTCCGCGCGGTGGGGAACTAGCCGTGCGCACGGAGTTGACGCTCCAGCGAGTCGACCAGCTGCCGGATGGTTGCCAGCTGGTCCAGCATGTGGGCCACGTCTCCGGAGGACTCAGCGGGAAGACTCGGGAGGGAGGCCCGAACGTAGGAGCCTTGCCCCTGACGGGTCACGATGACCTGGTCGTCTTGAAGTTGCCCCAAGGCGCGCTTGATCGTGCCGACAGACACGCCGAACTGCTCAACCAGGTTCGGCAGGGACGGCAACTTGGTGCCAGGTCCGTAAGTACCTCCGTAGATCAGCGCGCGCAGTCGTTCGGTGACCTGCACATACGGCGGCCGCGAGTCGTTCGGGTCGAGTTTGTCCATGTCAGGCAGCTTACGCGGCACTACCAACTACTCCATCTGAGTGAACTCACTCAACACTGCTATGCAGTGTTTGCAGTGTTGGCTAACGTTCCTGGTGTCGCACAGAGCGCACAGAACGCAAGCGGCCCCGGCGGTGCGGGAACACCGGCCGGGGCCTACATCGAAACCTTGGGAGCAACGATGCGGGTTGAGGATAGCGCCATCTTCCGCGTGAAGGACGTCGCGGAACTGCTGGACGTGCACAAGTCGACCATCTTCCGGGCGATCAGCGCGGGTGAGCTGGACGCGCTGCGGGTCGGCAAGAAGACGGTCCGGGTTCAGGGTTCGGCGCTGAACGCGTGGCTGAACAGCTGCTCGGAGGCGGCCTACGCGGCGTACGTCGAGGGCGGGGAGTCCCCGGAGGACGACGACGACGTCACCGGCGCGGACCAGGTCGGCACCGAGACGGCGGAGGTGGCGTGATCATGGCGAAGACTCCGAGGACGCTGGGCCAGGTCAACGGGCACCGTGCGCAGTTCATCCCGATTCACCGGCAGGACAACGACACCCCGGTCGCGGCGACGATGGTCCTGGCCATCCCGATGTCGGTCGAGGACGTGACGGCCGCCCTGATGAGCATCACGGACGGGATGAGCCGCAAGGAACTGAGCGAGGTCTTGGGCGACGACAACGTCGTGCGGGAGCTGGCGATGGAGACCGTGTTCGGCCTGGGCGGTTTCGGGCTGGAGCGGGCACGGCTGGATCTGGCGAAGGTCAAGCCGAACAGCTGGGACGCCGTCCGGCTGACCCTGGTCCGGGACTGCGCCGCCGACCTGTTCGGCGGGCGGACCAGGGGACGGATTCCGGCACCCCGTAAGCCGAAGGGTGTGCGCTGATGACGACCACCGTTGCGGCTCCCGCTGTCCGGCGGGCACCGACCCGCTACGACCATTACGGCCTGGCGATCGCCTGTTCCACGGTGTCGGTTCCCGGCCGGGACGCGGTCACGCTGGCGTGCAACGAACTGGCCATGGCCCTGCACCACGCCCGCGCGCAGCTGCACTGCGATCTGGCCGTCGACGAGGTCGTGGCGCTGGTGTTCGACGGGATCGATGTCCTTGGTGGTGTCGACGCCGTCCGCCACCGGGCCGCGCGTCCCGGCCGCACCGAGACACCCAGCGTGTGGCCGCATGGCATGGGTCGCTACGACATGGCGGCGGCACTCGCGATGCTCGTCACCGGCGCGACGAAGGTGGCGCGGCGATGATGACCGCGGGCATGACGTCGGCGATGGTCATCGCGGCAACGCCGATGGCGGTGGCCGGGTTCACCACGTCGTCCGGGTTCCGGCTGGCACCGGCCGCCCCGGCCGGGAACGTGGCGCGGGTCGGGCTGTGGGGGCCGGGCGAACCTGCTCCGGTCGTGCTGACCGAACCGGAGATCACGGTGGCGCTCGCGCACGGCAGCGTGAAAGCGGAGTCGTGGGGGCTGCTCGTGGACGACGCCGCGCGCGGCGCGCTGGCCGGCCTGGCCACCCTCGGGCGCGGCCAGCTGGCCGACCTCGCGCGGCGCTGGGTCGACGACGGCGACTCGACGGTGTTCCCGCCGGGCACGGTCGTGAAGCGGTACGCGAAGGCCGCCGCCGGACTCTGCCGCACGACCGCGTCGCCCAAGCGGCTGGCCGCCGCGTAGGCGGACCGTCCCGCACCCGTCGGGACCGGCGGAAACACAGCTTCCCGGACCGGCCCGGAGTCCATCCCGCCCGCCACGCGTCCGCGTGGTGATGAACGCGCCCGGACCGGTCCGGGAGTCCATCCCGAGTCCACCCGACCGACCCTCGATCGACCCCGATCGGACTCGGTCCCGACCTGCACGAGTCCAGGTCGACTCACGCCGTTGACCTGCACGAGTCGGCCCTATCGATCGACCACGTAAGGGAGTTCACCAGTGACCCACCCAGACCCCAGCGGGCGGCACCTGTGGCCCGTGGACGTCCCCGGCGCGGGTGTTCACGAACTCGACCCCGAACCGTTCGGCGACGACGTTCACGACCCGGCCGAGTCCGCGCCGCCGTCGCTGCGGTCGGTGCGGCTGACTCCAGTGTCGGAGATCAAGCTTCGGCCCACGTACTGGCTGTGGGACGACCGGATGCCGCACGGCGCGCTCACGGTCGGCCCCGGCCGGGAGGGCATCGGCAAGTCGCTGTTCTGCGCGTGGCTCGCCGCCCGCGTCACGCTGGGCGAGTTGCCCGGCCACCACTACGGGCACCCGCGCAGCGTCATCTACGCGGCCACCGAGGACTCCTGGGAGCGGACGTTGGCCGGGCGGCTGGTCGTGGCCGGGGCCGACCTGGACCGCGTGTTCCGGGTCGAGGTCGAGCACATCGGCGGTTCCTCGCTGCCGCTGTCGTTGCCGAAGGACTGCGACGCGATGGCCGCGCAGATCCTCGCGCATGACGTCGCGCTGCTGATCGTGGACCCGCTGATTTCGGTGCTGGACGAGAAGATCAACCCGCACCAGGACCGGGACTTGCGGTCCGGGCTCGAACCGCTGGCGAAGCTGGCGGACGAGACCGGGTGCGCCATCTTCGGACTCGCGCACTTCAACAAGTCCACCGGCACCGACGTGCTGTCGCGGATCATGGGCGGCCGGGCGTTCTCCGCCGTCGCCCGCGCCGCGATCGCGTTCGCCCGCGACACCCAGGCCGGGGACGGATCGGCGGTGATCTCGCAGGTCAAGAACAACCTTGGGCGGCTGGATCTGCCGTCGCTGCGCTACATCGTGGAGTCGATCGAGCTGGACACCCCGGAAGGTCCCGCGCAGTGGGGCCGGATGGTCATCACCGGTGAGACCGACGTGCACGTCAACGACCTGCTGGACGAGACCCCGCCCACCCGTGAGGACGGGGAGCGGCGGAAAGACCGTGACCAGGCACGGGAATGGCTGCTGTCCATGCTCACGCAGCGCGGGGAGCCGGTGCCCGCGAAGGAGGTCTACGCCGAAGGCGCCGAAGTCGGCCCGTGGAGCGAAGACCAGCTCAAGAACGCCAAGAAAAACACGCCCATTCAGGCGAAACGGGTCGGGAGCGCCTGGTTCTGGTCGCTGCCCGCCGCGACCGCGCCCGACGAGTAGCCCGGCAAGGGCGCACGGGCTCTAGAACCCCGTGCGCTCTTGCGCTCTTGCGCCCTTGACCACGAAACACCAGGTCAGGCGGCACAAATCAAGGGCGCAAGCCCGTGCGCCCTTGCCGCGCCCTTACGCCCTTGACCCGCCCCGTGCGCTCTTGCGCCCTTGCCACTCGACTCGCTGGAGGTCCCGAATGTCCCCGTTCGACTCGCTGTCCCGCGTCGGCACGCTCGTGCTGCTCGGCATCATCGGCGGCCTGGTCGCGTTCCTGCTGCTGCGCCTGCTGTCCTGGCCGCTGCTGCTGCTCCTCGCCGTCGTGGACGGGCTCATGAAGCGGCTCGCCAGCTGGCTCGCCGTCCTGGTCCAGCCGCCGTCCGAGCCCCGGGGAACGTGGGGTGACCGGTGGGGCGAAGCCATCCCCACCACCCGCGCCCCCGCCTGACCCTGCTCGGTTCCTGCCCGGCCGAATGAGTTCCGGGCCGGACGTCGCAGACCCGCGAAAACGGGGGTTTTCGACCCCGCCGGACGACCAACTCATTCGGCTCATTCGACTCACTTCAACTCATTTTCGCAGGTCAGACCCACTGTCCGGCAACTCACTCGCCGAATGAGCTAACTCATCCGGTTTCGGCCGAACTCACTCGCGAACTCATCCCAACTCACTCCCGCCGTGCCCGCCCCGGCCGGCCACCCGGCTCCCGGAAGGAGACCCAGATGTCCAGCCACACCCCGCGCCCCGCGACCCCGCCGGTTCGGATCCTGACCGACGGCAAAGGCCGCTACTACGTGCCCGTGTTCGAGGTCGGCCCGGACGGCACCGCGGTCTACGTCGGCACCGCCGTCTACCGCGACGTCACCGACGACCCCAACCCGCTCCGAGTGCCCGCACCCCGCCCGCACAGCTGACGACCAGGGAGGGGAATCCGTGGGGGAACGACAGGGGGAACCCGGGCCACCGGGAAGGAAATCCTTCCCGGGCTCCCCTCCCCGGCTCCCCCACGTCGACCAGCCGCAACACCCGGAAAGGGGAGAAAGGGGAGCGGGGGAACACCACCCGCGCGGCGACGAAATCCGGCCCGAAACGGCTCACGAGCGAGGAAGGAGCTTCGCCCATGATCAGCGCGTCGGCCGCCGTCCGGATCACCCCGGCGGGCGCGGTCCGGCCGGGCAAGGCGGTGACTCTCGGCTCAAGTGGATCGGAAGTGAGTCGACCAGTGGACCACCCACCGAGAAGTGGATATCCACTTCGGCCCCCACTTCCCCGGCTCACTTCCCTGACCAGCGTGGACGGCGCGGGAAGTGAGCAAGTGAGGCAAGTGGAGCCCGGTGGATCAAGCCCTCTGGAGCCCCGGAAACACGGGTTTCCCGCGTGTGGGGTCGATCCACTCACTTCCGCCCGGCAGGCACGGACGGTGACCGGACGCGGTCGCGGACCGCGAGGGAGTCGGGAGGGAATCAACAAGGGAGCCACGTTCGGCGGAGGGAGTTCTCCCTTCCCGGCTCCCTTGCCCGGCTCCCTCGGACTGACCAGCAGGAACAGCCCGCGAAGGGAGCGAAGGGAGGTAGGGAATCGAGGGAATCCAGCCCCGGAAACACCCCGGAATCGACGATGACGGGTCCCCTCCCGGTGACTCCCTCCCTAGACCGCACCGGGTCTAGACCTAGACCCCACCCCTAGACCCACAGTCACCACCTGACCAGCGCCCTAGACACCTAGACCCCGGACCGCGACACCCGGTCGGAACGTCCGCCACGTGCCGTCTGGGGGCCTGGCCCCGGCCTAGACCTAGGCGGGTACGGCGGCGGCGACCAGCTACCCCACCACCACCCTGCCAGCACTCACCCGGACCCGCGCGAAACAGAAGCTGGCAGGTGGTGGTGGCCCACCCAGCAGCAGACCGCACCGGACCAGAAACGAGGCTGAAACAGGAGGTGGTTCCGGGAGATACGGCCCGGATCGGAGACCGAGTTAGATCGTAACTCGCCGTCACGATCGGACTGGCTTCAGCGAGCCGGGTTACGCGCGCCACGTCATCGCGCAACCGCAGTTTTCGGCCCTGGAACAGCACTGATCTAACCCGCGTAACTCGCGTAACCCGCGTAACTTGCCGCAGCTCAGCGGGAAGTTACGGCACCTAACCCGGCGGGTTACGAATCTAACCCGCCCCGCCGGGCGTAACCCACGGCGTAACCCGCCATGTAACTCACCCAGCGTGACCAACCGCACCGACGCGCGTCAAGCACACACGCCCTGATCCACCCCGGACAGGGCCATCCACCGCACCGGAAGGAACCACCGATGACCGCCCGACTGCTCCACTTCCCCAACCACGCCGTTGTCGTCGACTTCACCGACGAACCCGACGACGCGCCCTACACCGGCCCCATACCCACCTTCGCGCCCGACGCCACCACCTACACCGTCGACCAGGCCGCCTACCTGATCAACCTCTCCGCCGACCTCACCCGCGACTACGTCGAGAACGGCACCATCCCCGCCATCCGCACCGAACACGGCTGGGAAATCCCCCGGAAACGGTTCGCCGAATGGGTCGACAGCCTGCCCACCGACTGACCACATCGACGCATCCAGGAGCCGCATCCCATGCACACCAACGACACCGCCCCGGCGCCGCGCGCCCTCCTCACCGTCAAGGCCGCCGCCGAACGCCTCTCCATCGGACGCACCACCCTGTACGGCCTCCTCAAGACCGGCGAAATCGACAGCGTCCACATCGGCCACTCCCGCCGCGTACCCGCCGACGCAATCACCGCCTACATCCAGAAACTCACCACCGCCGCCCAAGCGGCCTGAACACGAGGAGAGTCCACATGGCACGCAAGAAGCGCCCCGAAGGGACCCGCCGCCCCAACGGCGCAAGCTCCATCTACGAAGGAAAAGACGGCAAGTGGCACGGCCGCGTCACGATGGGCCTCCTGGACAACGGGAAACCCGACCGACGTCACGTTGAACGGAAAACAGAGTCGGAGGTAATCGACGCTGTTCGCGAGCTGGAAACCCAGCGAGACAACGGAACCGCGACGAAAGCCGGAAAGAAGCGATGGAAAGTCGCGGCCTGGCTCACGCACTGGGTGGAGGAAATCGCGCCGTTGAATTGCCGCTATAAGACGGTGACGGGCTATCGCACCGCGGTGAACCGGCACCTCATTCCTGGACTTGGCGAGCACTGGATGGACCGAATCGAGCCGGACCATTTCGAGAAGCTGTACACGAAGATTTTGGAGAGCGGCGCGAAACCCGCGACCGCTCACCAAGTTCATCGGACAGCCCGGACCGCGTTCGGGGTGGCGGACAAACGGGACGTGATCACGAGAAACCCGGTCGCGTTGGCCACTGCGCCACGGGTCGAGGAAGAGGAAGTCGAGCCGTACGACGAAGAAGAAATCGGCCAGCTGTTGGTGGCGGCGCTCAAGCGCCGGAACGGCGTGCGGTTCGTACTCGGCTTGGTATTGGGCACCCGGCAAGGTGAAACCATCGGGTTCAAATGGGACCGGCTGAATCGGAAGACGAAGCGCTTGCGGGTGCTCAAACAGCTGCAACGGCAAACCTGGAAACACGGCTGCGCCGACCCTCACGCGTGCGGCTCGAAGTACCACAAAGTCAAGCCCTGTAAGGAAGATTGCAAGCGCCACAGCCGCAAGCCCTGTCCTCCACCGTGCGCGGCGGACTGCACGAGCCACGCCCGGTGGTGCCCGCAGCGGCACGGCGGCGGCCTGGTGGAGGTCGACGTGAAGTCGAAGGCCGGCCGTCGTGGCTTCGTCGTCCCGGACCAGCTGTTCGACCTGCTCATGCTCCACGAGCAGCAGCAGGCGGCGGAACGGGAGCACGCCGGGTCCGAGTGGCACGAGGGCGGCTGGATGTTCACCCAGCCCAACGGCCGACCGCTGGACCCGCGCCGCGACCTGGACGAGTGGAAGGAGCTCTTGGAAGACGCGGGGGTGCGCGAGGGACGCCTTCACGACGCCCGCCACACCGCAGCCACCGTGCTCCTGCTGCTGGGCGTCCCCGAGCGGATCGTGATGGAGATGATGGGCTGGTCCAACTCCAGTCAGGCCAAGCGCTACCAGCACGTCACGGCGACCATGCAGGAGAACGTGGCGCGGCAGATCAACGGGTTCTTCTGGAAGCCCCAGTAGGCCGGAACTGAGACGGAAACTGAGACGACCCGACAGCAAAACAGCCCCCACCGGTTTCGGTGGGGGCTGTTTGTGCAGGTAGATGCGGTGGCCAGGGCCGGGGTCGAACCGGCGACCTTCCGCTTTTCAGGCGGACGCTCGTACCAACTGAGCTACCTGGCCGGGAACGCCGGCAAGGAGCCGAACGATCTTGCGACCCTGACGGGACTCGAACCCGCGACCTTCGCCGTGACAGGGCGACGCGCTAACCAACTGCGCCACAGGGCCTTGCATACTGCTTTCGTACTGTACTGCGTACTCCCAACGGGATTCGAACCCGCGTTGCCGCCTTGAAAGGGCGGAGTCCTAGGCCGCTGGACGATGGGAGCCCGGTTCGGTTTCGGCGAACCGACCGACCCGCGCTCTCCGGTGTCCCCGGGAGCGAACATAACTATAGGACACCCCTGTTTCGGCTCCCGCACAGGGGGTCCTCTAGTTGTTCACAGGGCTGGGACCTGCGAGAACGCGGTGAGTTCAGGATATCAGGGCCGAGGTGCCCAGCAGGGCGCCAAGACGTCGCCGAAGCTCTTCACGCTCGTCGTCCGTCAGAGTGACGGCGAGGAGTTCGGCCACGCGCTGATCGGTCAGGTCCTCGGCGTGCCGCCACCGCTGCCGCAGATCGTCCTTCGTCTCCGCCGCGGCGATCAGTTCGTCGGCGGCCTCCTCGGACCACGCGGTGCGCAGGAGACGGCCACGGCCGCCTTCCGGATCCGCGACGACCGCCTCGGGCACCGTCAGGCCCACCGCGCGAAGGGCCGCGAAGTGGACGCCGCCGCGGAACTCGCGGAAGACCATGAGCGCGAACGCCAGCCGCTCGACGTCGTCCTCGGGGCGTTCGGCGAGTTGCCAGCCGGCGAACAACGCGAGACCGCTCGCGTCGGCGGCGTCCACGAGACGGAACAGCAGATCCGCCGGACGCCCGGGGTCGTCGACACCCGAAAGGTTGACGCGCCCCCAGTTCGCTGATGACCGCGAGTAGGCGCGGACCGCGGAGGCCGCGTCGAGGGCCGCCATCGCGGGCGGCAAGGCGAACTCGAAGAGCCACGACGGGAAGATCCCGAACAGCTCCGCGACCACCTTCGGCGGCGGGTCGCCCAGCACCGCCGAACGCCCTCGCAGGTAGAGCGTCCGCGGCGGCAGCCCCGCCTCGGCCTCGACCTCGGCGAGCTCCGGAGAGGTCATGAACTTCCCGCCCAGCACCTGCACCGGGCCCCGGATCTCCCGCGCCACCGCGATCGCCGCTTCGTCGGCCATGTCGCCACACCTTCCCGTCAGTTGATTGATAACAGTGTTACACAACTGACGGGTGGCCGTCGAGGACAAACGAAAGCCCGGCCGCGCGGCACACCCCGCGCGACCGGGCCTCTCGAACGAACGAACTCAGCGCTGAACGGGCGCCTGCCCGTCCTCGTCCAGCGTCAACCCCAGCATGTCCAGCAACTGGACGCAGTCATCCACGCCCAGCGCCCCGTTGGCCACCGCCAGCCGGGCACGCCGCACCTGATCGTCGGACACCCGCTGGGCGTCCCCCTGACCCGTGCGCTGCGCCGGCAGACCACCCGCCAACGTCGTCGAACTTCCCCCATCGGCACCTTCGTACCGAAGGAGGAACTGTCGAACTTCCACAGACCCACCCATGGTTCCTCCAGACGGCCAACGAACAGCTTGGCCGCGAGGCTAGCCAGAGCCGGCCGCGACACACAGCCCCCCGGAGAGTGAACCTGTCGACACGCTCCGCACAACGCAGAGCAATCACGCGCACACCCGCGCCACATGAACCACAGGCGAACCAGAGGTGTCGCCCTGGCCGGAATTCTGCCCGCGCCCACTCGCCCTTCTCAGCAAACCGTGCAACAATCGATTTGCTGACACACCCCCGGTCAGCGCCTGTGGAGATCCCCTCCGACCCCCGCGTTCCTCCCCCTGGCGCGGGGGTCGCTCCGTTTTCTGGGGGCCACCCCCAGACCCCAGGTTCCTTCAGGTGGCGGTTGGCGGCCCCGGACCGGTGGCGGCTGAGGGACCGAGTGTCGCTCGCGCGAGTGGTTGCCTTGAGTGCCCTAGGTTGCGGTCAGTGATCATCATTGCTGTCGCTCTTTTGGGTGTTGGGCCATTCGAGACAAAGAATTCGGTGTGTCGTGGCTCACTGTGGTTGGTTTGCCGAGACCGAACCGTTATCGTGGCCCGGTGCCCCTTCCTTCCCTGAGCCGTCGTAGCGGCAGCCGCACGAACCTGAAGCCGGTCAACCCCGGTCGTCACCGCAACTCCCCCACCAAGGAGGCCGAAGCGGTCGTCGAAGACACGGAGCTCACCAGCTACCTTCGTGCCCTCGCCCCGGAGAACGACCCGGAAAGCACCGGCACCGGCAAGCGTTTCGGTGAAGCGCAGGTGTTCCAGCTGCGGATGAACCTCATCGCCTGCGAACAGCTCAAGGACGCCGCCGCCGAGCGCAACCTGTCGCCGCAGGCGCTGGCGCAGGAATGGATCCTCGAGCGCCTCTCGTGGGAGTCGCAGGCCAACTCGGCCCAGCAGCGCCGCCACGAAGAAGCCCACACCGACGAATTCCGCTTCGACGCCAACGCGTGGGAGCAGCCCGTCCCCCGCTGACCGTCGCCCCGGAACGGAACAGCACACCAGAAGAAGCTTGAGCGGCAAGGGAAAAGCCCCCGGCGAGATCGCCGGGGGCTTTTCCGATCAGTCTGAGCAACGCCTGAAGGGCGGACTCAGATCGCGCGGACCTTCTGGGCCTGCGGGCCCTTCTGGCCCTGACCGACCTCGAACTCCACTCGCTGGTTCTCCTCGAGCGTGCGGAAACCGCGACCCTCGATCTCCGAGTAGTGAACGAAGACGTCGCCCTCGCCGCCATCCTGCGCGATGAAGCCGAAGCCCTTCTCCGCGTTGAACCACTTCACAGTGCCTTGCGCCACCGCTTTACTCCTCGTTGCACATCCGCTTCGAGTGCCTCCGAAGCGACACCCAGACCGTCCCGGGCGGTTCCAACGAGTCGAGCGAAGAGCGCGTCACCGGCTCATGGCTCGCGTCAGAAGTTCCGCGAGTGTGAAGCCACGAACACGCAAAACGACGGCCTGATGGCAGCGTACCGGGATCTGGCCATATTTGAAGCCCGCGATCGGACCTTGGGCACCCCCGAGTACCAAGGTCACCGGAACGTCGTATACCGGTCCGGCTTCTGTCGGACCCCCTCGCTAACCTATCGCCGCACGCCGACCTCAGGTCATCGCCGGACACGGACCGAAGTCGGCCATGCCCCGATCGTGAACTACGATCCACCCGATTGTGACTCGCATCACTCCCGGTGGGATCAACTTACGGGGCGGTCCGGACGTCATGGTCGGTGTACAGGGGAGCAAAGGGGAAGCTTTGAGGTTCACGGAAACCGCACGCCGCCGGGCGGCGATCGCGGCACTGGGGTTGGTGGCGGCTCTGACGCTGGGGGCGTGCAGCAGCGAGCCGACCGTCTCGGCCAGCGGGCCGGACGGCGGCGGGCCGGTCAGCAGCGACACCGGCGGCAAGGCGCCCGCGCCGGCCAAACTGACGTACGAGCCCGCGGCGGGCGCGCAGGACGTCGCGCCGGGGCAGCCCATCAAGGTCAGCGTCGCCGACGGCACGCTCGACCAGGTCGTGCTGACCAATCCGGACGGCAAGCAGGTCGCGGGGCAGCCGTCCGAGGACAAGAAGAGCTGGACGACCACCGAGCAGCTCGGCTACGGCAAGTCCTACACGTGGTCCGGCAAGGCCACCGGCACCGACGGCAAGCCCGTCCAGATCGGCGGGGCCTTCACCACGGTCAAGCCGCGCAAGCAGGTGGGCGCGAACATCAACGTCTTCGACGGGCAGACGTACGGCATCGCCATGCCGATCACGCTGACGTTCCCGAGCAAGGTCACCGACAAGGCTTCGGTCGAGAAGGCGCTGTCGGTCGAGACCACGCCGAAGACCGAGGGTTCGTGGGGCTGGGTCCACGACGACACCACCGTGCACTGGCGGCCGAAGGCCTACTGGCAGCCCGGCACCACGGTGAAGTTCAACGCCAAGATCTACGGCGTCAAAATCGGCGAAGGCGTGTACGGCAAGGAAGACCGTTCGGCGAGCTTCACGATCGGCCGCTCGCAGATCGTCAAGGGCAACACCCAGACCCACCGGCTCCTGGTGATCCGCGACGGGCAGCAGATCGCGGACTACCCGGCCAGCTACGGCCTCGACGCCGACCCGGGCCGCGTGACGCCGAGCGGCACGCACGTGGTGATGTCCAAGCACGACACGTACTCGATGACCAACGAGCGCTACAAGTACGAGAACATCGTCGTGCCGTCCGCGGTGCGGTTCTCGACCAACGGCGAGTTCATCCACGGCTACGGGCCTTCGATCTGGGCGCAGGGCAAGAAGAACATCTCGCACGGCTGCGTGAACCTGGCGCCGGCGAACGCCAAGGCGTACATGGACAGCGCCCTGGTCGGGGACCCCGTCGAGATCGAGGGCAGCACCCAGAAGATCAACCGGGCGCGCGACTACAGCGACTGGACCTACTCCTGGGAAGAGTGGCAGGGTCTGTCTGCCCTGCGCTGACGGAACTTCCATGAAACCGGGCGGCCGGAGACCCCTGTGGTCTCCGGCCGTTCGTGCTGGTTGCCGTGCGCTGACTGGAACCTTTCGAGGGGCGCGACACCGCGATCAGACTCACTTCTCCGCGAAGGGCGCCCCGCAAAAGGTTCCAGTGGGCCTCCGGCCCGAAAGAGGCGCACGGGTGAAGTCTCCGTCGGGCGCGGAGCGCCCTTGGGGAGACGTCTCGGGAAACTTCCGAAAAGTCACTGCAACCTTGCGGTGGGCGGGACGCATGTCTAACGACGTAAGGCGCCGCGGCCAATGAGCGGCGCCCGGATCGAGGAGACACTCTTGCGTACTCGTATCGCTCTTTCCCTCGGCGCGCTGCTGCTGGCGGGCGGCGCCGCCTTCGCGACCACGTCGCTGGCGTCGGCCGACCAGAGCGCGCCGTCGCCGACGGTCACCCAGGCGCCCCAGCCGCCGACCGCGGCGCCCACCAGCACGCGGCCGGCGGAACCGCCCCGCGCCACCACGGCCCCGCCGCGGGACGTCACGAAGAAGCCGGGCGTCGCCGCGCCGGGCGAGCACCGCGTGCCGAAGGCCGTCCCCGCCGGGCCGACCGGGGATCTGCACCTCCCCGCCATCGTCGAAGGAGCCGGTAACTAGGTGTCGCCGAGCCGCTCGTCGAAGACCGGGACGGGCTCGCCGTGGGACGGCGAGTTCGCCCGGTACTTCGACGAGCGCGCGCACAGCCTGCGTGCCACCGCGTACCTCCTGTGCGGTGATTGGCACCAGGCCGAGGACATCACCCAGGCCGCGCTGCTGAAGCTGTACCTGGCTTGGCCGAGGCTCTCCCGGCACGACGCGCTCGACGGCTACGCGCGCAAGATCGTGCTGCGGACGTTCCTCTCCGAGCATCGGCGCGGCTGGCGCAAACGGGAAAAGCTCACGGACACTCTTCCCGAAGTGCCGAGCGAAGCCGGCGGTACGGAGCAGGAAATGCTGGTCAGGCACGCCTTGTCCGGTATCGCCCCGAAGCAGCGGGCCGTGCTGGTCCTGCGCTATTTCGAAGATCTCAGCGTCGAAGAGACGGCCACGACGCTGGGCTGCAGCACCGGGAACGTCAAGAGCCAGAGCGCGCGGGGGCTGGCCACCCTGCGCAAGCGGCTCGGACCGCATTTCAGTGAACTGGCCTTGAGCGGAGCGCACGACGATGGGAGGTGAGGAGATGGACGAGGACATCAAAGGCGTGCTCTCGCACGGGGCGAGCGGTCCCCCGCTCGGCATCCGGGCGGCGGACATCATCGAGCAGGGTGGCCGGATCCGGCGACGACGCAAACGGCTGGCCGTCGCGGGGAGTTCGCTGGCGACGGTCGCGGTGATCGTGTTCGGCGCGATCGCCGTCGGTGGTCGCGGCGGGGAGGGGCCCGCGCCGGTACAGCCCGCTGGTCCGGGCCTGTCGACCATCGCCCCGGTACCGGTCTCACCGGCGCCTTCCGAGACGACTCCCCGGCCGGAAGTCACTCCCGAGAAGCAGCCGCCCCCACCCGCGCCGAACACGAAGCCCGACCAGACGCGCTCGACGCCCAAGACCCTCCAGCCCGGCCGTACGACGACGGCCGTCCCTCCTCGCGGGCCCACCCCGACGAAGCAGCCGAGCGAGCCTCCGGCGGCGACCACGACCCGCTGATCTTCCGCCCGGAAAGTCCGATTCTCGCGGTGTGACCCAAAGTAATCGGAAATTCTCCGACATCGGCTTCACCTGGCCGTTCGTCACCGTCTTGGGCTAACGGTGCTCCGCCGACCGATCCAAAACGCTGAACCAGAACGTTTGAACCCCTACGGTCGAGGGAACAAACCCTCGACGATGGGTAAGTAAACGGGTGGGTCGGGAGGTCAAACCCATGGCCGAAGAGGCGCTGAGCGCGTCATATCAGGAAAAAGGGGAACCAGCGGAAGCCCCGCCTGAACAGATCAGAAAGGCTGTCGCCGGGGCGGCGATGGGTAACTGCATCGAGTGGTACGACTTCGGTGTTTTCGGCTTCATGCCGGCCATCCTGGGGCAGGTCTTCTTCAATGCGTCGAGCACTTCCGAAGGCGCGCTGGCGACCTTCGCGGTCTTGGCGATCACCTTCATCGTGCGACCGTTCGGCAGCTTCGTGTTCGGTCCGCTGGGGGACAAGATCGGGCGCCAGAAGGTCCTCGCGCTGACGATCATCCTGATGTCCGGGTCGACGTTCGTCATCGGCCTGTTGCCGTCCTACGCGACGATCGGCCCGGCCGCGGCGGTCCTGCTGATCCTGTTGCGCACCATCCAAGGCTTCTCGGCGGGCGGTGAGTACGGCGGCGCGGCGACGTTCATCGCGGAGTACGCGCCGGCCCGGCGCCGGGGTTTCTGGGGCAGCTGGCTGGAGTTCGGCACCCTCGTCGGCTTCGCGATGGGCGCCGGCTTCGTCACGATCTTCACCGTCGTCCTCGGCGACGAGGCCATGCGCGAATGGGGCTGGCGCCTGCCGTTCCTGATCGCGGGCCCGCTCGGCATCGTCGGTCTCTACCTGCGGAACAAGCTGGAGGACACTCCGCTGTTCCAGGAGATCGAGAAGAAGGACCAGGTCGAGAAGTCGCCGCTGAAGGCGCTGCTCAAGAAGCACTGGACGTCGATCCTGCACCTGATCGGCATCGTGGTGATGCTGAACGTCGCCGACTACATCGTGATCACCTACCTGGAGACCTATCTCAAGGACGTGGTCGGCTTCAGCGGGCACGCGCCGTTGCTGATCATCCTGGCGACCATCGGGCTGATGCTGATCTTGATCGTGCCGGTCGGCATGCTGTCCGACCGCATCGGGCGAAAACCCATCCTGATCGCGAGTTGCGCGAGTTTCCTGGTGTTCCCGATCCCGGCGTTCTCGCTGATGGGCGCGGCGGCCGACGACCAGAACGGCTGGCAGCTCACGCTCGGCGTGCTGATGATCGCGGTGCCGCTGGTGCTGATCCTGGCCGTGCTGGCCGCGACGCTGCCGGCGATGTTCCCGACGCAGGAGCGCTACAGCGGTTTCTCCATCGGGTACAGCGTTTCGACCGCCGCCTTCGGTGGCACGGCGTCGTACATCATCGGCAGCCTGGTGACCGCGACCGGCGACAACCTGTGGCCCGCGTACTACCTGATGGGCGCGGCGGCGATCGCGGCCATCCCGATCCTGCTGCTGCCCGAAACGGCCGGGGTGTCGCTGCGCGGCATCGTGAACTCGCGGATCGCGCGGCGCCGGAAACCGGAAACGGCCACTCCCGGCGGCGCCTCGGAGCTACCGGCGAGTTAACGTCTTTTCCATGAGCCGTATCTCGCAGCCGTGGCCGCCGGTCGAAGTCGAACCGGCGACCGTCCACCCGGAAGCCCCGAAGCAGGGCAGCCACCTCGGCATCCACTTCGGTGAGTGTTTCGGGTGCGGCGACGAGATCGAGGCCGGGCTCCACCTGCATTCGACGGTGGGCGAAGGGACGACGGTGTACTCCAAGTTCACCGTCACCTCCGCCCACCAGGGTGCGCCCGGCCTCGCCCATGGCGGCCTGCTGGCCTGCGCCTTCGACGAGGCGCTCGGCGCGACCGTAGGCAACCTGCTGCGGCGCCCCGCCGTCACCGGGAAACTGGAGACGGACTTCCTCCGGCCGGTCCCGGTCGGCTCGACCCTGTACATCGCCACGAAACTGGACGGCATCGCCGGCCGGAAGATCTACGTGAGCGCCGACGGACGGCTGGACGCCGAAGACGGCCCTGTCGCGGTGCGCGCGCGAGCGCTGTTCGTGCGGGTCGAGTTCGAGCACTTCAGCACTCACGGAGATCCCGAGGCGCTGCAGAAACTCGCCGCCGCGCACGAGAAGGCCCAGCGCGCCCGCGAATGGGACATCAACCCGTGATATCTGTCGAGCGCTGACGAAAACTCGCTGCAGGGGCGCCGTCTCGTATCCGCCTCAAGGTGTGGATGGAGGCGCCCCTCCATCGAGTTTTCGTGGCCTTCGGCCTAAAGAGGGCGCTCGACGGTGAAGTCTCCGTCGGGCGCAGGCGCCCTTTGGGAGACCTTTCGGTTGCGTACTTGGGTTGCGTGGCTAGGTGAGGGTTCGCGGCCGGATCGCGTTCGCCTTGTCGACCAGTTCGACTCGTTTGTCGACCGATCCGGCCAACCGTGCCAACGTCCGGTAGCAGCGCTCGAGCCCGAACCGCAGGTCTCGTTCGTCCAGGGCACAACCCAGCACCTTCGCGCCGGGTGTCGGCTGGTTCTGTGAGTTGAGCCAGCCGTACGCCGCTTCGAGGACCTCCGCCGACAAGCGTGTGCGGCGTTCGGCGTCGAGCTGCAACCGCTCCAGGCGCGTCGAGGCGTCGACGAGATCCCGCTCGGACACCATCACCGGGTCCTTGCCGCCGCCGTTGATCCTGGTCTTGATCTTGATCGCGGCCACCTGCGCCGCGACGTGATGCGACGACGACGCCGGTACGGCCTCGAGCACCTCGATCGCGCTGGCCCTGGCGCCTTGCGCGAGGTACACGCGAGCGAGCCCGAAGGCGGCGCTGACGTACGACCGGTCCGTTCGCCACACCAGCTCGTAGTAACGCGCGGCGCCGAAGTAGTCCCCGACGCCCTCCGCGCTGACGGCCAAAGCCAGCTTCGGCGCGATCTCCCCGGGAAGGTCGTCGTACACCGCTTCGAACGCGACCTGCGCGACGCGGGACCGTCCGCCCGCGAGCTCGATGAGGCCGCGGTACCAGTCGATCCGCCAGTCGTGCGGAAAACCGGCCTTGATCGCGAGGTACTGCGCGGCCTGCAGCTGCCGCTGCGCCTCGACCAGCTCACCGAGCTCGATCCGGGCGCGGACGATGCGCAGCCGGACCTCGATCGACTCGCGCGGCGCTCCGGCCAGCGACTCGATCGCGCCCGCGGGATCGAGCGCGACCGTCGACGCGAGCACGCCCGCCGCCGGGTCGTCCGTGTCGACCTGCGGGATCGGCAGACCCGCGACCACCTCGCCCGGATCGGGCAGCGGCACGCTCCCGCCGTGTTCCGGAACGACCATGTCGACGCCGAACGTGCGGGTCTCCGGCCCGAAGACGGTCGACGCGCCAGGGCGTGGTTTCCCGGTGCCCAGCGCCATGATCTCGCGGAGCACGCCGGTCAGCTGGTCGGCCATCTCCTCGGCCGCGATGAACCGGCGATCCGGGTCGGTGTGCGTCGCGCGCTTCAAGAAGCGGTAGTACGAACCGAAGAGCGCGAACAGCGGGACGACGTCCGGGCCGGGCAGGGTCGCCTTGTACTTGGTGGTGTAGCCGGAGAATTCGAAGCTGAGGACGGCGAGCGTACGGCCGACCGTGTACAGGTCCGATGCCACCGAAGCACCGTGCGTCGCCAGCTCGGGCGCGCTGTAGCCGGTGGTGAAGAACAGCGGGCTCTCGTAGTCGTCGACGCGACGGACCGCGCCGAGGTCGATCAGCTTGAGCTGTTCGTGCGTCTGGATGACGTTGTCGGGCTTGAGGTCGCAGTACAGCAGGTTCTGGCCGTGCAGGTAGCCCATGGCGGGCAGGATCTCGAGACCGTAGGCGATCACCTGCCCGATCGGCAGCGGCTCCGGGCGCTTCGTCTCGCGGTGGTGCGCGAGCGCCAGCTGGCGCAGCGACTGGCCGCCGACGTACTCCATGACGATGTAGCCGACCGAGTTGCCGGTGTCGCCGTCCGGGTGCTGCACGAAGTTGTGGATCTTGACGATGTTGGGGTGCTCGACCTCGGCGAGGAACCGCTGCTCGTTGGCGGCGGCCGCCATCGCGGTGGCGTCGCCGGTGTCGATCAGGCCCTTGAGCACCACCCAGCGGTCGCTGACGTTGTGGTCCTGCGCGAGGTAGATCCAGCCGAGGCCGCCGTACGCGAGCGCGCCGAGCACCTCGTACTGGCCGCCGACGATCTCGTTCGGCCGCAGCTTCGGGACGAAGGAGAACGGCGTCCCGCACTTTTCGCAGTTGCCCTCGGGCGAGCCGGGTTTGCCGTCCTTGCCGCGGCCGACCTTCGCGCTGCAGCTGCTGCAGAAGCGCTTCTCCTCCGACACCATCGGGTTCTCGAGGACGGCGGACGCGGGGTCGCGATACGGCACCTGCGGGACGTCGACTAGCCCGGCGCCGAGACGGCCACGACGCGAGGTGCGCGACGACGTCCGGCGGGCGGTGCCGGGGAACGAACCTGTTCCCGTGCCGGTGCCCGTGCCCCGGCTACCCGATCCGGTGCCGGTGCCGGTGCCCCGGCTTTCGCTGGAACGTTCGGGGAGGACGCTTTCCGTGCCCGGGTCGGGCAGCGGCCCGGGTCCGTTGTCGACGCGCGGCGTCGGCGGCATGATGCTCTGCGTCTCCGGCGTCGGCGAGGACAGCACACTCGTCGGCTGCGGCGCGTCGGGCGGTGTCTGCCAATCGGGGCGGACGACCTGGGTCCGAGGGCTCACCGGGGCCATGTCGCCCGGCGGGCGCGTCGGGTCCTCGGCGCCGGGGATCGGCCGCTGCTGGCCGCGCGGCGGAGTCTGCGGACGCTGGACGGGCGCGTGGTAGATCGTGCGCTCGGCGTCCGTCTCCGGCTGGGGCTCCGGCTTCGGCCGCGACGGCTCGGAGAGATCGAGCCTGCCGGAAATGGACGGTTCGGGCGTTTCCCAGCGGACCGGCGCCGGCGGCGTCCAGGAGGCGGGCTCCGCCTCACGGTCCGGCGTGGCGTCGTCCGGCGCTGCGTGCCGAGGACGGCGCGGCTCTTCCGACACTGGTACCTCCCGAAATCCCCGCGACCACGTCATCCCCGATCTTAGAGGTGAGCGGCCAGGTCGTGCCCGCGCCGGGTCGAACCCGCTACGGTGCGGGAGAGAACCGATTCAGCAGGTGATGAGGGGGAGGACCGGTGCCTGCGTCATTTTCGATGTCGATGGCCCAGCTCGACGTCGTACTCGAAGAACTCGGGCTCGGCAGATTCGTGCTGCCCTTCGAGATCCCGACCGTCGGAACCACCATCACCGAACGCGAGCGGCACTGCGAAGAGATCTGGGCGGGACTGGCCGACCGGGGCTTCGCCCGCGGCCACGAACTCCTGCGCGACTACGAACAGTCCCTCCGGCTCTGGGCCACCGGGGATTTCGTCGTCACCATGGAGGCGCACGAGGTCGAGCAGGACGCCGAATACCTCTATCGGGGTGCGTGGAACAGCCGCCTGGGCGTCGTGAGCGAGCAGCGCGGCTTCGACATCCTCTTCGAACCGGTCTACCCCGAGCAGGTCGTCGCGACCCTCCTCGGTTATCTGCCGTCACTGCCACCGTTCCCCGGCCGGGTGACGACGTCCAGCACGCTCCCCCCGGCCAAACGACCGGACGACCCGTTCGACGAGGACCCGGACAACCTCCGCCTGGGCGCGGCCGCCCGCTTCTTCGAACACCCGCTCGCGCGGCTGGGCACGATCAGCCTCACCCTGCGCGACGACCGGGGCAAACCGCAGCAGAAGAGCGTCCAGTGGTTCGACAGTCTTCAGGGCCGCTTCATGCTCACCACCGACCGCTTCCCCGACGGCGAAGTCCGCCGCACGTTCACCCCGACGAGTGGCTCTCACCTGGCACGATGGATCCACGACCTGGTCGAAGCCGCCCGCGTCGGCAGCGCGTGATCCTCGCCGGAAGGCGGCCTTCGAGGCCGTTTCCGCTGATATCGTGATCTGACGAGCGCTACGAGTAACCGGGACTTGGTACAGGGGAGAGACCATGACGGACGGCACCGGCGGACCGCCGGGCAACTTCTCGGACATTCTGGGCGACTTCTCGGCGCAGGCCGATCGGATGCTGACGGCGGCGAAGGAGGGGCGGTTCGCGGTCAGCGAGGAGATGGGGAACGCGTACAAGGCGGCCCTGCAGGACTATCTGGATAGCTGGATCAGGAACCGCAATCACTTCGACGACCTCGGTCAATCCCCCGAGCTCGGAGGAAGTCCGTACGCCGGCCAGGTCGGCCAGCACATGTCCTTGATCGCGTCAGGCGACGGGCAATCCGCGAAAACACAACTCGAGACCCTGAAAGCCGTGGTCGAACGCGCGTTTTCGGCCATCGATACCGCGATGAGCAAATACAAGTCCAGCGACCATGCGGGCAGCATGGACCTGTCCAAGATCGGCAAGGAAATCCACTAGATGCGCCACAGTCGGCCGAAAACCCTGAAGCTCGCCGTCCTGCTGACGCTGATGGCGACGCCTTCGTTCGTCGCGGGATGTACGACCGAGAATCGGGGCTCCGCGACTCCGTCATCGCAAGCCCCTTCAAGCGAGAGCCGGAAAAGTTCCGAACCGCCGAAGGACGTCTTCGCCGATTTGAAGGCATGCGACTTACTCGAGCCGATCACTTCGGCGCAGGGATTCGACCCGGTCGAGGTCGAAACCTACCAAAGCGACAATGGTTGCGGCACAAGCAAACCCCGTTATGGGAGCGTCTCCGCCTATCTGGTCCCCAACGCCGGGATCAACGACCTCAAGTTGGACGGCGGCACCAAGAGCCCGACGACGATCGACGGCCGCGATGCGGTCGAGATCAAAGGCAACGCGGGTAAAGGCAGCTGCATGATCGGAATCGCGGTGACCGCGACGGCCAGGGCCACAGTGTCCATCTCGATGTCGTTCACCGAAAACGACGCGGCCTGCGCCGCCGTGAGGCCGATGGCCGAGCAGATCGCGCCCAAACTGCCCAGAGTGAACTGACGGATAGGGAGGGGACCATGGCGGAGAACGTCGGCCAGGAGATCATCGGCTCGTTGGCGCGTGCCGACGGCAAGGCGCACCGGACCTACGAGGGCAAGCGCTACGCGGAAACCTACGACGAGGTCAACCAAGGTCCCGGAGGCAACTCGGTCACCGCTCGGATGACGGCGGAGGCGAAGGCCGGTGAGTATTCGGGCGAGCAGGCCGAAGTTCTCGCCCAGGGTCAACAGTTCCGAGGCGGACTCGGGCCGTCGGGTCAGCGCTACGAGGGCAACTCGCACGGCGACCTGATCGGCATGGTCACCAACAACCTCTCCGCCGAGAAGATCGACCAAAAAGGCGAGCTCTGGAACAACCAAGGCGACGCGCTGAACACCTTCGGCAACGCCCTCAGTTCCGCCGCCAACAAGGAAGGCGCGCACTGGCAGGGGCCGTCCGCGGAGGCCGCGCACGGGTTCTTCAAGAGCCTCAGCAAGTGGGCCGACACCGCGGGCGACGGGGCGTACCTCGCGTCCAACCGGTTCTCCCAGTCCGCCGCCGCGGCCACCACCGCGAAGAACTCCATGCCCGAAGAGGTTCCGTTCGATCGCAACGCCGAGTACAAGAACGCCCTCAACCAGCTCGCGACGGGGAATCTCGCCGGCGCGGTGGACACGGTCGGCAACATCTCGGCCAAGCAGGAGCAGTCGTTCCAGGCGCATCAGCAGGCCGCGCAGGTGATGCACAACTACGACCAGTCGCTCTTCGACGTCAATTCCAAGCAGCCCACCTTCGCCCCGCCGCCGGAGATGGGCGAGTCGACGACGGCGTCCGGGTTTTCCGGGGGCACCACCGACCCCAGGGGCTTCAGCGGCGGGCCGGGGCCTGGGCCCAACAGTGGTCCAGGGCCAGGAGTGCCGGGTGGTCCCAGCGGGCCGGCGCCGGGGCCCGGGATCACCACGGGTGGCGGGCACACCGGCGTGACGGGGCCGAATCAGCCGGTCAGCGGGCCGCCGGGGACGTTCCGGCCGGGGCCGGCGCCGGGGTTGGCGGCGATGAACGGGCCTGGTCCCACCGGGCTCGGGCGGCTGGGCAGCGAGCAGTATCGCGGCAAGCCCGGCCGGACGACGAGCGGGCCGGGTGGCAGTGCGGCGAGCCGGTTGACCAGTGGCGGAGGCGGCGGGTTCGGGCGCAACGGCGGATCGGGCAACGTCGCCGAGCGGCTCGCGGGCGGCAAGGTGTCCGCCGGTGATGCCGAGAAGCTCGCGGGCAAGGGCGGCGGGTCCGGGTCGGGCAAGCTGGCGGAGGAGCGGGTCACCCGGGGCGGCGCGGCTGCGGCGGGCAAGGGCGGCGGCCAGGGACCGATGGGCGGCGGCGCGCCCGGCGGCAAGGGGCAGAAGGACGAGGACAAGGAAAAGAAGGCCCCGAACTACTTACAAGAGGAAGACGCCGACGTGTTGTTCGGCGGCTACGACGGCGAGATGAAGCCGGTGCCGCCGGTGATCGGCGACAAATCCCCGTAAACCTGAGCGGGCCGTTCGGGAGCGAATCCCGAACGGCCCGTTCTCATTTGTACTGAGGCGAAGGCGGCGTCCCGCCCTCGAGTTTGTTCCCGATCCATTTCGCGTAGCTCGCCTGCCACGCGCCACCGCGCACGTTCTCCAGCACGGCGTTCACGTACCGCACCATGTCCTCGTTCTCCTTCGGGACACCGATGCCATAGTTCTCCTCGGTGAACCGGTCCCCCACGATCTTCAGCGTCGGGTCCTGCGCGAGCATCCCGGCGAGGATGACGTCGTCCGTCGACACGGCCTCGACCTGCTTCTGCTGCAGCATCACCAGGCAGTCCGACCAGTTGTCCACCGAGACGGGCACCGGCTTCGACGGATCCGCCGCGATCTTCGTCAGCGAGGTCGACGTCTTGGTCGCGCACACCCGCCGCCCGGCGAGGTCCGACAGCTGGGCGACCTTCGAGCCGGATTCGACCAGGATCCGTTGTCCAGCCTGGTAATACGCGGTTGAGAAGTTGACCCTCTTCAGCCGGCTGCAGGTGATGCTGTAGGTCCGCACCACGATGTCGACCTGCTTCTTCTCGAGTACTTCTTCCCGCAGTTTCGACGGGATGGCCCGGAACTGCACGCGGCCTTCCGCGCTGCCGAAGATCGCCTTCGCGATCTCGTTGACCATGTCGATGTCGAAACCTTCGAGCTGGCCCGACGTCGGATTCCGGAAACCGAACAGGAACGTCGTCTGGTCGACGCCCGCGACGAGCTTGCCGTTCTCCTTGATCTTCGCCATCGTCGAGCCGCTGGTGATCGACGTGCCGCTGGTCGGCCGCAGGCTGGCCAGCGGGTTGCAGCTCGTGTCGGTCGTCCCGCCGCCGCCGGTGTTGTCGGCGCCGCCGACGTTCGCGGGCTGCGGCGGCGCGACGTCGCCGACGGGGGCCGGGTCGACCGGCGCCCCCGCGCTGCCACAAGCCGTCGCCAGCACCAACACCGCGCCGAGCACGGCCGTTCGCAGACCGTTCCGCATCACCGGTACTCCCTCAGCCGTTCACGGATTCCCAAGGCGGACCCCGCCGCCGCCAGCACCGCCAGCACCGCGATGCCCGGCGCGAGCAGGGTCAGCGCGCGGTCGGCACCGCGGGTGTCGTCGAGGAATTCCTGTCGTCCCACGTTGATCGCGGCCACCAGGTTCTCGTCGAGCCGCAGGAACGCCCCGGCGGCGCCGTCCTTCTTGTCGTCGCGGATGGCCGTGGCGACGGCGTCCTGATAGAAGCCGTCGTCGTCCTGCCGCCGCACCTCACCGTGCGCCTTGAACCACGCCGACGCCGCCTGGATGGCCGCGTCCACCTTCTCCGCGGCCCCGCCGCCCGCCGCGAGCCCGCGGGCCTCGCCGAGCAGACCGCCTTGGCCGTCCGTCCCGCCGAGTTGCGCGGCGAGATCGCCGAAGTTCTTTTCGTACGCCGCGCCGTCGCCGCGCGCGACGAGGGTCAGCGTTTCGTCGGCTCGCGCCTGCAGCGCCGCGATCCTGGCCCGGACGAGCACGTCCACCTGGTGCGAGCCGTCTTCTTCACCGCCACCGACGAGGGTGCTCTGCACGATCAGCGCGACCGTGCCCCACAGCAGGGCGACCACCACCGACGCGGTCGCGACGACGAGCCCGACGTTCAGCAGCCGATTGGTCTTCCGCGTCAGGTGCACCTGCGTGACGATCAGCGCGGCGAGCAGGGCGAGGACCAAAGCCGTTGACAGCCAAGGGAATCCGGTCGCGTCGTCCTGTTCGGCGGCCAGCCGGTCGGTGTCGGTGCGGTACAGATCCTGTGCGGCGGGAAGGATTTTCGACCGCATCAGCTCCGACGCCTCGCGCAGATACGAGGCGCCGACGGGATAACCCTGCCGGTTGTAGACACGCGCGGTCTCGATCAGTCCCGTGTAGACGGGGATCTCGCGGCCGAGGATGTTGATCTGCTCGGCCGCGGTGCCGGCGCCGGACGAGTCCGATGCCGCCTTCGCCAGCGCCGCCCCGGCCTCCGCGATGTCGCGTTCGTACCGCTGGCGCATCGGGAGCGGCTCGGTGCCGATGGAGAGGAACGAACTGGCCGCTGTCGCGTCGGCGTCCGAAAGCGCGCGATAGACCTGTTGCGCGGCGGCGGCCAGCGGTTCGCGGTGGTCGATCAGGCCGTTGATCGTGTCCTTCTTGTCCTGCGCGGCCAGCGTGCCGAACAGCCCCGCGACCAGCGACAGCAGGACGAGCCCGATCGCGATCACCGACAGCCTGCCCGGCGTGGTCGCCGCGGACCGGACGATCGCGCGGATCCCGTTCCCCGGCAGCTCGAGCAGCCCGGCGATCCCGCCGCGGCCTTCCGGCGCGGGGGGTGGCGCGGGGCTCCCCGGCCGGGTCACAGTGCTCGTCATCGCCGATCCTCCCCATTGGCTCTATCCGCAAAGAAGGTATCCGAGTCGGGATCAGCGCAGCCAGTGACACCGGCGTGTGTCATCGGCACGTGATCTGCGGGCAGCCTCAAAGGCCTTTTTCCAGGCCGTACCGTACGGCCTCCGCACGATTGCGCACACCGATCTTGGCGAAGGTGTGGTTGATATGGCTTTTCACGGTCGCCTCGCCGATGAACAGCTCGGCCGCGATCTCCGGATTGGACAGCCCGCGCGCGACGAGGCCGAGCACTTCGGCTTCGCGTGCGGTGAGCCCGTCCGGCAGCTCGGCCTTGGCCCGCGTGACCGTTCTCGAATCGAGCGCGGCGACGAGTCTGTCGGAGACTTCCGCGGCGAAGATCGCCTGCCCGTTGGCGGCGGAGCGGACGGCCGCCCCGATCTCGGCGCGGCCCGCGTCCTTGGTCAGGTAGCCGCGGGCTCCGGCGCGCACCGCGTCGGCGATCGACGTGTCGTCCGCGTACGTCGTGAGGACGACGACCGCCACTTCCGGGTGATCGCGTTTGAGCAGCCTGGTCGCGGCCACCCCGTCCAGGACGGGCATGCGGAGGTCCATCAGCACGACGTCGGCCGCGGTATGGCGGAGCAGGTCGAGCGCCTGCCGCCCGTCGCCCGCGGAGCCGGCGACCTCGACGCCGTCGATCAGCCCGAGCAACGCGACGAGCCCTTCGCGCATGACCTGCTGGTCATCGACCACGACCACCCGGATCACGCCCGCACCACCGCCTCCACCGTCCAGCGCCCGTCACCCGGGCCCGCGGTCAGCGTGCCACCGGTGAGGGCGAGCCGCTCGCGCATCCCGGTGAGTCCGAATCCGCCGGCGTCCTCCGATCGGACGGTGTCGCCGAGTTCGTTCCACACCTCCAAGCGGACCTCCGTCCGCGTGAACCGGAGCCGGAGCGACACCGGCCGCCCCGAAGCGTGCTTCGCCGCGTTGGTCAGCGCCTCCCGCGCGACGCCCACCAACGAGACCACCGCGGCGGACGGCAGCGGCCGCTGCTCCCCCACGACCTCGAAGGGCACCTTGTCGTGGTGCGCGTCCGCCAAGTGCCGCAAGGCTTCGGCCAGTGGCGGGACGTCGCTGCGCAGGGCGGCGACCGCGTCCCGTGCCTCGGCGAGCCCGTCCGCGGCCAGCCGCCGCGACAACCGGACCCTGCCGAGCGCACCGTCCACATCGGACTTCTCGGCGAGCAGGGCCTCGGCGACCTCGAGGTGGATTCCCAGCGCTCCCAGCGAATGCGCGAGCACGTCGTGGATCTCCCTGGCGATCCGGGTGCGCTCGTCGAGCGCCGCCGCCCGCGCGTGTTCGGTCTGCGCCAGCTTGGTCTGCTCCAGCAACGCGGCCGCCTGCGCCGCCTGCACCTCGTACTGCCGCCGGTTCAAGCCCAGCAGCATCAGCACGAGCAGCACGCCGACGTTGCCGAACACCAGCGGTCCGGACGCGCCCGCGACCAGGCCGGTGACCGCCGCGAGGCTCGCGTCGAGCCCCACCACCCCCAAGATGGCGGCCACCGACGGCTCGGTCAGGGTGGCGAACCGGCTGACCGTGACCACCGCCAGCACGATGGCGGAGGAATCCTCCGCCCAGCCGAGCGCGATCGACGGCGCGACACTCGCCACCGCGAGCAGGACGGTCGCCATCCGGGGAAAGCGCGGAGAGGCCGCCACGAAACCCAGCCAGCAGGCCCCGCAGACGCCGTACGCCGCCCAGATCCACGGACTGGACTCGCTCGCGGTCAGCAGCACCACCACGACCGCGGCCGTGCCGAGCAGCTGGACGACCAGCCAGCTCGGCGCGATCGTGTCCGGCAGCAGCGGCTTCTCCCGCTTCCCCATCTCCCCCCTCAGTGATCGCTCAGACGCGTGATCATCTCGACCAGGATCAGCCGGTAGGCCAGGAACCCGAGCAGGACGATGACACCCACGACTACCAGCCCCAACAGGCCTTTCACGTTCATTTTTCCCATGTCACGGACGTTAGGCACGTCGAGGGGTGGAGCGGGACCACCGGCGGGTTGAGCGGTGGTTGGACGTTCAAGCCCGGACGGCGGGCGCGACGGAGTGGGGGAGAACCTCGCCGTCGGCCGGCCGTTCGACGACGACCTCGACGTCGTCGTCGAACCGGTACGGCCTGGCCAGCAGGAACCCGCCGAAATGCCGCCGCATCCTGGACATCTCCGCGCGGACGGTGACGGTGCGGCCGGCGTCGCCGAAGAGGTCGAGCGACAGTTCCGACGCCGACCTCCCCTCACGATGGCGTGCGAGGACGTACAGCATTTCCGCGTGCCGCGGGCTCAGCCGATGCGACCAGGTGCCGGCCGCGCCCGAGACGCGCAGCGTGCTTTCCCGCGAAGACCTCAGATCGAGCACCACCCTGGTCGGCGGCGCGTCCTCCTCCTCGGTGAGCCGGACGAGCCAGCCGCCGGGCAGCGGCTCCAGCAGGCAATTCCCGTACGTCGGCAGCCAGGTGCGGCCGGGGGCCGCGTCGTTCGGCAGCGCGATCCGGCCGACCGGGACCAGCCCCGCCGAGGCCGCGATCCAGCCGTGCGGGTCGGTGATGACCGCCCGGCCCTTCACCTTGGCGAGCAGCGGCGTCGCCAGTCCGCGCAACCGTTCGAGATCCGAGAGGTGCGTGGTGCGCAGATGCGCTTCGGCGAGCTTCGCGACCGCGTCGACCAGGGCGAGGGTGCTCGGATGCACGGTGGACGCCGGTCCCGAGAGGTCCACGGCGCCGAGCAGCCTGCCGTTCCTCGGATCGTGCAGTGGCGCGGCGGCGCAGGTCCAGTCGTGCTGGTTGCTGACGTAGTGCTCGGCCGAATAGACCTGCACCGGATGCCGGGCGACCAGCGCGGTCCCGATGGCGTTGGTGCCCGCGGCGGGCTCGTGCCAGTCGACCCCTTCGACGAACCCGAGCCCGTCGGCGCGACGCCGGACCGCGACGCTGCCGTCGCGCCAGAGCACCCGGCCGTCGGCGTCGACGACGGCCATGATGTGCGCGGCCTCCTCGGCGAGGCCGATCAGACCACCGCGAAGGTCGGGGAGGACGGCCGCGAGGCCGCTGCCGCGACGCCGGGCTTCCAGCTGTTCCGGGGCGAGCGGAGAAGTCGGCGAGCCGCGATCCGGGTCCAGGCCCAGCCGCCGCATACGCTGCCAGGACGCGCCGATGACCGCGCGCGGCCGTCCCGGGAGCGTGGTCCCGGCGAGCGCGGCCTCGCGCACTTCGGCGAGGGCACGCGCGTGCCGCCGCGGATCCGCACCGACCGGCAGCGCCGCCTCGAGCTGCACCTGGCCTACTCCTTCTGCTCTGTTCAGGCCAGTGTGCCCGGGCGTCCCGGGGAGCGGAAGGTCTCTGTGACCTGGGCGTGGGCTACCCGGGGAAGGGCGCGTCCGCCAGGTGGGACGCGGCAAAGGCCCCCGTCGGTTTCCGGCCCAGCAGCAGGCCGGTCCTGGTGGCCTCGGCCATCACGGCGCGGACGTCGACGCACCACGGCCCATCGGGCTTCAGTTCGACGAAAGCGCTCTCTCCTTGCTTGAGCACGAAATGCGGCTGGCCGTCCAGCGCGATGGAGCCGCCGCCGGCGGCGAGATCGACGCGGACCCCGGCGTGCAGCACGCTCCAGCCGCGGACGCCCACCGCCCGGACCTCGCCGGGCGCGATCGGCGCCTGCACGACGTACGGCGTCTCGTCGACCGGCCCGAGCGAGACCGCGACACCGTCCACAGTGGACTTCGGGCTGGGGCACAGCCGCCCGGGGATACTCGACAGCCCGACCCCGTCCGGAACCGCGAAGGTGCAGTACAGCTCGGTCAGCGACAGGGGATCCCACCGGCTCTCCGAGCACACGCTGACGTCGATCAGCGCGATCTCGCGGCGAGCCTTCGTGACGACCTCGAGCACGGTCGCGCGGTTCGTGACCAGGTCCGTGTCCACCTGATGGGTGGCCACCAGCCCGGCGGCGAGCCCGGCGACGGTGGACTCGTCGGCGCCCCCGGCGGGCAACATCAGCAGCGGGACGTCGCCACAGGCGGCCGCCGCGGCCCGCATCATGGTCTCGTTGCCCAGGCAGATCAGCACGCTCGCACCCGCGTCCACCATCCGGCGGACGGTGCCGATGATCTTCCCCGCGTCGGTCCACACCATCACGCGGCCGACGCCGGCCACCCTCAGTGCCGAACGCAGGCTCTGGATGTCACGCTCCGAAGCGGGGTTCGCCACGATCCCCGCAACCGCTTCGCCCACATGTCCTCCGCTGCCGCGCCAAGTCCCTACAAGGAAACGACGTCCGGGCCACGAAAGAAAGAGTTGCACGAGGTTGCATCACAAAGCCACCGCGACTTCGGCGCGCGAAGGCGACCAGAAGGGCGAGTTCGAGGACCAGCAGGATCCGTTCGGCCAGCCCGCTCACCGCGCGGGCATCGACCAGGAACGTCGACACGAAGACCACTAGCGCGGCCAACGTGGCGAAGGACAGCCACCGGGCCGCGCCGAGGGCCAGGCCCGCCACCGGCAACGCGGTGAAGGCGGCGAGCGCCACATACCGATGGATCGCGCCGTGCCAGGTCAGCGGCTGGTCCATCGGCTCCTGCGGGAACACCGCGAGCAGGCAGAGCCCGATGCCGAACACGGCGACGAGCCGGCCCGCCCACACCGCTCCGGCCAGCCGGACCCCGGCCGCGACGGTCAGCGCGCCGAAGCCGGTGGCCAGCATGGCGACCCCGACGAGCCGTGCGCCCTGGCCGACATGGACGTACTCGCTGAAGGTGGTGGCCAGCGGATCGACCGCCCCGGCGTTGACGATCTCGACGTAGATCGCGATGACCACCCCCGCGGTCAGCCATGCCGACGCGGACAGCCGGAGCATCCCCCTGATGTCGTTCATGAACCGAGCCTGGCCGCGCGCCGCCGTCCGGCACATCCCGCCCGGGCGAGCAGTCCGCGTCACCCCGTGGGGGACTCCTGGTGTCCCCCAGGAGGGGATGTGCCCGGTCCGCGGCGTCGTTAGCGTCGAGCCATGGACTCGTTCGGCGCCTCACTGGGGTGGGCGCTCCTCACCGGCCGCGACGCCGATCTCGAACCGCCGTCCGCCTGGTGGCGCGTGCCGGTCTGGATCAAGGCCGTCCTCGCCGGTTCCGCCCTCGCGGTGCTGGTGGGCCTGACGTACGGGACGTGGGCGCGTTACCTCGGCGGCGCCAGCGTGCCACTGATCTTCTTCCTGCTGATCCTGCAGATCGTGCCGCCCTTGCTGGTCGTCAAACGCCCGCTGACCGCCGTCCGGGTGGCCGCGGCGGGCATGGTCGGCGCGATCGTCGCGATCCTCTTCCCCGCCGACCACGCCCTCTTCGGCCCGACGCTGTCGGACTGGCCGTTGCAGGTACAGGTCTTGCCGTATCTGCCGGTGCTCGCGCTGACCCTCGCCCGCACGAAACCCGGGCAGGGCAAGGGGATCGCGATCATCGCGGTGACACTCGCCGTCGCGGTCGGCATCGCCCAGCTACCGCGCGCGGGCACGAAGACCTTGGTGTGGTCGTTGCTCGTGGTGGCCGCGACCATCGTGGCCGGCTACGGGATGCAGCAGCGCCGCCGGGCGCTGGAGCAGGCCGACGCGGCCGAGCGCACGACGGTCGAGGAGCGGACGAAACGGGCCTCGTTGCAGGAACGCGCGCTGATCGCCAGGGAACTGCACGACATCATCGGCCATCACCTCTCGCTGATCGCGCTGCGGACCGACAGCGCCCGCTATCGCGTCCCGGACGTGTCCGAGGCCGCGGAGGAGGAGTTCCGCGCCATCGGGATCGCGGCCAGGGAAGCGCTCGACGAGGCCCGGCGGCTGGTCGGCGTACTGCGCGAGACCGACGCCGAACCGGAACACGAGCCGCAGCCCGGGCTCACCGAGGTGCCGTCCCTGATCGACGGCTGCCGGGCGTCCGGGATCGAGATCCGGGCGGAACTCTCCGGCGGGGACGGCGTTCCCGCCCTGATCGAACTGGCCGCGTACCGGATCCTGCAGGAGGCGTTGAGCAACGCGGCGCGGCACAGCCCGGGGGCGGGAGTGGACGTCACGGTGCGGCGGGAACCGGACGGGCTCACGATCCTCGTCGAAAACGGGCCGCCATCGAGGCCCGCGGCCCCCACGGCGGGCGACGGCACGGGCCTTGCCGGGATCGCTGAACGCGTTACGCTCGTCGGCGGCACCTACGAGGCCGGGCCGCGGGCGGACGGCGGTTTCCGCGTGGCCGTCAAGCTGGATCTCCCGGGGGAACGTGACGCGTGACGACCGTCTTCATCGTCGACGACCAGGCACTGGTGCGGGAGAGCTTCGCCGGGCTGCTGAACGCGCAGCCGGGGCTGGACGTGGTGGGCCAGGCCGGTGACGGGATCGCGGCGCTCGCGGGCATCTCGGCCTTGGCGACGCCGCCGGACGTCGTCCTGATGGACATCCGGATGCCGGTCATGGACGGCCTCGAAGCGACGAGGCGGTTGCTCGACGGCGACGGTGAGAAGCCGAAGGTGATCGTCCTGACGACGTTCCATCTGGACGACTACGTCTACGAGGCGCTGCGGTCGGGCGCGAGCGGATTCCTGTTGAAGGACGCGCCATCCGCCGAGTTGATCAACGCGATCGAAGTGGTCTCCGCCGGCGACGCGCTGCTCTCCCCCGCGGTCACGAAGCGGCTCATCGCGAATTTCGTGGCCGCCGCACCGGTTCCGCCGCCGTCGCCGGCGCGGTTCGACGTGCTCACCGAACGCGAGCGGGAAGTGCTGCGGTTGATCGCGAAAGGACGCTCCAATCCGGAGATCGCCGCGGATCTGGTGCTGTCGGCGCAGACCGTGAAGACGTATGTCGGCCGGATATTGGCGAAACTCGGCGTGCGGGACCGGGCCCAGGCGATCGTGCTCGCCTACGAGGCGGGGCTCGTCTCCCCCGGCTGAGTCGTGGGGGGGGGGGGGGGGGGGGGGGGGGGGGGGGCCGCCCCCCCCCCCCCCCCCCCCCCCCCCCCCCCCCCCCCCCGGGCCGGACCCGGAAAAGCAGCAGGGCCGCCTCCCCGAGGGGAAGACGGCCCTGCTTGGAAAACCTGGATCAGATCACGGTGACCGAGGTGGCCTGCGGACCCTTCGCGCCCTGCCCGATCTCGAACTCCACGCGGGCGTTCTCCTCGAGGGTACGGAAGCCGTTGCCCTTGATCTCGCTGTAGTGCACGAAGACGTCGCCGCCGCCGTTGTCGGGAGTGATGAAGCCGAACCCCTTCTCGGAGTTGAACCACTTCACAGTGCCCTGAGTCATAAAATCTCCATATGCAACACAAACAAACAGGAAGCCACGTCGGCAGCCCGGGTCATGACCAGACGGTTTGCTTCCCCGGAAACACGAGGAGACACTACGCCCGCTGAGTTCTGCGAGCGTGAACCAACACGAACACAAAAAACGAGACCTGGTGCAGTAAAGCACACCTCACGCAGGCGGACAAGCGTCATCACCCCGGTGTGCGCAGCCGCACTGCACCTTTACCGACTGTACCTCTCGGGCCGGAGAGGCCACCGGCCGGGCTATTCCCCGCTGGCCGCGCGCAGCGGCGCCTCGTTGCCGAACGGCGAACGGCGCAACGCCTCCCGGTTCGTGGCCACGACGGCGATGTCGTGGGTCTCCGCGTCCGCGCTGAACTGCACCGGCACCACGCCGGAAACGGACTTGTCCTGTGGCTTCGTTTCGTCAGCCATGTTTTCTCCCAGTGTCAACACAACGCTCTAGGTACGTACTGCGTGCCAACAACCCCACCGGCACTCGGCTCCGGTCCATATCGGACGGCTCGGTGTTGCCGCGATTGTGCCACGGGCGACCGACAAAATCCGGTCTCCGCGACCGAAAGTCGGCCGAGTCGTCACCTCGTTCCCACCCTTTGGGGCAGGTGAAGGCGGCACCACAAGGGTTTCTGTGTATCCCCTGAGAAAAAGTACCGTCCGGTACCCGGCGTGGCGGCCCCTACTGGCCGCCTTGTTGCGGCCTCGCGGCGCCCAGCAGGCTCGTCAGCCGGATGTCCGGGGTCACCACGTCCGGATCCGTGCGGATGTCGATCACACAAGGCCGTTGCCGCACCAGCGCGCTCGCGATGATCGGCTCCAGCTCTTCCCGGTCGTCGACGGTGTACCCGGCGGCGCCGAGCCCGCGCGCCCACGACGCGAAGTCCGTGACCGGGACGGTGACCCCCGACAGGCGTCCGTGTTTGCGCGCCTGGTGCACGGCGAGCGGGCCGTGCAGCCCGTTCTGGAACACCAGGACGGTCACCGGCACCCGGTAGCGGACGGCGGTCTCGATCTCCTGCCCGGTCATCAGCGCGCCACCGTCGCCCGCCATCGCGATCACCGTCCGGCGTGGTTCGGCGAGTTTCGCCGCGACCGCCGCGGGAACGGCGTAGCCCATGGCCGCGTTGCTCGGGCCGAGCTGGCTGCGCGGCGCGGTGAAACACCAGTAGCGGTGCATGAACTGGGCGAAGTTGCCCGCGTCGCTGGTCACGATCGCGTCTTCGGGCGCGAGTTTGCGCACCGCGCGGATGACGTCGGCGGGGTGGACGCGGGTGGCGCCGCTGGTGTCGGGCGGCGTCATGAAGGTGTGCACGGCGGCGTTCGCGGCCGACGCGCGCCGTTGCCGCGGCGAGGCCACATTGCGCAGTTCACGCAGGAAGGGCTCGACCTCGGAGTCGACCCGGAAGGTCAGGCCGCCGCGGCGGGCGGGCTCGATCCCGGTGCCGACCAGCACCAGCGTCTGCGACGGCGTCGGGTAGCGGAAGGACTGGGTGGTGACCTCGTCGAGCTGCGTGCCCAGCGCGAGCACGAGGTCGGCGCGCTCCAGCGCGTCGAGCTGCCGCGCGGGGATGCCGATGCCGAGATGGCCGGCGTAGCGCGCGTGGTTCTCGGGGAAGGCGTCCTGACGGCGGAACGCGTTGTACACCGGCAGGGCGAGCTCGTCGGCGACCGCGATCAGCTCTTCCCGCGCCGCGCGGGCCCGGCCGCCGACGATCACCACCGGGTAGCGGGCCTCGTCGACCAGCTGCGCGACCGCCTCGGCGGTCCGGCCGAGCGCGCCGGTGGCGGGTGGGCGCACGGCGGCGACCGGTTTGGCCGAATCGAACGGGACACCCCAGAAATCGGCGGGGACGGCGACCACGGTGGGCCCCGGCCGCCCCTCGCGGCAGCGGTTGAGCGCCTCGACCAGCAGGCCGGGGACCTCGTCGGGGGATTCCGCGCGACCGGTCCACTTGGCGATCGGCTCGAACATCGCGGTCAGGTCCGCGGTGGGCAGCTCGCTCGTCGGGCCCGGATTCTGCGGCGGGTTCTCCAGGAGGACGACCATCGGGCTCTCGTCCTGGTACGCCGTGGAGACCCCGATCGCGAGATTCGCCGCGCTCGGGCCGCGGCCCGCCAGCAGTACCGCGGGGTGCTCGGTCAGCTTGCCTTCGGCCTCGGCCATGAAGGCGGCGCCCGAGTCGTGCCTCGCCGAGACGAAGGTGATCGAGCGTTCGCGTTGCAGCGCGTCGAGCAGATCCAGGAAGGACTCACCCACCACCGCGTACACGCGGTGGATCTGCGCCTCGGTCAGGATCCGCACGGCCGTCTGGGCGACGGACGCTCCCGGTTGGTATCTAATGAGAAGAGCTTAGGCGGGCGGTGATCGGTGCCGTCAAGCGATCTTCCGATTCCGGCAACCCCGGAGCGGCGGAATGTCCGAAATTCGGAACGTGTTCGAGCAAGGGAGCACGAAAACGTGACCTCAGCCACCGCCGGACGTGAAACTGTTTTCACTTACGGGGCGCCGGCCTTGAAGTACGGCGCCGGGTCGTGCGACGAGATCGGCTACGACCTCACCCAGTACGGCGCCCGCCGGGTGCTCGTCCTGACCGACGCGGGCGTGGCCGCGACGGGCTGGCCACAACGGATCGCCGACGGCATCGGGACCTACGGCATCGAAGCCGTCGTCTTCGACGGCGTGCACGTCGAGCCGACCGACGTCAGCATGCGCAAGGCCGTCGACTTCGCCCGCGGACAGGGCGAGTGGGACGCCTTCGTCGCCGTCGGTGGCGGGTCGGCCATCGACACCGCCAAGGCGGTGAACCTGTTGACCAGCAACGACGGCGACCTGATGGACTACGTCAACGCGCCGGTCGGCGGGGGCCGCGCCCCGAGCTCGCCGCTCAAACCGCTGGTGGCGGTGCCGACCACCACCGGGACGGGCTCGGAGAGCACCACCGTCTGCGTGCTGGACGTGTTGTCACTGCGGGTGAAGAGCGGCATCAGCCATCTCCGGATGCGGCCGAGCCTCGCCGTGGTCGACCCGAGGCTGACGGTCTCGCAGCCGCCCGAGGTCACCGCCGCGAGCGGGATGGACATCCTTTGCCACGCCGCGGAAAGCTATACCGCCAAGCCGTACACCGAGTTCGACCGGAAGCGCCCGGAGGACCGGGTTCCTTACTGTGGCTCGAATCCGCTGGCCGACATGTTCGCCGAGCAGTCGCTGCGGCTGCTGTCGTGGGCGCTGCCCGCGGCCGTGCGCGACGGCTCCGACATGAAGGCGCGCGAGGCGATGGCGCTCGCGGCGACGTTCGCCGGGCTCGGCTTCGGCAACGCCGGCGTGCACATCCCGCACGCCAACGCGTATCCGATCGCCGGGCAGGTCCGGGATTTCCACCCGTCCGGGTATCCGGGTGACGAAGCGATGGTGCCGCACGGGATGGCCGTCTCGCTGACGGCGCCGGCGGCGTTCCGGTTCACCTTCGACGCCGCGCCGGACCGGCACATCCGGGTGGCCCGGCTGCTCGCGCCGGACTACGAATGGCCGGGCGATCTGCGGGACCACCTGCCCGCGGTACTGGGGCAGCTCATGCGGGAGATCGGCATCCCCAACGGGATCGGCGCCGTCGGCTACACGGAGTCCGATGTGGACTCACTGGTTTCCGGCACGGTGAAACAACAACGCCTGCTGGCGACGGCGCCGCGTGAGGCGTCCGAAGCGGATCTCGCCGTCATCCTGCGGGAATCGGTGACGCTGTGGTGAACGCCGAGTACCCGCACTGGCAGACGGTTCCGTTGCGGTGGAAGGACAACGACGTCTACGGGCACGTCAACAACGTCGTCCACTATTCGGTGATGGACACCGTGATCAACACCTGGTTGATCGAGCGCGGCGGCCTCGACATCGAGACCGGCGGGGTCATCGGGCTGTGCGTGGAATCGCAGTGCAAGTACCACGCTTCGGTGTCGTTCCCGGGAGAACTCGAGGTCGGCCTGCGGGTGGGACATCTCGGCCGGTCCAGCGTCCGCTACGAGGTCGGGATGTACTCGAAGGAGACGGTGATCGCGGAAGGACACTTCGTGCACGTCTTCGTCGATCGCGAATCCCGGCGCCCGGTCCCCGTCGAGGGTCTACTCAGGAGCGCCCTGGAAGAACTGCGCACTGGGCTGGGGTAGCCGCGGCGACCACGCGTGCATGAGCTGGGCGTAGCGCGTGGACCGGTCCATGAGTTCGAGGTGGGTGCCCAGGGCGGTCTCCTTGCCGTCCATCACCAGGACCCGGTCCGCGCGCAACGCCGACGTCAGCCGGTGCGCGATCACCACCAGCACCCCGCCCCGCTCGGCGAACGCCCGTTCCGCGCGGGCTTCGGCGGGCGGGTCGAGGTGCGACGTCGCCTCGTCGAGGACGACGACACCCGCTTCGCTCGCGTACACCCGCGCGAGCGCGATCAGTTGCGCCTCGCCGGCGGACAACGTGCCGTGCCCGATTTCGCCGTCGAGCCCGCCCAGCCGCGTGACCAGTGACTCGGCGCCGACGGCCGTCACCGCCGCCAGGAGTTCGCCGTCCATCGCGGTCTGCGCGAACAGGCCGACGTTGTCCCGCACGGTCCCCGCGAAGACGTAGGCCTCCTGCGGGATCAACGCGACCATCCGGTGCCGCAGCGCCGCCGGGACCTCCCGGATCGGCACGCCGCCGAGCAGCACCCGGCCCGCCTGCGGTTCGAGCATGCCGCTCATCAGCCCGGCCAGGGTCGACTTGCCGATGCCGCTCGGCCCCACGACCGCGAGCCGTTCGCCGGGGCGCAGGTGCAGATCGAGTCCGCGCACCACCGGCTGCGCGGCCGCGCCCCAGCTGAAGGTCAGGTCACGGACGTAGATCGCGGTCCCGTCGGGTTCGGCCGTGCCATCGGGTTCCGGTTCGGCCTGCGCGGTCTCCGCGAGCCGCCGCAACGCGACGATCAGGCGCAGCACCACAGTGCTCGCGGTCGAGGCCAGCCCCCGCAACGCCGGCTGCATCGTCGTCGCCAGGTAGACGAGCGCGCCGAGCGCCGCCCCGGCGGTGAGTACCCCGTCCTTGACCATGCCCGGCGCCACCAGCAGCGCCAGGAGCAGCGGCACGAAACCGCCGGTCGCGATCACCACCGTCCTGGCCGCCCCGGACCGCGCCACCCGCACGGCCGCCGCGGCCTGCGTTTCGATGGCGTCGTAAAGCTCCAGCGCGGCAAGGGGTTCCGCGCCGCAGGCGACGATGTCCCGCATCCCGGACAACGACGTGCCCGCGACCTCGGCGGTCCGCTCGTCGGCCAGCGCGAGCGCGCGCTGACGCCGCGCCAGCGACGGGAGCAGACAGGCGAACAGGAGGACCGAGACCACCACCGGGATCGCCACGATCAGCGCGAGTGAACCGGCGACGGTGAACAACCCGGCCAGCGCCGCCACCGTCGTCACGACCATCCCGCGCGCCTGCACCAGAAGCCCGGCCGTGGCGTCGCGCACCACCTCGACGTGCTGGGTGATGCGGGCGACGCCGCTGGCGTCCGGCTGATTGCGCGGCGGTGCCGGATCGTGCAGGACCCCGCGCACGACGGCGGTCACCAGCGCGTCGCGCAACGGCTCGACGACCTTGCCGAGCTGATGCCACACCAGCCGCGAACCGAACGCGCCGAGCACGGCGACCAGCCCGAAGACCGCGAGCCAACGCAGTCCGGTGCCTGGCCGATCCGCGGCAAACCCCTCGTCAACCGCGAGTTCGACCAGGCGACCGGACAAGAACGCGGGCGCGCTCTCCAGTACGGAGCAGGTCAGCAGGACCAGCCCGCCGCGCCACTGCCCGGCCAGCGCCGAGCGATAAAGCCCCCAGACGCTCACTGCGTGCCCTCGGTGAAGACGGCCCGGTAAGCCGGAGTCCGCCACAGCCCGTCGTGCGCGCCGACCGCCCGGACGCGGCCGTCTTCCAGCCACACCACCGTGTCCGCCCGCGACGCGGTGGCGGCGCGATGCGTCACCACCACCCTCGTCCGGCCGGGCAGGGTGCGTTCGATCGCCTCCTCGACGGCGGCTTCGGTGACCGTGTCGAGGCTGGCGGTGGCGTCGTCCAGGATGAGCACCCGCGGCGCGTGCGCGATCGCGCGCGCCAGCCCGATCCGCTGCGCCTCCCCGCCGGAAAGCGGTGTCTCCTTGAGCGGCGTCCGATAGCCGTCCGGCAGCCGGACGATCAGATCGTCGACCTGCGCGGACCGGCAGGCGTTACGCACGGCGGCCTCGCCGGCCCACGAGCCGTAGCCGACGGCGTCGCCGATCGTCGCGCCGAGCAGAGCGGGCCGTTCGAAGGCGAACCCGACGACCGCGCGGAGTTCGTACGGCCGCAGCTTCTCCAGCGGACGGCCGTCGAGCGTCGCCGTCCCCTCGTCCGGAGTCAGCAGGCCGCCGAGGACGTTGACCAGCGCGGATTTCCCCGAACCGGACCGCCCGACGACCGCGGTGAACCGGCCGCCCGGCACGAGCAGGTCGACGTCGCGCAACGCGCCCTCGACGGTGACGCCGCGCAGTTCGAGCGTGCCCCGCCCGGGGACGACGCCGAGTTCACCCGGTTCGGGGACCGGCGACTCCAGCACGTCGGTGATCCGCCGCGCGGCCGACCGGGCGCGGGAAAGGGTGGTGAGCATGGGAATCTGCGTGATCAGGCCCATGCCGAGCGCGACGTAGCCGAGTGCCGCGAGGACCTGGCCGACGGTCAGCCTGCCGTCCAGCACCCCGAAACCGGCGGCTGCGAGCACGGCGAGTTCGACCGCGGGCAGCAGCAGCCCGGAGCGCCACACCATCCGGGCCTGTGTGCGCCACATCCCGCGGCCGGCGAGGCTCAGTTTGGGCAGCGGCCGCAGGACGCGATCGGCTTCGCGGTCGGCGGTGCCCGACGCGGCGATCGTGCGGAGCCCGGCGACGGCGTCGACCATCCTCGCCGCCAGTTCACCGGACACCTGTTGATAGGTGAGGACGTCGTCGGCGGTGTTCTTCAGATGCGTACGGGCGAGCATCAGGCCGAACGGGATGCTGCCGAGGAAGACGAGCGCGAGCCGCCAGTCCATGAGCGCGAGCAGGACGACGGCTCCGCCGGAGATCAGGGTGGTCGACCCGAGCTGGACGACGACCGAGGCCACCAGTCCCGCGCCGGTGCAGTCGCCGGTGAGCCTGCTGATCGCGTCGCCGTCGGCGAAGGCCGATCGGGTGCCGAGCGCGAGATAGCGGTCGGCGAGTTTGCGGCGCAGCCAGGCCGTCGCGGACGCCGTCATCCGGGCGGTGAGGATGCCGCCGATCAGGGTGACGGCGATCTGGGTGACTCCCAGCAGGAGCAGCCACGAGACCTCGGGCAGGCTGGGCCGCCCCGCGACGACGACGTCGACCGCGGCGGCGAGCGCTCCCGGCAGGAGCAGTCCCGCGGCCGTCCCGGCGAGCGCGCTCAGGATCAGCGCGATCAGGCGGGGACGATCGAGCATGGTCACGACGACCAGCAGGCGATCGGCGGAGCTCCGCATCCCATTCCCTTGAACGTGATCCCAACGAGATGAACCGGAAGGCAAAATGAGAGCGCGGGAGCGGCGCACTTGGCCTGTGCCGCTCCCGCACCCTCGGCGATCAGCTGTGGATCAGTGGCAGGTCAGCAGGCTGATGGTGCTGTCCGCGCAGGAGGCGAGGAGGCTCAGGTTGCTGGAGCCGCCGTGGCTCCCGCCGCCGTGTCCGCCGTCGAGAACGTCGGGGGCGTCCAGGGCCTGCAGGTCGAGAACCAGTTCCATGGTGTTCCCTTTCACTAGTTTTTCTCGGTCCGCCGGCCGTCAACGACCGGCAGTTTCGGAGGACAGGAACGGCAGCACGGCCTTCCCGTCCAGGGTCGCGGCGAGGGCGAGCAGGATGCCCGCGCCGCCGGTGACGACGTCCATCGACAACCGCAGCAGCTGGTTGCCCGGGAACGCCAGGCCGCCCTTGTACGGCACCGCGTACCAGGCCAGCCGGGAAAGATGCAGGTCGATGGCCTCGCGGACGGGCTCGTCCGGCTCGGCGCCCATGGCGAGCGCGGTCATCAGCCCGCACCGGCCGAACAGCAGGCCGGGGTGGATGACGAATTCGCCGCGGCAAGATTCGCGTAGCCCAGGAAGGCTCTTCAACGCCTTCGCGTCCGGATGGTGCTTCGCCAGCTCCTCGGCGACCATGAGGATTCCGGCGCTGCCGACGCCCACGTAGGGCAAGGTCCTGGTCTCGCCGTCGCGGACCTGCAGCGAGCCGTCGTCGGACTCGGCGCACTCCTCGATGTCCCGCTCCAGCGCCTGGTCGGCGAAGGACAGCCAGCCCTCTTCGCGAGTGCGCTCGAACAGCCGGATGAACAGCAGCGCCGGCCCGGACCAGCCGTTGAGCAGCCCGGCCCTGGCGAAGTCACCGGGCGGGTCCGCGGTCTCGAGCGCTTCGGCGAGCTTGACGGCGGTGGCGAGTGCCTGCCTGCCGAACTCGTTGTCCTTACGCTTCACGGCGAAGTGCAGCTGGGTCAGGCCGATCCCGGAAAGGCCCCCTTCGAGGCCGTGGTCGGTGGTCTGCTCGACCAGGGTCGCCGACGCCGACAGCAGCTTGGTGGCCTCGTCGCGGTAGCCGAGCTCTTCGAGGACATAGGCGATTCCGTACGACCCGTCGTAGAACCCCGGCCGCAGCGGCGGGTCACGCCGGATCGAGTCCAGCAGCCACCGCTCGTGATCGGGATACCGGTCCCCGTTGACGGCGTTCAGCGCGTAGAGGACACCGGCCGCGCCGTAGCCGAAGCACGCGCCACCCACGCGGAACTGCTCGATGTCGCCGGGGAAGAGCCGGTCGGCGCGTTCGGGGGTCGCGGCGGCGAGGATCGCCTCGGTGATCTGTTTCCGGACCAGCGTCCAGTCCGGCTTGTCGTGGTCCAGCTCGGTCGCGCTCGTCAGCGGCGGCATGTTCCGGGGCGCGAGCTCCGCGACGATCGAGTCCGCGTAGCCCTCCGGGACGTCGAAACGCTTCTGGACGAAGTCCGCGAGGCCGCGCAGCTTCGCCGGAGCCAGCTCGAGGAGCGTGCTGAGCGGCAGGAAGATCCACAGCTTCAGGACGGCGAGCGCGTACTCGTCGACCTCGAACCCGTTCCGGTCCCTCGGCGCGCGGAAGCCGGGCGCGCCGAGCGCGGGCCGGGTGCCGCTCGCGACGTCGGACGCCATCTCGAAGTCGATCAGCGAGACCGCGTCGTCGTCCCCGTCGACCAGGATGTTCATCGAGTGCAGGTCGCCGAACACGATCCGGCGATCGTGGACCGCCTCGACCATCCGCTCGACGCGTTCGACCAGCGCCAGCGCTCGCTTGGTGTACGCGGCGATATCGGCGTCGGTGGTGTTCCGCCTGGTGAGCGGATAGTTGCGGGCGAGCCAGTTGCCGAGCGCGATACCCGGCATGTACTCCATCGCCAGGAAGTGGTGCTCCCAGACGGTGAAGCGGTCGAAGGCGGTGGGGATGCCGTCGATCCCCTTCAGCCGCTCCAGCACCTCGTGCTCGCGGCGGAGGCGTTCGACGGCGTCGACCTCGTCGCGGTCCAGGCCGGCGAAGGGCCTGGCCTCCTTGAGGACCACCTGTTCGTCGTCGGCCTTCCGGCCGGCCAGGTACACGCCGCCGCCGTTGGAGAAGTGCAGCGAACTCTTCACCTGATAGGGGAACTGCTCCGCGCCGCCGCTCTTGCGAGCTGCGAGATGAGGCGCGAGGAACTCCGGAATCGTCACCCAGTCGGGTACGGAGAAGGTCGGTTCGCGCTTGTCCGGGACCAGTGTCCCGTCCGGTTTGCGGACCGCGAGAACCCGCTTGCCGTCGAGTTCGACCCATTGCTCGGCGAATCCGCCGTAGCGGACGTAGAGCGGCCCGGCACCATACCGGAGATCACTGAGAATGTACGCCCCTGGTTCGCCGTCGAGCTTCGCCGACAACGCGACGAGAACACGTTCGAGCTCGTTGTTGTCAGCCGGATAAAGAGTCAGCAACTTTCCGCTTCCGTCACGCGGAGCGTATTTCGAATTCCTGGCGAGCAGGGTGCTCCGCGATCGGAGGTGCTTGTAGGACAGATCGTGCTCGATACAATGCTCGTGCACCTTCGTGAGCACTCGCTCGGCGTTGCCCAACCCTGCCGACACGTGGATTTTCCAGCCCTGCAAGGGAAGGTTTCGAGCAAGAGGGTGCAGCATCCGCCACACTCCGCGCACTCCGGAGCGCCAGCCCGTCTCGGGAGCGGGCAGCAGGGAGGCGAAATCGTCGGCGGCGTCCCCGTTTTCTCGCTGCTCGTCGAAGAACAGCGGATCGGCGAAGCAATACGCTTCGTACCGGACGTCCATCGAGCGCCCCCTCCTTGGCACCAATCGGATGGGCCATGTGCACCATCGCGATGGAGAATATTCCACCCGCCGGACACCGAACGGCCAATCCGCCATACCGGGGGTTCGGATGGGCTGTTCAGGGTCGTGAATTCGAAATCTACCGAATGGTAGGGGTACCCAGCGTGAGATCAACTCGGATTTCAACCACCCGGTCGGTGTGTAACAGGCACGTACCTGCGATGTAATCCCTGGTCCAGGCGGCGAAAACAATAATGCGCGACCGAATTGACGGATCGCCAACGGCCGCGCTTCGTGATCTATTCACCCGAGGTCTGGACCACTGGCCGCCCTTCGTGGCGCCCGCCACGAAGCCCGCCGGTCGCCCGTCGGCGGTGATCGGCCCGGAGGTACGTTGTCGCCGGTGGAGCCGTAAGGAGGCCGACGTGATCACAGGGTTCGCGGTGACCGTCGCGATCTGCGCGACGCTGGTCGCGGCGTGGAGTTTCGTGCAGGCGGCACGCAAGAAGCTGCCGGACAACGCCTTGCTCGCCGGCCTCGCCGTGGTCGAAGTCCTCCTGGTCGCCCAGCTCGTGATCGGTGTCGTGCTGCTGATCGGCGGCGGCCGCCCCGGCAGCATGGCCACCTATCTCGCCTACCTGATCGGCTGCCTGATCGTGCTCCCGCTCGGGACCTTCTGGGCGCTGGCCGAGCGCACCCGGTCGAGCACCGCGATCCTCGGCATCGCCTGTCTCGCCATCCCGGTGATGGTGCTGCGGCTGAACGAGGTCTGGGCGGGCGCCAGTGCCTGAGGAAACCGAGGAGAAGACGGTGGACACCGCGACGGACAAGGCCTCCGGCCCGGGACGGATCCTGGTCGCCGTGTACGCGATCTTCGCGCTGGCGGCGACCTCACGCGCCGCCGTGCAGATCAGCACCAAGTTCCACGAAGCCCCGCTGGCCTACACGCTCTCCGCGTTCGCGGCCGTCGTCTACCTGCTGGCCACCGTGGCACTGGCCCGCCGCGGCGCGGGCTGGTGGCGGGTCGCGCTCGTCGCCTGCGGCGTCGAACTGCTCGGCGTGCTGACTGTCGGCACGTTCAGCCTCTTCGACCGCGAGGCCTTCCCGCACGCCACCGTGTGGTCCGTGTACGGGCAGGGCTACCTCTTCATCCCGCTGGTGCTGCCGGTGATCGGGCTGATCTGGCTGCGGCGGACGAAGCCCTGACACGTGAGTTACGCCTCCAAGCACGCGAGTTACGTGTCAGATCACGCGAGTTACGACTCGAAACAGCCCTTTTCGTTGAGCGGGCCGAACGTGGGCAGCACCAGCCCGCACAGGTAGCCGTCGATCCAGCGCCCGTTGCCCGCGACGTTGGTGAGCACCCGGATCGCCGGCGCGAACGCGGCGATCCCCTTGGCCAGCGAATCCTGGTTGCGCTGGAGCATCGACGTCAGCCGGTCGAGTTGTTCGAGCACCGGCCCCAGTTGCCCGTCGTTGTCGGCGATGATGCCGTCGAGTGTGGTCGCGAGCCGTTTCGAGCCGTCGAGCAGCTCCTTGATCGCCTGCTGGCGGGTGGAGATCGCGCGCAGCAGCGCGTTGCCGTCCTGGATCAGCCGCTGGGTCTCGGTGTCGCGGTCGACGAGGGTCCGCGAGACCTGACGTGTGTTCGCGAGCAGCGTCCGGAGTTGCCGGTCCCGGGAGGCGATGGTGCCGGAGAGCTTCGAGATCCCGTCGAGCGCGGAACGGACGTCGGCCGGCGTATCGGCGAAGGTCGCTGAAATTGTGTCGAAGCTTTTCGCGAGCTGGTCGACGTCGATGGCGTCGACGGTCTTCGACAGGCCCCGAAACGCTTCAAGGACGTCGTACGGCGCGGTGGTCCGCCGCAGCGGGATCGGGTCGCCGGGATCGAGGATCGCTTCGCCGTGCGGGTCGAGCGCCAAGTACTTCTGCCCCAGCACGTTCTTGATCTGAATGGACGCGCTCGTGGCGTCGCCGACCCAGGCGTCCTTCACCCGGAAGGAGACGAGAACGCGATCGCCGTCGAGGCCGATCTCGGACACCTTGCCGACCTTCACCCCGGCGATCCGGACGTCGTTGTCGGCGCGCAGCCCGCCCGCGTCGGAGAATTCGGCGGAATACGTGGTGCCGCCGCCGATCACCGGCAGGGCGTCGGCGTTGAGCGCCGCCGCCATCCCGAGGGCCATCGCGGTGAGCCCGGCGAGCGCCACCTTGACCGGATCCACCGCGCCGAAGGACCTCATCGTCTCACCTCGCAGGTCACGAGCGGCAAAGCTTAGGGGCCGCCCCTGACCATCGCCAGGCGAAACGTTGCACCGATCGGGTGGCAACGTCCGTCCACTATGGACTCTAGGGAGTGTCGATCCGGATTTCGTAGTGGAGCGTCTGTACTTCTTCATCCCGCGCGTTCACGGGTTCTCCGGTCGGGACGCCGCGAAACGTGACGGGCTACCGCCAGAGTTCGTTCGCGGTCCCCCGCGCGACATGCTCCTCGTAGATCCCGACCTTCCGGCTGATCAGGTCCAGGCAATCGCCCAGCTCGGCGATCCGGTCGCGGACGGTGTTCTGATGGTCCCGCAGCAGATCGAGCCGCTTTTCCTCGTTTCCCGGCCCTTGGCGGACGAGTTCGGCGAATTCGCGGATGGTGGCGAGCGGCATTCCGGACGCCCGGAACTTCGTGCAGTTCAACAGCCACTCGACGTCTTGTTCGCTGTACACGCGGCGGCCGTTCGCGTCCCGTTTCACCGGTGCCGCGAGCAGCCCTTCCTTCTCGTAGAAGCGAAGCGCGTGCACGCTGAGGCCCGTCCGGGCGGTGACCTGGCCGATCGCGAGTTCCGTCACCGGACCGACCATAGCGCCCTTGACCTAGAGAGCCCTCTAGCTCTTAGCGTCCGCCTCATGAGCACCGCACAACACAAGATCGGCTTCGGTTTCGGCGCGCGCAGCACCGCCGGTGAAGTACTGGACGGCATCGACCTCTCGGGCAAGCTCGCCCTCGTCACCGGTGGATATTCGGGGCTGGGCCTGGAAACCACCCGGGCGCTGGCGAACGCCGGCGCGCACGTGGTCGTCCCCGCGCGCCGTCCGGCCGACGCCGAGGCCGCCCTCGCCGGGATCTCCGGCACCGAGGTCGGCGAGCTCGACCTCGCCGACCTGGCGAGCGTCGAGGAGTTCGCCCGCCGCTTCCTCGGCACCGGCCGCCCGATCGACGTCTTGATCGCGAGCGCCGGGATCATGGCCGCGCCGGAACGGCGGGTCGGCCCCGGCTGGGAGTCGCATTTCGCGATCAACCACCTCGGCCACCACGCCCTGGTGAACCGCCTCTGGCCCGCGCTGGCGGCCGCCGGTGGCGCCCGCGTCGTCACGGTGGCCTCGTCCGGGCACCACTCGTCGCCGATGCGCTGGGACGACGTCCAGTTCGAGCGCGGCTATGACCGCTGGCTCGCCTATGGCCAGGCCAAGACGGCGAATGTGCTGTTCGCGGTGCACCTGGACAGGCTCGGCGCCGAACACGGGATCCGCGCGTTCAGCCTGCATCCGGGCGCGATCCTCACTCCCTTGCAGCGGCATCTGCGGCAGGAGGAGATGGTCGAGCGCGGCTGGATCGACGAGCACGGGAACCAGGCCGATCCGGAGTTCAAATCGCCGGAGCAGGGCGCGGCCACCCAGGTCTGGGCGGCGACGTCGCCCCGGCTCGACGGGATGGGCGGGCTCTACTGCGAGGACTGTGACATCGCCGAAGTCGCCGCCGAAGAGGGCGAGTGGGTCGGCGTACGGCCGTACGCGATCGACGCCGGTGAGGCCGAGCGGCTCTGGAAGTTCTCCGCCGACCTCACCGGCCTCGGCTAGTTCCAGAACTTGATCTCGGGGTTGCCCGGCACCGGCCCGTCGAGCAGCGGCTGCTGCCCGCCGCGCAGGTTCGCGTCGAAGAACGCGGAGACGTACGCCCTGGTCAGCTGCATCGCGCGCTCGCCACCGAGCTGGCCGGGCTCGCTCAGGCCGAGCTGCTCACCGAGTACGCCGACGTCGGTGAAGGAGGCGTGCCCGGCGGCCGCGACGCTGATCCAACGCTTCCAGCCGGTCAGGTTCGGCCAGCTGCCCGCCCAGGTCGTGTCCGGGCCGGCCGGGGTGTACTCGCTTTCGCGGCCGAGCAGCAGGAACGGCCGGTCGATCCCGGACGCGGGGATCGGCGACCACAGCCTGCCGTCCAGATCGGCGCCCGCCCGGATCCGCGGGTCGTCGGCCATCGCGGTCGGCGTGCTGTACCCGCCGATGGAATGCCCGGCCATCCCGATCCGCGTCCGGTCGATCAGCCGGGACCACCGCGACGAAGGGCCGGTCAAGGTGTCGAGGACGAACGAGACGTCCGCGGAGCGGATCGGCGGGAGCAACGTCGAGTCGGAACCGCACGCGACGCAGCCGGTGACGCGTCCGTCGGGGAAGGCGGTGCCGAAGGACTCGTAGTTGTGGCCGATCAGCACGACCACGAAACCCTTGCTCGCCAGCTCTTCCGCCAGCCCGGTGAGCGTGGTGCGCGGTTTGTTGAACCCCGGCGACAGGACGACCAGCGCCCGCTTCCCCGGCAGGGGCGGCGCGTCGACCCTGGCACTGGTCCGGAGCCCGGCGACCAGCCCGGGGTCGACGTCGGGAAGGCCCGATTCGGTCAGGAACATCTTGGCCTCGGCCAAGGTGAGATACGGCCGTTTCGGGCCGACCGGCAGCAGCGCGGGATAGAACATCGACACCATCAGCTCGCGCGGCCCGGCCGGCACCCAGGGGTCCCGGCGCGAAGAGTCGACCAGATGCAGATCGGTGGAGCCGACGGGCTGCGAGCCGGTCGGCGGCGGCAACTTCAGTCGTGGCGCCGCCGCGGCCGGGCTCGCCAAGGACACCATGCCGGCGAGGGCGACCAGTGCGACGAGAAGCCTTCTCATGAGGATTCCGTTTCTGTCGAGGATCTTCCTGAACCCAGGCTGGGCCGCGCCTCCGTATTCGCGCATCTGTCGCAAGGTGTATCCCGGGCTCTGTCGGAAGAGGGATTCGCGACGCCCGATCCGGGATTACGCTCGACTGGTGCTCTCCTTCCTCAGGAATCACCCGAAAGCCGTCGACATCGGGCTGACCGTCCTCATCGGACTGTCCACTGTGGTCGCCGGTGACGATCCGGAGGGCCTCGGTTGGTGGCTGACCTCCTTGGTGGCCTTGGCTTCCCTGCTCGTCCGGCACCGCAATCCGGTGGTCACCTTCGCGACCGGCGCGACCGTCTCGCTCCTGCATCTGGCCATGGGCAACGATCTCCGCCCGGTCGACGTCGTGGCGTTGATCGGCCTCTTCTCCGTCGCGGCCTGGGGGTCGCGGCGGCTTTCGTTCGCCCTGCTGGCGGCGGGCCTGCTGGTCACCGGGGCGTGGTCGTTCCACGCCGCCGAATCGAATACGCGGGAACCGGCCCCGACGCCGCCGCGGATCATCATCATCGATCCGCTGGCGCCTCCCGGGCCCGAGGACGACCAGGTGCAGGACTGGGGCGGTTTTCCCGGTATCGGGTTGTCGCTGGCGGTGGCGTGGCTGGCCGGGCTGAACACGCGGCAGCGCCGGATCCGCCTGTCGGTGCTGGAACAGCGGGCCGCCGACCTCGAACGCGAACGGGACACCCAGGCCGCGCTGGCCGTGGCCGCCGAACGCGGGCGTATCAGCCGCGAACTGCACGACGTCGTCGCGCACGCGCTTTCCGTGGTGGTGTTACAGGCCCAGGGCGCCCAGGCCGAACTGGAGCGGCGGCCGGAACGGACGCGGGAGGCGCTGGACGCCATCGTCGGCACCGGGCGGACCGCGTTGAGCGAGATCCGGCGGCTGCTCGGCGCGCTCGGCCAGGACGAACCGGAATGGGAGCCCCGGCCCGGCGCGGAACGCCTGCCACGGCTGGCCGCCGACATCCGGTCCGCCGGCACGCCGGTCGAGTTCCGGGTCGAAGGGGAACCAAGGCCACTTCCGTCCACAGTGGACCTCGCGGCGTACCGGATCGTGCAGGAGGCGCTGACGAACGTGCTGAAACACGCCGGCCCGGCGGCGTCGGTGACTATCGTGATGCGATATGAGCCCGGGACGCTGGAGATCGAAGTGACCGACGACGGCATCGCGGCGGAAGAGCCGTCCGGTTCCGGGCACGGCATCGAGGGGATGCGGGAACGGGTGAACGTGCTGGGCGGCACCTTCGACGCGGGGCCGCGTCCGGAGCGCGGCTTCGCCGTCCGCGCGACCCTGCCGTCATGACGATCCGGGTGGTCATCGCCGACGACCAGTCGCTCGTGCGCACCGGCCTGCGGATGATCCTCGACAACGCCGACGACATCGACGTCGTCGGCGAGGCGGGCGACGGCGCGGAGGCCGTCGCGCTGGTGGCGGAGCTCGATCCGGACGTGGTGCTGATGGACATCCGGATGCCCGAGATGGACGGCGTCGAGGCCACCGCCGCGATCGCCGCGGCCCACCGGGCCCGGGTCCTGGTGCTGACCACGTTCGACCTGGACGAATACGTCTACGCCGCGCTCCAAGCCGGGGCCAGCGGCTTTCTGCTCAAGGACGCGCTGGCACCGGATCTGCTCGCCGGCGTCCGCGTGGTCGCCTCCGGCGAGGCCACCCTCGCACCCACCGTCACCCGGCGGCTGCTCGACCGCGTCGTCACCGGCCTGCCCGCGCCCTCGCGTTCCGACGACCGGCTCGCCCTGCTCACCGGACGCGAACACGAGGTGCTGCAGCAGCTGGCCAGGGGTCTGTCCAACGCCGAGATCGCCGAGCTGCTGTATCTCTCACCGGGGACGGTGAAGACGCACGTCGGCCGTATCCTCACGAAACTCGGGCTCCGCGACCGCGTCCAGGCGGTCGTCTTCGCCTACGAATCCGGGATGATCAGCCGCTGACCGCGGCCGGCGCGCGCCAGTGCTTGCCGCGGCGGGGCCGCCGGTGCTGACCGCGCCTGCCGAGGTCGCCGAGGGCGACCAACGGCCGTGCGGCGAACTCCTCGGCCGTGATGCCCATCCGCACCAGGTACTTGATCTCGCCGCGCACCACCTCGGTGTCGCGCAGCCTGCCTTCCTCGCGGAAGCCGAGGCCGCCGTGCAGCGAGAGCGACGCGAGGTTGCCGCCGTACACGCTGACCTCGCATTTGCGGAAGCCGCGCTGCCCGAACATATGCGCCAGCAGGACGGTGATGGCGTCCGTGGCGTAGCCGCAGCGCTGGTGCCGCGGGGCGATCCCGATGCCGTAGCCGAACCGGCCGGTCGCCGGGTCGGCGCCGATGGTGCAGACCGAGCCGACCAGCATCCGGCCGCGGACCGTCTCGATGCCGAAGTGGATGTCGTCGCCCGCGGACCCCGAACGGTGCGAAGCCCAATGCCGGTGCCCGCCGCCGATCAGCGGCGTCGCCTCGCGGGCCATGTCACGGTCGAAGCCCATCAGGACCCGGCGGTCGCGGAGACCGACCTCGCGCAACCGCACCTTCCGCCCGACCTGCTCGGGTTCCAGGGCGGAGCGGCTCACCGCGTCCGGCCGCACGGGTGCTCACGAACGATCACAAGCATGCATCGACGATATCGGGTCCCGAAACGCCCGAAGGCCCCCACCCGGTACGGATGGAGGCCTTCGGCGTGAAGAAAGTCAGATGGCGACGACGCGCTGGGCCTGCGGGCCCTTCTGACCTTGGCCGATCTCGAACTCGACGCGCTGCCCCTCGTCCAGGGACTTGAAGCCGCTGCCCTGGATCTCCGAGTAGTGCACGAAAACGTCCGGTCCGCCGTCGTCCTGAGCGATGAAGCCGAAGCCCTTTTCGCCGTTGAACCACTTAACGCTGCCCTGAGCCATACTTTTTTACCTGCTCTTCATAGCGAGTCTGAGCCCATTCGATGCCCCGATCTCGCCGTCCATTGTCGCAGGTCTTGCCCGTTCGCACACGTTGCCATCCCAAATTCGCACGTTTTCCCAGGTCAACAGCACCCTTGGCGCGTCGGCCGGGTCGTCGGATCGCCGATTTCGACGCCGTCGGCTGCTCGGTCGCGAAGGCGATCGCCCTCGCGGCCGCCGCGGGGTCGATCCCGAGTTCGGCGTGGCCGGACAGCGCGGTGCGGACGTAGCCCGGCGAGACCGACGTCGAACAGGGTCTTGAGGTCACCCGGCTCGGTGACGTCCACGCGCGTGGCGGCCGCCCGCCTCGACGGGCGCGCCGAGCGAGGCGAGGTGACGGGCGGTCCGAAGCCAGAGACGTCAGGGACACCTTCCAGGCCGAAATGACTGATTTAGGGCTTTCAGGCGGGGGTCGTGAGTGGCAAAGAGGGTTCTAACCCTCATTATCACTCACGGCCCCGGCCAGGATCGTACATATAGGCATGAACCGGACACCGGACAGGCCGAGACCGTCCCTTGCGGACACTCAGCGGCGCTTAGACGTCAGCGAAGAGGGTCTACGCCACGTTTGACTTACCCTCAATAGAACCCTCTTTGCCACTCACGACACCTCAGTGCGCATCGGGCTCCGAGCCGATCCGGTAGGACACCGGCCTGCCTTCCTCGTCCCGCACCTGCACCGGCTTGCCCTCGGCGTCCACGATCTTGCCGTCGACGATCTTGTCGCCGTTCTTGAGGCGGGAGAAGGCTTTCAGGTCGGAGTAGTCGATCACCCGGGTCGCCGTCGCGAACACCGACGGGTCGCTGCCCGCCTTGGCCGGCTTCAGGTGATTGAAAAACAGGTTCAGCACGACGGCCGTGAGCGCGGCGGAGCTGATCCCCGAGTGGAAGATCGTGCCGACCCACGCCGGGAAGTGGTGATAGAACTCCGGAGCCGCGATCGGGATCATCCCCATCCCGACGGAGGCCGCGACGATCACCAGGTTCATGTTCCCGTTGTAGTCCACTTTGGACAGCGTCCTGATACCGGACGCCGCGACCGTGCCGAACAGCACGAGGCCCGCCCCGCCCAGCACCGGGTACGGGATCGCGGCCACCACGCGGCCGAGCACCGGGAGCATGCCGAGGATCAGCAGGATCACGCCGCCGGCGGTCACCACGAACCGGCTCCTGATCCCGGTGATCGCGACCAGGCCGACGTTCTGGGCGAACGCGCTCTGCATGAAACCGTTGAACACCGGCGCGATCGCCGAAGACGCCATGTCGGCGCGCAGCCCGTCGCCGATCCGGCGTTTGCCGACGCGCGTGTCGACGATCTCCCCCACCGCGAGGATGTCGGCCGTGGTCTCCGTGAGGGTCACCAGCACGACGATGAACATCGACACGATCGCGGCGACGTCGAAGGTCGGCAAGCCGAAGGCGAACGGGGCCGGCACCGCGAAGATCGGGCCGTCCCAGACCTTGGAGAAGTCGGCCTTGCCCAGCACGGCGGCCAGTACGGTGCCCACCACGATCGACAGGAGGATCGAGAGCCGGGAGATCGCCGGGACGGCGACCTTGCTGAGCAGCAGCACGATCGCCAGCGTCATCGCGGCCAGCCCGACGTTGGAGACCGAACCGAATTCCGGCGATTTGGTGTTGTTGCCCATCGCCCACTGGGCCGCGACCGGCATCAGGCTGAGCCCGATCACCGTGATGACCGTCCCGGTGACGACCGGCGGGAAGTACTTCACCAGCCGGGAGAACACCGGCGTGATGAGCAGGCCGAGCAGCGCGGACGCGATCACCGAGCCGAAGACGGCGGGCAGTCCGCCGTCGGCGACGATCGCGGTCATCGTCGCCACGCCCGCGAAGGAGGTGCCCTGCACCAGCGGCAACCGGGAGCCGAAGAAGGGCACGCCGAACGATTGCAGGATCGTCGCCAGCCCGCCGATGAACAGGCACGACGCGACGAGCAGCCCGATCTCGGCCGTCGAAACGCCCGCGGCGCCGCCGATGATCAGGGGCGGCGCGATGATCCCGCCGTACATCGTCAGGACGTGCTGGATGCCGTAAGTGAAACTCCTGCCGATCCCGAGCCGTTCGTCCTCGGGCCTGCCGCTCGCGGCCGTTTCGGCCTGCGTCCTCTTCACCATGGATCCGCCTCTCGGTAGAAGCGAGCGATGCCGGGCAATTTCAGTCTGCGGAGGTTAACTTCCACATAGCAGAAGTCGCAAGACCCTGCCCGTACGGGTCGTCCTCCCGTCGCGCGGACAAAGATCCTTTCCCGCACGGGGAACCGGAGCGCGGCGATGGTAGAAAGCGCTTGCCCTCATCGGCGGGGATCCCGGAGCAGGAAGACGGCACATATGGCGAATCCGCTGGTCGCTGAACGTCAGGACTCGACCAAGGACCACTCCGGCGTCCCGTTGCTGGAATCGGCGAACGACCTCAAAGAGGGCATCGAGAAGGGCGACTGGGCCGCGGTCGCGATGGGAGCCGTCGGGACGGCTCTCGACGCGCTGTCGATGGCCATGGATCCGTTCGGGTCGATCCTCGCCGCGGGTGTCGGCTGGCTGCTCGAACACGTCGGCCCGCTCTCCGACGCGCTCGACGCCTTGACCGGCGACGCCGACCAGATCAAGGCACAGGCCGAAACCTGGGCCAACATCGCCAAGGAACTCGGCGCCGTCGGCACCGAGCTGTCGGACCTGGTCAAGGCCGACCTGCAGTCGTGGGCGGGCGAAGCCTCGGACCGCTATCGCGAGCGCTCGGCGGACACGGTCAACGTCCTCACGGCCGCGCAGAAGGGCTGCGAAGGGGCCTCCAGCGGGGTCAAGATCGCGGGCGAGGTCGTCGCCGCCGTCCGCACCCTCGTCCGGGACATCATCGCCGAACTCGTCGGCCACCTCATCAGCTGGGCGCTGCAGGTGCTGTTCACCCTCGGCATCGGGCTGACCTGGGTGGTGCCGCAGGTGGTCACCGCGGTCGCCAAGACCGCTTCGAAGATCGCCGACATCACCACCAAACTCGTCAAGGCGCTCAAGGGCCTGATTCCGCTGCTCAAGCGGGCCGACACGCTTTTCGACGACGCGGCCAAGGCCCTGGGCAAGCTGAAGGGCGGCAAGGTCGACGCCCCGCCGCCACCCAAGACCAAGGGCGGCGGCAACGATCGCGGGCTCGACACCAAGAAGGACAAGGACCCCGACGAGAGCACCACCAGCTCCGGCGCCGACGGCAATGGCAAGCCCGACAACGGCGGCGACAACAGGGGCGGCGGCAACTCCAACGACAAGGGCAACACCAAGAGCGACAACGACCAGACGAACACCAGCGGCACCGGCGGCGGAGGCAACCGGGACCGGGGCGGCAGCAACGACACCACCAAGAAGGACGGCGACAGCGACCGCTCGACGCCGTCGGATTCCAAGAACTACTGCGGCGACCCCGTCGACATCGCGACCGGCGAGGTCGTCATGAAGCAGGTCGACGTGACGTTGCCCGGCGACGCGGCGGAGCTGGAGCTGTCCCGGACGCATCTGTCGTCCTACACCGCCGGACGCTGGTTCGGTCCTTCTTGGACGTCCACAATGGACCAACGGCTGGCGTTCCGGCGCGACCGGATCCTGTTCTACGCCGAAGACGGCATGGTGCTGACCTATCCTCATCCGGCGGGCGGATCCGTCCTGCCGGCGCAAGGCCCGAGGCACCGGCTGCGCCGCGCGGCGGACGGCTATCGGCTGTCGATGGGCGATCGCGAGCTGCATTTCGCCGGCACGGGCGGAACCCTGCCGCTCACCGCCATCGAGCAGAACGGCGCCCGCACCGAGTTCGCCTACGCGCCCGACGGATCGCCCGCGAGACTTCGCCGGAGCGACGGCGTCGAACTCGCGATCGGCACCGCGAACGGGCGGATCGTCGCGCTCGGCGCCCCGGGACAGCCGCCGCTCGTGCGCTTCTCCTACAACCGGCTCGGCCAGCTGAGCACCGTCACCGACTACGCCGGGCGCCCCATGACCCTCGACTACGACTTCGGGCACCGCCTCGTCGGCTGGAAGGACCGCACGGGCACCTGGTACCGCTACGTCTACGACGACGCCGGCCGCTGCGTCCGCGCCGTGGGCGCGAGTGGGTACTACAACGCGACGTTCGCCTACGAGCCGGGCACGACCCGGCACACCGACGCTGTCGGCCACACGTGGACGTACCGCCTCAACGACGCCAAGCAGCTGATCGAACGCGTCGATCCGCTGGGCAACTCCCAGCGCTACACCTGGAACCGGCGCGACGAGCTTCTGTCCACAGTGGACGAACTCGGCCGGGAGACCGGTTACGAATACGGCGAACACGGCGAACTGGTGGCCGTCCACCGTCCCGGCGGGGACACGGTGTCGCTGACACACGCCGAGGGCGAGGTCCGGCTGTCCGCGGGCGACGTCCGGCGGACGGTCCCCGCGTTCGACCCGGCCACCACCCTGACCGGCACCGGGCTGCCGGTGGAGATCCCGGACGCGCCCGACCCGCTCACCGACGCGCCCGTGACGGATCGCCCCGGCGACCGCGACCTGTTCGGCCGCCCCCGCCTCGTGTACACGGCTTCCGGCGGTGCGGCGAGGCTCGGCTGGACGGCCGACGGACGCCGTGCCTGGCGGCTCGGCCCGGACGGCGGCCGCGAGACCTGGGTGCACGACGCGGAAGGCCACGTCGTCGAGCACCGCGACGCGACCGGCGCCGCGCGGCGCCGCAAGTACGGCCCCTTCGGCCTCGTCACCGAGGAGACCGACGCGGCGGGCGCGCGGACGCTGTTCACCTACGACGGCGAACTGCGGCTCACCTCGGTGACCAACCCGAACGGCCTCACCTGGCGCTACATCCGCGACGCCGCGGGACGGCTCGTCGAGGAGATCGACTACGACGGCCGCCGGATCGGCTACACCTACGACGCGGCGGGTCAGCTGCTTCGCATGACCAACGGCACCGGCGACGCGACCGAGTATGCCTACGACCTGCAGGGCAACGTCGTGGCACGGCGTACCCCGGACGACGTCACGGTGTACGAATACGACGCGCTCGGCAGGATGACCGTCGCCGAGAACACCGAGTCGCGGGTCGAGATGGTCCATGACGACGGGGACGAGGTCGTCGTCGACACGATCAACGGGCTCGGGGTGTGCCTGCGCCACGACGGCGACACCCTCGTCCGCCGCACTTCGTCCGGTGTGGACAGTGAGTGGCGGTTCACGGAAGCCGGGCTGCCGCGGTCGCTGCGGATCGCCGGGCACGAGATCGAATTCGCCTACGACGACGCCGGGCGCGAGATCACGCGCAGCGTCGACGGCACCGTGGTGCTCCGGCGGCGCTTCGACGCGGAAGACCGGCTCGCCGAAGAGCACATCGCGGGCGTCGGTCAGCGTGTCTACGGCTACCGGCCGGACGGCAGGCTCGCCGCCGTCGAAGACGCGATCCGGCCCTGGCGGCTCTCCTTCGACCCGGCGGGCCGGGTCAGCGAGGCGCACGGGCCCGCCGGAGTCGAACGGTTCACCCGCGACACGGCGGGCAACATCACCCACGACGAGGGCGTCTACAACGCCGACGAGCGGGGCCGGGTCGTCGCCGACCGGTCCTGCGTCTACGACTGGGACCACCTCGACCGGCTGCGCTCCGTGCGCACGCCCGACGGCGCGCTCTGGACCTACCACTACGACCCGCTCGGACGGCGGTTCGCCAAACGCCGCTGGCTGATCGATCCGGAGGGGGAAGCCGAGCTCACGCACGACGTCCGGTTCCTGTGGAGCGGGATGAACGTGGTCGAGCGGATGGACTACGACCCCGCCGACGAGTCCTACCGGCTCTTCACCTGGGAACGCTACGACGACGATCGCCCCGTCGTGCAGATCGAGCGCACCGGCGCCCTCGAGGACGCCCTGTTCCGCGCCGTGATCACGTCGCCCGCCGGGACGCCGACCGAGATGCTCGACGAACGCGGCACGCTGGTCTGGCAGGACCGCAGCAGTTTCTGGGGCGTGCCCCTGCCCGACGCCGACACGGCGTCGATGCCGCTGGCGTTCCCCGGCCAGCACCGCGACGAGGAAACCGGGCTGCACTACAACGTCTTCCGGTACTACGACCCGCGGACCTCGCGCTACCTCAGCCAGGACCCGCTCGGCCTCGCGGCCGCGCCGAACCCCGTCGGCTACGTCGATCAGCCACTGCTCATCGGCGACCCGCTCGGCCTCGTCCCGCCTTGCGGCAAGACCGGGCCGGGGAGCCAGCAGCGGCCGCAGCCGGTCGGCCCCAGCGGGCAACCCCAGCCGCCGCGAAGGAGCCCGCGGAAGCCTCCCGTCAACGTCGACAAGATGTCGAAGGAGGAGTTCGAGAAGTTCAAGCCGAAGCTCGACCAGATCCTGAAGGCGGACAAGCACTTCTTCTGGTCCGGCGGTACCAAGAAGCGCAAACGCGGCGAAGAGGACGAGTACCTCGGTTCGGTCGAGGAGAAGGCCACCAAGATCGCGAAGCAGAACGGCGGCAACACCCTCGAGGGCACCCTCAAGGACAACAACATCAAGATGCCCGGGTGGATCAACGATCCCAAGGACCCGAGGAAGCCGCTCGTCCAGGAGAAATGGGACTACGTCTCCGAAACCTTCGCCAAGAACTCCAACAAGGACACGCACGTGGTCTTCCCCTACTGGCCGGGCAAGGGACACGACGTCTACCCGCATCGCCGCGAGGACAACGTGTTCGACGTGACCGAGTACCCGCGGCTCGAAAAGATGGGGATCGACGACATCACCAAGCACAACGCGGAGACCGGGCACACGCGCCCGTACCGGCACACCAAGTGACGTTGCCGCAGCCCCGCCGCTTTGGTATACCAAAGGGAGCTCGTCGAGAAAGGTGCTCCCTTGTTGATCCGTGACGTCCGCCCGTGGGGTGGACAGCGCAGCGACGTCGAAGTGGCCGAGGGCCGGATCGCCGAGGTGCGGCCGCACGATCCCGCCGCCGCGCCGGCGCCGGACACCGTCGACGGGCGCGGGCGGCTGCTGTTCCCGTCGTTCAGCGACGTGCACGTCCACCTGGACTCGACGCGGATCGGCCTGCCGTTCCGGCCGCACACCGGCGCGCCCGGCGTGTGGGCGATGATGCTGAACGACCGCGAGAACTGGCGCGACGCCGAGGTCCCGCTGCCCGAGCGCGTCGCCGGGACACTCGAGCGGATGATCGCGAACGGCACCACCCGCGTGCGCACGTACGCGCAGGTGGACGTCGACTGCCGGCTGGAGAAACTCGACGCCGTCCTCGCCGCGAAGGAACGCTTCGCCCGGCACGCCGACGTCGAGATCATGGCGTTCCCGCAGGCCGGGATCCTGCGCGAACCCGGCACCGTCGACGTGCTGGAGGCTTCGCTGCGCTCGGGCGCCACGGTCGTCGGCGGGATCGACCCGTGCTCGCTGGACAAGGACCCCAAGGGACATCTCGACGTGGTGTTCGGGCTCGCCGAGAAGTACGGCGTCGAGGTGGACATCCACCTGCACGAACCCGGCCACCTGGGCGTGTTCTCGACCGACCTGGTGATCGAACGGGTCCGCGCGCTGGACATGCGCGGAAAGGTCACCATGTCGCACGCGTACGACCTGGGCTCGATCTCGGAATCGGTGAGCCGTCGCCTGATCGACACGTTCGCGGAACTGGACATCGCGATGGCGACCGTCGCGCCCTCGACCGACGGCCAGCTGTCCCTCGCGGACCTCACGACCGCGGGCGTGCGCGTCGGCCTCGGCGAAGACGGCCAGCGGGACTACTGGAGCCCGTACGGCAACTGCGACCTCCTCGACCGCACCTGGCAACTGGCGTTCACCAACGGCTTCCGCCGCGACGACCTGATCGAGATGGCGCTGGCCGTCGCCACGATGGGCGGCGCGTCGATCATGAGCCACGACGTCCCACGGCTGGCCGGTATCGCCGACCGTCCGGGCGTGGCCGTCGGCGACCGCGCCGACCTCGTGCTGGTGGACGGGGAGACCCCGACGAGCGCGGTGATGGACCGCGGCAAGGACCGCACGGTGCTGCACGACGGCGTGGTCGTGGCGGACGGGCTTTCGGTGCTCGGTTAAAGCGTTGGCGCGCGATCGCGGCCACTGCTACCTTGCCGGAGACCGTGCGAGCGAACGAGGAGGTGGTACCCGTGAACATTTCGACATGGGTGCTCCCCTCAGGGGTCACGGTCGGGCGATAGGTCGTCCGGGAGCGCCGTTTCACGAGCACTCCCGAAAGGCACGACCATGCACTTCACTTCCGAAAAACGCCTCGAAGACGGTGTCCTCGAGCGCGAATTCACCCTCGGCGAGGTTCCCGGCATCCTGTGGACGCCGGAGTCCGCGGCGCCCGTCCCGCTGATCCTGATGGGTCACCCCGGCGGGCTGGGCAGGATGCACCCGCGGCTCGTGGCCCGGGCACTGAGTTGCACGGCGGAGGGCTACGCCGCGGTCACCATCGAGCTCCCCGGGGCCGGTGATCGGCCGCGTCTCGCCGTCGTCGACGAGGCCCGCGCCGACCTGCAGCGAGCGCTGAAGGCCGGCGAGCCGGTCACCGACGACATCGTCGACCGGCTGGTCCTCCCGCTGGTCGAAAAAGCGGTCCCGGAATGGCAAGCCACCCTCGACGCGCTCCTCGCGCTGCCCGGAATCGGCGGCCCGGTCGGGTTCTCGGGCGGGGTGATCGCCATCGCCACCCGGCTGGCGGTGGTCGAGCCACGCGTCGATGCCGCCGTTCTGTTCGCCGGGAGTTACGTTCCCCGCGGCATCCTCGAAGAGGCCCGGCAGGTCACCACCCCGCTGCTGGTCCTGTTGCAGTGGGACGACGAAGGAAACGACCGGCAGCAGGCACTCGACCTGTTCGACGCCTTCGGCTCCAAGGAGAAGACGTTGCACGCCAACCTTGGCGGGCACACCGGCGTCCCGCGGTTCGAAGGGGACGACGCGAGCCGGTTCTTCGCCCGGCACCTGAAGTAGGCCCGGATCGAACGCCCTTGCCCGGTCCGGACAAGGGCGTTCACAGGTGGGGTTTTCAGTCGTCGGCGCGGAGTTCGGCGTTGAGGCGCTGAGCTTCGTGCAGTTGGTCTTCGAGGGCGATGATGCGGCAGGCGGCGTCGACGGCGGTGCCCTGATCGACCAGTTCCCGCACCCGGGCGGCCAGGCGAAGCTGGTGCCGGGAGTAGCGGCGGTGGCCCCCGGCGGACCGCTGGGGGGTGATCAGACCGGCCTCGTCGAGGCTGCGAAGGAAGCCCTGGGTGGCGCCGAGCATGTCGGCGGCCCGGCCCATCGTGTAGGCGGGGTAGTGCTCGTCGTCGAATTTGCCGGCCCCGTCGGCCGGTCCGTTTTGATCAGGGATCATTCCACCTCCACATCACAAAGGACCCCGGGTGCCAGAACGGCACCCGGGGTCCTCAGGGTTGGGTTTCACCATTGTCGACCGGCGTGACCGCCGGCTTCTTGCACCCGCGTCCGCTGGGAAGCCGGACCTCGCGGGGATCGCTCATTCGTGACCGCGAACCACCTCCGAACTCGATGGAACTACGGCACCCGCGCGGCGCTACCTTGCCGCTGCGGGCGATCCAATGATGTTGCCGTTCCCTTCTTTCCTGTGTTTTCACCTTGCTGGGTACTGCTACTTCACCTACCGCGGACGACAACGACGGGAACCCTTCCACTGATCGGTCCCAGCACGCTGACGCCGCTGGCCACTGCCCGGAGCCCTGTTCACCGATCGGCTCCGGCCACCTGACCGGTCCTGCAACTGTCTTCACTTTCTCGCCGGGGCCGGCACTACCTGGTCGAACCTCTTCACAACCCGGCCCCGCTGTGTTGCTGTCCTGCTGTGTTGCTGTCTTGCTCCGGTCACCGGCCGGGACCTGTTCCTTGATCGGCCCCGTGCCGCGTGACCTGCCTGTCTCACCTCGCGGGTAGTTACGTCATCTCCCGCGCCTGCTTGACGTTGTCTTTCTCGGTACGAGGAGAACATTACCCACACTCGGCGCCGAATGTCTACCCCGGCCGACACAGATTTTCTGCACCCACCGGATCGGGTGACGGCGTCAGGAAAGGAGACCGGCGCGAAAGCCGGCGGCGACCGCCTCGGCGCGGTCGTGCACGCCCAACTTGCGGAAGATCCGCTTGCAGTGGGTTTTGACGCTGTCCTCGGAGAGCGCGAGATCGGCGCCGATCTGCAGGTTCCGCTTGCCTTGGGCCATGCCCCAGAGGATCTGGACCTCGCGTTCGGAGAGATGAGGACACGGCGGGATGTCGCCGGGCGCGGCGGCGACGGCGGGCTCGGGGCACGGGCCGTCGCATTTCCGGAGGAACCCTCCGACGCCGGGCACCACGTCGACCGTGCCGGACGATCCGAACATGATCACCGAGGCATCGGGGGCGACCGACAGCAAGGTCGCCGCGGCCGCGGGACCGGACGGCTCACCCGGCCGGACGGCGACGAACACCACGTCGGCGGGCGACCGGACGTACCTGCTGACGAGTTCGGCACAGGTCGCGGCGCATTCGACGCGCCCGATCCCCGGCGCGCCCTGCAGCGATCGCGCGACCCCATGGCGCGTATCCAGCCGGTCGGCGTAGACCAAGATCTCCACCTCGGCAGCCATTTTCGAAGGTTCTTCGCGATCGCGCTCGTTTCGGGGATTGAACACGGCCTCCATGTCCCGGAAACGCCGGTACACCTATTCCCTTACGCGAGATGGGCAAAACGTTATGAAGCCGATCATGCCGACGGTTTCGCCGCGCTCCTACCAGCGACGACGATGCGCGGTTATCAAATCGTGACCACAGGCCCGAGGCCGTGTCGCGACCGCATCGCGACGAGCAGTTGATCACCGGATTTTGGTTTCACCCGATCGTGCACTCAGGGGCGAGCGCCCGCATTCCCGCTACGACGGAGAGTGGTTCATTCGGGGATCCGAAGACTGTAAGGAGTGGCGGCGGCGGGTCCCATAAGTGGCAGTTCCCTATTGCCTGACGGGTCCTTACTGTCGTCTGTTGGGGCAACCCCTTCGAGCAAACCGGAAATGGTGGAGTGCGATGGTGTGGCTGCGAACGACTCGGTGTGAAACGGGCACGTCGCCCGTTTCGCGCGGTCGTCGCGGGCGCGCCTTGCTCCGTTTCGGCACGCTGGGCGGACTGGCGATCGCCGGATTCGCCGGCGCCGCCGTCCTGGCGGGTTCGGCCACCGCGGAGGAGGTTTCCCCGCTCCCGGTGGCGGCTGATTCGCCGGGATCCGTCCCGGTCCCACCGCCGGCGAGTGTGGGAGACCTGGTGCGGACGACGGTCCGCGAGGCCACCTCGGACGCCGTCGCGGCGACACACCAGGTGGTCGGCACGGCCAACACCGCGGCCGCTGTCGCCGGCACCGTCGGCGAGGCGGTCACCGCCTTGGCGGAGCCGGTCCTGGAGACGACGACGCGGACCGTTCGCTCGGTGACCGACACGGGTTCGGCGCTGGTCGCGCCCGCGGTCCAGACGGTTTCCGAGGTGGCCGCACCGTTGACCGTGACGGAGTCTGCGGCGCAGCGGACGGTCGGCTGGGTCACGGTGACGGTCACCTCGGTGATCTCACCGAAGACACCCGCCGCCACCCCGTTCGTCCCGGCGATGCCGGACATCGCGCCGGTCGCGGCGCCGGAACCGGCCGCTGACGTGCCAGTACCCACGGCCGACTTCGCGGCCGCGGCCGTCGGCGTGACCGACGCGGCGCCGCTGTCGCCTGTTCCGGCGGCCGACCACGCGCTGCCTCGCCTGACCACCCCCGCCACCCCGTCGCCGCTGTCGCCGATCGTCCCGATCGCGCCGGCGATGCTGCCCGGCAGCGCCCCCTCGTCGGGCACGTCGGCCGCGCAGGGTGGTTCATCGACTTCCGCCGCGATCTTCGACGGCGGACCGATCGGCTCGCGGTTCACGACCGGCGAGCCGGTCTCGGATCAGCATCTCCCGCTCCGTATGCGTGCGGATGATCCCTCGGTGTCGCCGGACTGACGTGTCGGCTGCCAACGCGATTCACGCGTAAGCGATCGCGAAGCAAATCCATTGATCGGTAGCGACAGCAGGACCGTCGAGGTGCAACTCGACGGCTGGCTCGCGAACTCATGGGCTGAAATCGCAAGTCAGTGGTTCCCGCTGCCACTACCTCCATCAACGGCTGGTGTCCAAGGGCTGTCGGCAAAAACAAGACCCGTTTTCACAGCAGACACGTCAACCGCCGCGCCGATGTTATCCGTTATCGGCAGGCGCTCATGAACTGGAGCGTTGAAATGAAATTCACCCGTCGGGCTCGGCGCCATCGCGCCGACGTCCCCAGCGGAAGGGCTCCAATCGGCCTTTCCCTCGCGAATCCGTACTCCCGCCGGTCGAGTCGCGTGCTGCGCAACGCGGCCGCGATGTCGGTCACCGCGACCTTCGCCTTGGTCGGTCTGGTGACGAACGCCGGCGCCGCCCCGCTGGGCCTGGACGGCCTGGCCCTCCCCGGAACGGACACCACCTCACTGTCCACGAGCTCTCAGCCCAGCTCGACGGTGAGTGCTTCCGGGACGAGCGGCACCACCAGCAGCCAGCCCTCGACCAGCCTGTTGCCCTCGACGACGTCGGCCACCGGGGACCTCCCGACCGCGCAGATCCCGACCGTGGGCAAGTTCCTCAGCGGCGACGTGCTCAGCGGTGGAGTGTTCACCGGTGGCCTGTTCGGCGGCGAGACGAAGCAGACGTCCGTCGACCCGAACCAGTCCGGCGGTCACTCGACCGGCGACACCACCCATGAGGGCGGCGGCGACGCGTGCGACTTCTTCCTGCAGCACATGTGGAAGAACGAGGACGGGATCCCGTTGCTCGGCAGCAACTCCCACGCCCTGACCTACCACACGGACCCGGCGTACAAGAACCTGATCCTGTCGATGGCCAGTGGCGCGATCGGGAACTCGCAGATGCCGGTCGTCGACGCCTACGGCGGGCCGCTGGGCTGGATCCCGATCTTCAACCCCTCGCACGTGCGCGGTCACGGCACCGACTACCTCACGATGGCGACCGGATGCGGCGGCATGGGGCTGCCCATCAACACCAAGACCATGGCCATCGACATGTCCCGGCTGCCGACGCCGGACAAGGTGGCCAACTTCGTCCAGAAGGGGATGCCGAGCATTCCCGACCCGGCGAGGGTCCTGGCACCGGACTACCTCTACAACACCCTCCAGGTCGCCGAGATCATGAACCGGCTCGGCCCGAACACGGTGTTCACCCCGGACGAGTACTTGTCCTTCGCGGGCAACAACTTCGACGCGATGCGCCTGCTGTGGCAGACCGCGTTCGACAAGATGAGCAGCGGCGACCCGGCCGCGATGCTGGACGTCCTGAAGGTCACCGACAACATCAAGACGCTCCAGTCGCTCGGCCTGCCGGGACTGCCCGGCTCGAGCGGCGACACCCTCACCGGTGGCCTCCCGACCGGCGGCCTGCCGATCATCGGAGGGGCTCTCGGCGGTTCGCCGACCGGCTCGACTCCGATGCGGCCGGGCGTCCCGGCCATCGGCGGCAAGCCGATCTCGGGTGACGGCCCGGCCATCCCGGCCGGCTCGCCGGTCTCGGGTTCGATCACCTTCACGAACAACGGCACCGAGCCGATCACCAACCTGAGCGGCTCGTTCCCCGGCGGCACCGTCACCCCGTCCGCGACCTCGGTCGCGCCGGGCGGCACCGTCACCTACACGTTCACGGCACCGGCGAAGCCGGGTTCGCAGAGCGCGAAGCTGACGATCACCGGTACCAAGCCGAACGGTTCGGCCGTCAGCTCGGAGACGACGATCCGCTACGTCGGCACGCCTGCTCCCGGCACTCCGGCTCCCGGCACGCCTGCTCCTGGCACGCCCGGTACCCCGGGACAGCCGGGTGCGCCCCTTCCGGGTCTGCCGGGTCTGCCGGGTCTGCCGGGTCTCCCGGGACTGCCCGGGCTTCCGGGGCTGCCTTTGCCGGGTACCCCCAGCGAGCCCGGTACACCGGCCCAGCCCGGTCTGGCAGGCCTCGGTGGGATCTTGGCTCCGGTGACCGGACTGCTGGGCAAGCCGCAGCCGACCCCGGTTCCGGCCCCGCAACCGCAGCCGGCCCCGGTGCCAGTTCCGCAGCCGCAACCACAGCCGCAGCCGACCCCGGTTCCGGTTCCCGTCCCGCAGCCGCACCCGGTTCCGGTGCCGCAACCGCAGCCGCACCCCGTTCCGGGCCCGCAGCCGCAGCCGGTTCCGCAGCCGTCGGCGAGCATCTCCGTCGGCACTCCGTCGGTGAACGGGAAGGCCGCGGGTACCGCCCCCGGCCCGAACGTTCCGTCGGGTAGCCCGGTCACCATCACGGTTCCGGTGACCAACAACGGCAGCGTCCCGGTGTCCGGGCTGGGTGGCGACACTTCGCTCGGCAAGTTGAACTGTGGCTCGGGCCAGCTGGCGCCGGGCAGCACGGCCCGGTGCACGGTCACCACGACCGCGCGGCCGGGCTCGAACACCGCGCAGTTCAACTTCACCGTGTCGGGTCCGAACGGCACTCAGCAGAGCAAGGCCTGCCGGGTCTTCTACACCGGTACGTCCGCGGGCGCCGGCAAGCTGACGATCACCGGCAAGCCCTCGGTCAACGGCGCCGTGGTCGGCCCGAACTCGACCGCGACCGTGCCGGCCGGCGGCAAGTCGACCGTCAAGGTGCAGATGACCAACACCGGCACCGCGCCGATCACCAACCTGCGGGGCACCTCGCAGAACGGGCAGGTCACCTGCGGCGGCACGACGCTCGCCCCGGGTGCCAGCACCCAGTGCACGATCACCTTCACCGCCGGGACTGGAGCCAAGACGGTGAAGGCGACCTTCACCGGCAAGGACGCCGCCGGCAACACCTCGACCGCCGGGTTCTCGCAGCACTACACCACCACCGGTGTGTGCACATGCGACCCGGCCAACTCGACCACCTCGACCGGATCGACCACGTCGACCGGATCGGCCACGTCGCCGCTGTCCGTCACGTCGCCGCTGTCCGCGCTCACCGGCGCGAGCACGCACTGACGGATATCGGCTGACGACGGCCGGACACCACCGAGATCACTGATCGGCCCCAGCAGAGCTTGGAAAGGTTTCTCATGCGTACCTGGGTAAAACGGTCCATACAGGCCGGGTTACTCGCAGGTGGCTTGACGCTCCTCGGCGTGGGTGTGGCCCACGCCGAGGAGACCACCGAGCCACCTCGAACAAGTAACCAAACGACCGCGGACACCAGTCCGCTGACCACCGTGACGTCGCTGGTGTCGGGACTCGTGCAGCCGCAGAAGGCGGCATCGAGCGGCACGACCTCGGCATCCGCGACGACGACCGGCACCGATTCGACCAGCTCGGCCACGTCGGCGGGCAGCGGATCGACGACTCGATCGGTCTCGTCCAGCCCGCTGACCGCCGCTACCTCGGCGATCACCGGGGGCCTCGCGCGAAGCGGAGCCACCAGCGTCGCCAAGACATTGCCGGCCACGTCGACACCGGCGACGTCCGCCAGTGGTGACAGCACTGTCAGCGCGACGACCACCAGCCCGGCCACGTCGGCACCGGCCGACACCGGGTGCTCGTGCCACCTGACCATGGGCACGCCCACGGTCGACGGCACCAACGCCGGAGCACCGGACAACGCCGTGACAGTCACCGCCGACCAGCCGTCGACGATGACCGTGCCGGTGACCAACACCGGCACCAGCACCGTCAGCGACGTCACCGGCACCACCCCCAGCGGTGCGATGACCTGTTACGACAGCACGCTGACCGCCAGTGAAAGCACCATGTGCACCGGGCCGTTCACACCGGCCGCGGACACCACCGCGGTCCCGGTCACCGTCAGCGGCACCACGGCGGACGGCGAGCAGGCCGGCACCACCGGCACCGCCTATGTCGCCCCTGCCGCTGGCCCGGCACCCGATCCGGCGGGCGACAGCGGCGACAGTGGGTGTTCGTGTCACTTGACCATGGGCACGCCCACGGTCGACGGCACCAACGCCGGAGCACCGGACAACGCCGTGACAGTCACCGCCGACCAACCGGCGACGATGACCGTGCCGGTGACCAACACCGGCACCAGCACCGTCAGCAACGTCTCCGGCACCACCCCCAATGGCGCCTTGACCTGCGGCGACAGCACGCTGGCCGCCAACGAAAGCACTATGTGCACCGGAACGGTCACTCCGGCCGCGGACACCACCGCGGCACCCGTCACGGTCACCGGCACCACGGCGAACGGCGAGCAGGCCAGCGCCACTGGCACCGCCTACCTCGCCCCCGCCGGCCAGGCACCTGTTCCGGCTCCGGCTCCGGCACCCGTTCCGGAACCGGCACCTGCTCCGATGCCGGTACCGGGCACCGGTGACCCGCACGGTGTCTCCGGGAACGCACCCGGAACCCACCCGGGTTCGCCATCGGGCGGCAGCACCGGTGGCACCGCCGCTCACCAGACCGGTGGCTCCGTGCACGGCACCACGAGTAGCTATCACGGTGGTCTCACCTCGTGGGCGGTCGGCAGCGCCCACGAAGCCGGGGCGCACAGCGGTTCGGCGGAAGCGGCCACCCACGGGTCCGCGGGCGAGCATGTCGATGCCGGGTATCCGGTGCCGGCAGGCGCGGTCGAGGCCGGCGGTGGCGGCACCGCTGATGATCACCAGGGCGTCGACGGCGGAATCGTCGGTGGCGGACTGGCGGTTCTGGTGATCGCCCTGCTCATGGTGACGGCGGTAGCCGCGCGCCGTCGTCACTTCCGATAGGGGGAACGGTGTGGTGTGGCCGTGCCCCGGCCACACCACACCATCCCTCCCCGTTCGACTGGAGTGGGTCATGGCTGTGACCGAGGACGCCGGATCAGGGCCCGGCCGTATCCAGACCCGGCTCACCCTGCTCGCGCTGGTCGGCCTGTCGTGGATGCTGACGGCTGTCACGGTCCTGCCGGGAAATACTCGCTTCGCCGTGGTGAGCGCGTCCCTCGTCATCATCTGTGCGGTCAGCTGGGAGACGCTTTATCAGGCCGGTCAGCAACTGCGCAGGAACAGGGACTGGCCACGTCCCGCGTTCGGTGCGATCACCGCGACCCTGGCCGCCGCGGCGGCGTTGGGGCTGGTGATCGGCCTGACGACGGACATGACGCCGTCGCCGGCCGCGATAGCCGCCGCGCCCGGCACGACGCACGCCGCTCCGGCCTCACCGCCGGCTTCCCGGCCATCGCCGCCGGCCGTCGACCCCGCGGTCCGGGTGACCCCGGTCGCGGTGCACATCCCCGAACTCGGCGCCGACTCGTCGCTGATCAAGCTCGGCCTCGACGCGAACCGGCGCATGGAGACCCCGTCGGTCACCACCCCGATGCAGGCAGGCTGGTACGAACCGGGACCGGCGCCCGGCCAGACCGGGCCCGCGGTGATCGTCGGTCACGTCGACGGCGCGGCCCAGCCCGGCATCTTCTTCCGGCTGCACGAACTCACGGCGGGCGACCGCGTCACCGTCGAACGCGCGGACGGCTCCGTCGTCACCTTCGTGGTGCGCCGAACCATCCACGCTCCCAAAGATCGCTTCCCCACCAAGGAGGTCTACGGCCGCACCGACGGCCCGGAACTGCGGCTGATCACCTGCGGCGGCTCCTTCGACCGGACCGCGCGCTCCTACCGCGACAACCTCATCGTTTTCGCCCAGCTGGAAGGAGGCGGCCACGTCGACGGCGATGGACACGACATGCAAAACCACTGACTTGCCAAGGACTCGCTTCGGACCGTGAGTCCGATAAGGACAGGGGACAGTCGCGGCCGTCGAGATGGGGATTCCCGCTGGTCAGCGGAGTACTAATGGTGGGCCGCCTGGGGCTCGAACCCAGAACCTACGGATTAAAAGTCCGCAGCTCTACCAATTGAGCTAACGGCCCGTGCGGCCGAGTCTAGTAGACCGCCGTCGACCACCAGGATGCCGGGGCGGCCGCCGGAGCGCCACGGAATTGTCGGGGGTCTCTGCCAAGGTCGGGGCATGGACACGATCCCCGACGAGAACTACTCGCCGAGCTGGGAGGGCGACCGCCCGGAGCCTCCGCGCGTGGCGAGCGAGCGCGAGATCCTGACGTCCACGCTCGATTGGCATCGCCGCACCTTCGAGCTGAAGTGCCTGGGTCTGACGCCGGAGCAGATGGCCCAGCGGCCGATCGAGCCCTCGGGCTTGTCGCTGCACGGGCTGCTCAGGCACCTCACCGGCACCGAGCGCTGGTGGTTCCGCCTGCAGTTCGCGGGCGAGGACGTGCCGATGCTCTATTACTCCGACGAGTGGCCCGAGCAGGACTTCGAGGACACCGGTGGTGATGTCGAGGCCGCGTGGGCGGCTTGGCGTGAGGAGTGCGCGCGGTCGCGGGAGATCGTGGCGGCCGCGTCGCTCGACGACACGGGCACGTGCCGCCGCGACGGGGAGCCGTTCTCGCTGCGATGGCTGCTGACACATCAAATCGCCGAGTACGCCCGCCACGATGGTCACGCCGACCTGCTTCGCGAGCGCATCGACGGGAGGACAGGCCACTGAAACCTTGAAAAGCGATGCTGCGACGCATCTCGCGAATGGGCATAACGCGTGAACCCGCCCTGGCCGAAGGCCCCGCTATCGCGGTGGCAGGGCGCCGTTGTCCGTCAACGTGAGAGGTTTGACCAGGCAGCGCCCTGGCGACGTCGATCGCGGACGCGGGTTCACCAAACAGACACTGAAACCTTGAAATGCGATGCTGGGCCGATGAACGCCGATCCCGATTCCGGCCTCTTGTCCCCGGTCCGCGCCGGCACGCCCGCCGAGGCGGCGACGGGTGATCTCGCCTGGGTGCGGGCCCTGCTCGACACGGAGGCGGCGCTCGCCAGGGCGCAGGCCGGCACCGGGCTGATCCCGCGGGCCGCCGCGGCGGCGATCACCAAGGCGGCCGCGTCCGTGGAGATCGACGTGGTCGCGTTGGCGCGGGCGGCTCGTGAGACGGCGAACCCGGTGGTCGGGCTGATCAAGGAGCTGACCGAGGCCGCCGGGACGGAGTACGTCCATCGCGGCTCCACCAGCCAGGACATCTTCGACACCGCGATGATGCTGGTCGCCGCGCGGACACGGGCGCTCGTCACGGCCGACCTCGAGGCGACGGCGGACGCGTTGGCGGATCTCGCCCGCGCGCATCGCGACACGACGATGGCCGGGCGCACCCTGACCGCCCACGCGGTGCCGACCACGTTCGGGCTCAAGGCGGCGGGCTGGCGTCAGCTGACGCTCGAAGCGCTCGACAGGCTGAACCGTGTCGTCCTGCCGGTCTCGCTCGGCGGCGCGGCGGGCACGAGGGCCGCGTACGCCGAGTACGCGCGCCTCGCCGAGCTGCCCGACGGCTATCCGCAGCGCCTCCAAACGGCCTTCGCCGAGGAGACCGGTCTCGCCGAGACCACGCTCCCCTGGCACACCCTCCGCACGCCGACGGCCGATCTCGCGGCCGCTCTCTCGTTCACCGCCGCCGCGCTCGGGAAGATCGCGGTCGACGTCCAGTTCCTGACCCGCACCGAGGTCGGGGAGGTCACCGAACCAGCGGGCGAGGGCCGCGGCGGTTCCTCGGCGATGCCGCACAAACGCAACCCGGTGCTCGCGACGCTGATCCGGTCGGCCGCGCTCCAGGTGCCGGTGCTGGCCACCGGCGTCACCCAGGCCCTGGTCTCCGAGGACGAACGGTCCGCGGGCGCGTGGCACGCCGAGTGGCAGTTGCTGCGCGAATGCCTGCGCCTGACCGGCGGCGCCGCGCATACGGCGGCCGAACTCGCCCGCGGCCTGGTCGTCGACGACGAGCACATGCGCGCGAACCTCGGCCTCACGCACGGCCAGATCGTCTCCGAGCGGCTTTCGACCGTGCTCGCCCCGCTGCTCGGCAAGACACGGGCCAAGGAGGTGCTCGGGCACGCGTCCAAACTCGCCCTGGACCAGGACAAGCCACTCGGCGAGGTTCTTTCCGGCTTGCCGGAGATAACCGGAGTGCTCCCCGCCGAATCCCTGGCCGACCTGCTGGATCCCGCGAACTACACCGGCTCGGCCGGGGTGCTCGTCGACGCCGCGCTGGAGGCCCGCGAAGAAAATCCGGAAACTCCTTGAACCGGTCCCGAACCGGCTCCGTGTAGGGGGTACAAGCTCACCGCGCCAAGCCGCGGAACCCCTACGAACAAGGAGAAATCCCATGCTTCGCAAGCGTTTCGTCGTCGCAGCGGCGTCCGCGGCCGCGGGCCTGGTGGTGCTGTCGGCCTGCTCCGGCGGCACCGAGGCGGCGGCCCCCGCGGTCGCTCCCGCCGCGGCGGTGGCCGGGGCGGGCGGGAACGCCCCCGCGGCCAAGGGAGAGACCAAGGTGGCCGTGGCCGAAGCCGGGACTCTCGGCCAGGTGCTCGTCGACAAGGACGGGTTCACCTTGTACCGCTTCGACAAGGACAGCGCGAAGCCGCCGAAGTCCAATTGCGACGGTGACTGCGCGAAGGCCTGGCCGCCGGTACTTGCCGAAGGCGAAGTCCAGGTCGAAGGCGTGGATCAGGCATTGGTCGGCGAAGTGATGCGCGCCGACGGGCGCAAGCAGGTCACCGTCGGCGGATGGGCGCTTTACCGCTACGCCAAGGACGCCAAGGCGGGCGAGGCGAAGGGACAGGGCGTCGGCAGCACCTGGTACGCCGCGAACGCCAAGGGCGGCAAGGCCGGTCAGGCGGCGAAGGAAGCTCCGGCCGAACAAAAGGACAGCGCCACGAAGCTCGTCGCGAGCAATGTCGACGGCATCGGACCGGCCATTGTGGACCAGGACGGCTTCACCCTCTACATGTTCACCAAGGACAAGAAGAACAAGCAGCCGACCTGCAACGGTGACTGCGCGAAGGCCTGGCCGCCGGTGCTCGCCGAGGGCGACGTCCAGCTCGAAGGCATCGACCCGAAGCTGCTGGGCAAGGTGAAGCGCGCGGACGGCGCCATGCAGGTCACCGTCGGCGGCTGGGCGGTCTACCGCTACGCGAAGGACGCCAATGCCGGTGAAGCGAACGGTCACGGCGTCGGCGGCACCTGGTTCGTCATCGAGCCCGCCGGCTGCAAGAGCAGCGCGCCGGTGAAGGACAAGGCCGCGCAGAGCGGGAACGCCGCCCCCAAGAAGGAGGCGGACGCTCCCGCCCAGGAGTACGGCTACTGAGCTAGTGGGCGAGGCCCGGCGGTCGCTCTTCCCGAGCGGTGGCCGGGCCTTTTTCATGCTTCGGCCGTCGCGAAGCGTCCGGAAGGGGCTCGACGACCGTGGCGCTGTCGGCCCGGCCCGCGGCCACGGTGTCCTCTTCGTCCTCCGGCAGCAGCACCTTGTGCCGCGCGGGCAGGAACGCGATCACCAGCCCGAGCGCGGCGAGGCCGAGGTGCAGCCAGTTGTCCGGCCCGTTGAGGTTGAACGGGTTCCCTGCCTGTGAGACCGGGTTCGTCGAAACGGTCCCCGCGATCATGAGGCCCCAGACGAACAGCACCCCGAAGGCGACGAACGTCAGGAAACCGAAGACCCGGGACCGCCCCGACCCGAAGGTCAGCAGCAGCCCGATCGCGCCCAGCAGGACGAAACCGAGGTTGTAGAGGGGGTTCACCGAGAATCCGAGCACGGTCGCGTCACTGCGGCCGGCGAAATCGGCGAACCCGGTCCTGGTGAAGCCCACGATCCCGAACACCAGGAAGGCCAGGCTCGACAGCCCGGCGAGCACCTGCGCGGGCTGGAGACCCGCCGTCCGGATACGAGCGCGTTGTGCACGTGCCATTGCTCCGCCTCCCAGAGTTGGCGACCTGAATTCACGCTGGGCACCGGGTACCCCGCTGCCCTTCCGGACAAACCGCGGCGTCCGAACGGGCCAGGCCGTGAACACGAACGGGTGACGCGGCCAACAGGTCATGTGGTCAAGGTGAGCGGAGTCTTCCTCCTGGTGGGGCTGTGCCTGGGCGCCATCCTCGCGATGGTCCTGATCCCGCCGTCGCGGCCCGGTCCGGTGGCGGTCGCGGAGGCGGCGCCGAGCACCACAGCGCCGGACGTGGAAGTCGAACCGGAGGATCCGGTCGTTTCCCCGACGCCCTCGTCCTCCGCGGCGCCGGGTCCACCGCCGAAGTCCGTCGACAGCCAAGCCCTCGCGGATCTCGTGCCCGGCGGCCAGGTGAGCGTGGTCGTCTACGACCGCGCCGCCAAGAAGAACACCGTTTCCCTCAAACCGGACCGTTCCTACACCTCGGCGTCCATCGTGAAGCTCCTCATCGCGCTGGAAGCGTTGCAAGCGGGCACACCGCCGGGCACCGTGCAGCGGATGCTCTCGGCCAGCGACGATGACATCGCCAGCAGGCTGTGGACGGCCCACGGCGGCCCCGCGATCGTCACCCGATGGGCGGGCAGGATCGGCCTCGGCGGCACGCGCCCGCCCGAGGATCCCGGCCGCTGGGGTGACACCCGGATCACCGCCGCGGACATCGTGAAGATCTACCGCTACCTGCTGGACCAGGCGGGCGCGGGGACGCGGACGACGATCATGCGGGCGTTGAGCGGCGCGACGGAGAGCGGATCCGACGGGATCCGGCAGTACTTCGGCATCCCGGACGCCGTCGGTTCCCTTCCCTGGTCGATCAAACAAGGCTGGGCGTGCTGCCGAGGTTCGCGAATCATGCACAGCTCCGGCGCGGTCGGCGAAGACGACCGCTACCTCGTCGTCGTCCTGACCTCTCAACCGACCTCGACCACGTATGCCGGTGCCGGCAGACGGGTGACGGAGGTGGTCAAGGCCCTGCTTCCCGCTATTGACGGCCCGTAAACAAGGTGGGACAGTGGCCTTCGGGAGGTCGTCATGAGCACCGAAGCCCGCCTGTCCTCCGCGGCCCCGCTCGGCCCGGATTCCGTCGCCTGGCGAGTGGTCGGCGACCGGAGACTGCTGCTCGGCGCGGGGACGGCGTTGCTGCTGCAGGTCGCGCATCCGGTGGTCGGCGCGGGCGTCCACGACCATTCGAATTACACCGAAGACCCGTGGGGCCGCCTCGATCGGACCATCGATTCCTTGCTGTGCCAGGTTTTCGGCGGCCGGGAGGCGGCGGCCGAGGCCGAGCGGCTTCGTGAGATGCACAAGGCGATCAAGGGCGTCGATCACCACGGCGAGCGCTATCACGCGCTGAACCCCGAGGCCTACTGGTGGGTGCACGGTTCGACGTTCTGGACGACCGTCCGCCTGCAGGAATCCTTCATACATCCCTTGTCCTGCACGGAAAAACGCCGTTTCTACGCGGAATGGCGACGCATCGGCCTGATGCTCGGCCTCCGCGAGCACCACATGCCGGAAGACCTCGAAGGATTCGAGACCTACTTCGACGACGTCGTCGCGAACCGGCTCGAAGACAACCACACGGTCCGGGAACTGCTCCACTCCCTCACCATGCGGGACACGCCACCGCCTCCGTGGTGGTTCCTGCCGGAAGCCCTGTGGCGCCCCGTCCGGCCGGCGGGCGGGAACGTGCTGACCCTGTGCGCGATCGGCCTGCTGCCACCGGCTCTCCGCGAGCGCTTGAGTCTCAAGTGGACAGACGTCGACGAACGACGGCTCCGACGCCTGGGAGCGGTCACGAGAGCGGCGGGGAACCGGGTTCCCGACCGGCTTCGCTTGTACCCCAAGGCTTATCGAGCCAAGCTATTCGACGACATCCACTAGCGCGCCCTTGGCGCCGGTGTTGGGCAAGGACCAGGGCGTCACTCCGCCGTTGCTGACGATCTTCTTGTCCTGCGGCGCGCACGGCGGCACGGTCCGCGCGCCGATCCACGCCAGCACGTCGGACACCTGCGCTTTGAAGGTGTTCATGTTGTGCCCGGCGTCCGGGATCCGCCACGACGAGAGCGTCGCCGGCGCGCGGACGGCCGCCTGGAGCTGGTCGATCGAGAAGCTCTCGAAGCTTTCCTTGTCCCCCGCGATCGCGAGGATGTCGACCGGCGACGGATGCTTCTGCAGGTTCACCGTGACCGTGTTCGCGTCGATGATGTCCTGCCTGCCCTTGAACAGGTTCTCCGTCTCGCCGTCGACCGAAGCCTTGTAGTAGCCGCTGACGCTCGCCGCCTGGCCGTACCACTGCGGATGCCGGGTCACCAGGTTCATCGAGCAGTACCCGCCCGACGACCAGCCCGCCATCGTCCACGCCTTCCGCTGCGGGTTGGCGCCGAGTTTCTCGATCGCCCAGTCCCGGATGTCGGCGGTCAGGTAGGTGTCGTTGGCGGTCCCGTTGACCTCGTCGATGCATTCGGTGTCGTGGCCGACCTTCGGTTTCCCGGTCGGGTCCGGGATGATCACCAGGGTCGGCGGGAGCACGTGCTTCGCGATGGCCGCGTCCAGTTTGGCGGGCAGCTCGTAGGGACCGGTGACCACTTCCGGGCCGGACGGGTAGTTCGGGATCCATTCGATGACCGGGAATTTGAGCGACCGGTACGCGGGATCGTAGTACTGGGGCGGGAAGTACACCGAGACGTCGCGCGTGAGGCCGGTGCGCTTGCCGGTGACCGTCATGTGCACGACGGAACCCTTGCCCTCCTTGGCCCGCATCGCCCCGGCGTCACGCAGTTTGTCGAGGTCCGAACCGTTCTGACCGGCGACGGCGTCGACGCTCTCCCCCGAGTACACGCCGGTGCCGAACAGGGCGCCGACCGTCGGGAAGAACCCGCCGATCATGTTCCCGCCCATCCCGGTGCTGACCACGACCAGCACCACCGCGACGATGATCGTGGTGCTGCGGCCGAGAACCTTGCGGCGCCAGCGTTCCCAGAGGAACGGGACGGCGATGATCGCGAGCAGCGTCAACACCACGACGATGACGAGGTTCAGCGTCGAATCGAGCCGGATGGCACTCAGTCCCAATCCCATGGCGATCGTGTCCCTCTCCGGCCGCGGCACGCCCCCGCACCGCACTTCCCACATCTGGACCAAGAGACGTGCGACCACCGGGAAGTGTTGTCCAGGGTGACGCGTGTCACCCTGGACAAACCGTGTTCCGGGCTACTCAGCCTTCGAGTGCGGTGCGCAGCACCCCGATCGCCTGCTTTATCGCGGCCTCCGCGGCGTGCGTTTCGCGCAACGTGTTGAGCATGACGAAGTCGTGGACGATGCCCTGGTACCGCACGGCCGTCACCGGCACTCCGGCCTGACGCAGCTTCGCGGCGTACGCCTCGCCTTCGTCGCGCAGGACGTCGGCTTCCGCGGTGATCACCAGCGCGGGCGGGAGACCGGCCAGTTCGTCGAGGCTCGCCCGCAGCGGCGAGGCGGTGATTTCCGCGCGCTGCGCCGGATCGGTCGTGTACTGGTCCCAGAACCACTTCATGCCGTCGAGGGCGAGGAAGTAGCCCTCGGCGAACCGCTGGTAGGACTCGGTTTCGAAGTTCGCGTCGGTGACCGGATAGAAGAGCACCTGCTGGCGGAAGGTGACGTCACCGCGCCGCTTCGCGAGCAAGGTGAGCGCGGCGGTCATGTTCCCGCCGACGGAGTCTCCGGCGATCGCGATCTTCGTGCCGTCGAGCCCGTTTTCGGCGCCGTGCTCGGTGACCCACTTCGCCACGGCGTAGCTCTGCTCGATGGCGACGGGGTAGCGCGCCTCCGGCGAGCGGTCGTATTCGGGGAAGACGACGGCCGCGCCCGCGCCGACGGCGAGCTCACGCACCAGGCGCTCGTGGGTGTGGAAGTTCCCGAAGACCCAGCCGGCGCCGTGAATGTAGACGATCACGGGCAGCGGACCGGTCACGCCCTGGGGCCGGACGATGCGGACCTCGACGCCGTCCACGTGCGTCGTTTCGACATCCGCGGCGGGAAGTTCGACGTCGCCGCCCTGGACTTCGTCGACGGCCTTGCGCCCTTCCTCCGGCGGCAGCTGGAAGAGGAACGGCGGCGTCGCGGTGGCCTCGACGAAGGCCTGCGCGGCCGGTTCGAGGGCCAGGTTGTGCGGGTTGGCGGTCATTTCTGCCTCCTGGGAGCCGAAGTCGATGCGGTTAAGGTAGCTCGCAACTCAATTGTGCACAACTAAAATGCGCTCAAGGAGATTTGGCTCACTCAAGTGGCCGGGTGAGGCATGATCGACGCACCATGGGGGACGAGGAGGACCGATGCCGACGGACAACACCGGATCGCTGTGCCTGGACGATCAGCTGTGCTTCGGGCTCTACGCGGCATCGCGGGCCGTGACCGCGCTTTATCGCGTGGTGCTCGACGATCTGGGCCTGACCTATCCGCAGTACCTGGTGATGCTCGCGCTCTGGGAGGAGGACGAGCGGCTGGTCAAGGAACTCGGCACCGTGCTGAGCCTCGACTCCGGCACGCTGTCGCCCCTGCTCAAGCGGCTGGAGAAGTCCGGGCTGGTCCAGCGCGTCCGGCAGGCCGACGACGAGCGGTCCGTGCGCGTCAGCCTGACCGAGGACGGCTCCAGGCTCAGGGAGCGTGCGAGCGGGATCCCGAAGATCATCGGCGACGCGATGGGCCTCGACGCGGCCGGTCTCGCCCGCACCCGCGCGGAGCTCGATCGCTTGACCGAATCCGTGAACGCCTACCGCGAGGCCTACGTCCCGGCCGGTTAGCATGGGATTTCCGGGCGGACAAAGGGATGACGATGATCGATCACGACGCGGCGCTCAAGGCCGTCGAGAACAGCTTGGACCGGCCGTCCGCGGCCCGCGTCTACGACTACTTCATCGGCGGCGAAACGCACTACGCCATCGACCGCAACTTCGCCGAAAAGGTGCGCGAGCGGCTGCCGCTCATGGGCGACTACTGCAAGACCAGCAGGCAGTTCCTCGGCCGCGCCGTGCGGCACTGCGCGGAACTGGGCATCCGGCAGTTCGTGGACATCGGCTCAGGCCTGCCGACGGCGGGCAACGTGCACGAGGTCGCCGACGAGGCGCGGCCGCAGGAGGACACGCACGTCCTCTACATCGACAACGAGCCGATCGCGCTCGCGCATTCGACGCTGCTGCTCGCCGACACCGCCGACCCGGATCGCCACCACGCGATCGCGGCGGATCTGTTCGACCCCGAGGACCTCTGGGAACGGGTGATGGACTCCGGCATCATCGACGTCCGCGAACCGGTCGCGCTGGTGGTCAACGCGGTCATGCATTTCATCAAGGACGAGCAGGACCCGGACGCGCTGCTGGACTTCTACCGCGACCGGCTCGCGCCGGGTTCGTTGCTGGTGCTCTCGCAGATGACCAACGAGAACCCGGCCAACGACGAGGAACGGCAGGCGCTGCTGGACATCCTCGAGTACTACGAGACCACGACGAACCCCGGTTTCCTGCGCACCATGGACGAGTTCCGGCGCTTCTTCGGCGGCTGGCCGCTGCTGGAGCCGGGCCTCGTCTACGCGCCGGCGTGGCACCCGGACGAGAAGACGATCTTCGCCGCTTCGCCTTCGGAATCCCGCGTCATCGGCGGGATCGCCCGCAAGCCGTGATGTTGCCGCGTCCGTGAAGGCCTCCTTGAGGGACTCTGGGTCCCTCAAGGAGGCCTTCACGGACTTGTGACGCGCGTCGCCTTGCAGTGCAACTAGGTGCATATGAAACTAGGTGCATGGCACTGGAGCACGCGATCCTGGTCTCGCTGTCCGAGCGGTCCGGCTCGGGCTACGAGCTGACGCGTCGCTTCGAGAAGTCCATCGGACTGTGGTGGAGCGCCACCCACCAGCAGATCTACCGCGTCCTCAAGCGGATGGAGGACGCGGGCTGGATCAGCGTCGACCAGGTCGCGCAGTCCGGGAAACCCGACAAGAAGGTCTACACCGTCGGCGACGCGGGACGGGCCGAACTGGCCCGCTGGCTCGCCGAACCCGATCCGTCGGCCACCGCCAGGGAGCTCGCCGTGAAGATCCGCGGCGCGGCGCTCGGCGATCCGGCCGCCGTCGCCGCCGAGGTCACCCGGCATCGCGACGCGCACGCGGCACAGCTCGACGCGTACCTGCTGATCGAGAAGCGCGACTTCCCCGACCCCAGCGTCCTCAGTGGACAGTCGTTGCATCAGTTCCTCGTGCTGCGCGGAGGAATCCGAACCGAACAGGGCCACGTCGAGTGGCTCGAGGAAGTCCTCCAGGCATTCCACCACGATGCGTAAGGACCCTGCGATGAGCCAGTACCCGAACCTGTTGTCCCCGCTCGATCTCGGCTTCACCACCCTGCGCAACAGGGTGATCATGGGCTCGATGCACACCGGCCTCGAGGACAAGGAAGCGCATTTCCCGCAACTGGCCGAGTACTACGCCGAACGCGCCCGCGGTGGCGTCGGGCTGATCGTCACCGGCGGGTTCGCGCCGAACCGGACCGGCTGGCTCCTGCCGCTGGCGTCGAAGCTCTCGACGCGCGCGGAAGCCAAGGCGCACAAGCGACTCACCGATCCGGTGCACGAGGCGGGCGGCAAGATCGCGCTGCAGATCCTGCACGCGGGCCGCTATTCGTATCACCCGCTGAGCGTTTCCGCGTCGAGCATCAAGGCACCGATCAACCCCTTCAAACCGCGGGCCCTTTCGGGGTACGGCGTGCTGCGGCAGATCCGCGCGTTCGCCGATTGTGCCTTCCTGGCCAAGGAAGCGGGCTACGACGGCGTCGAGATCATGGGCTCGGAGGGCTACTTCATCAACCAGTTCCTCGCCGAGCGGACCAACAAACGCACCGACAAATGGGGCGGCAGCGCGGAAAATCGCCGAAGGATCGCCGTCGAGATCGTGCGCCGCACGCGGGAAGCGGTCGGCGAGGACTTCATCATCGTCTATCGACTGTCCATGTTGGACCTCGTCGAGGGCGGGCAGAGCTGGGAAGACGTCGTCGCGCTGGCCAAGGAGGTCGAAGAGGCGGGCGCGACGATCATCAACACCGGCATCGGCTGGCACGAGGCGAGGGTGCCGACGATCGTGACGTCCGTGCCGCGCGCGGCCTTCACCTGGGTGACCGGGAAGCTCAAGCCGCACGTCGGGATCCCGGTGGTCACCTCGAACCGGATCAACATGCCCGAGGTCGCCGAGGAGGCGCTGGCCGGCGGCGACGCGGACCTGGTGTCGATGGCGCGGCCGTTCCTCGCCGACCCGGAGTGGATCCGGAAGGCCGAGACCGGGCGCGAGGACGAGATCAACACCTGTATCGCGTGCAACCAGGCCTGCCTCGACCACGCTTTCAAGCGAAAACTGGTGTCCTGCATGGTGAATCCGCGCGCGGGCCACGAAACCACGCTGACCCTGTCGCCCACGCGGAAGACCAAACGCGTCGCCGTCGTCGGCGCGGGTCCCGCCGGGCTCGCGGCCGCGACCGGCCTCGCCGAGCGCGGGCACGCGGTCGAACTCTTCGAAGCCGACGACGAGATCGGCGGCCAGTTCGGGATCGCGCGGAAGATCCCGGGCAAGGAGGAGTTCGCGGAGACCATCCGGTACTACACGCGGCGGCTGGAGGTCACCGGCGTCAAGGTGCGCCTCGGCACGCGCGTCACCGCCGCCGACCTGGTCGACGCCGGCTTCGACGAGGTCGTGCTGGCCACCGGCGTGACACCGAGGGTGCCGTCGCTCCCCGGTATCGACCACCCCAAGGTTCTGTCCTATGTGGACGTCGTCCGGCACGGGAAACCGGTGGGCGGCAAGGTCGCCGTGATCGGCGCGGGCGGGATCGGCGTGGACGTCAGCGAGTTCCTGACGCACACCACCTCCCCCGCGCTCGATCTGGAGGCGTGGATGGCCGAATGGGGCGTCACCGATCCCGAGCGGGCCGCGGGCGGGCTGACCGAGCGGAAGGTCGAGCCGTCACCGCGGCAGGTTTTCCTGCTGCAGCGCAAGAAGTCCGGGATCGGCGCGGGGCTGGGCAAGACCAGCGGCTGGGTCCACCGGGCCGCGCTGAAGGCCAAACGCGTCGAGCAGCTCACCGGCGTCACCTACGACCGGATCGACGACGACGGCCTGCACATCACCGTCGGTGACAAGCCGCGCGTGCTCGACGTCGACACGGTCGTCGTCTGCGCGGGCCAGGAGCCGGTGCGCGACCTCGTCGACGACCTGCGGGCGGCCGGACTGCCGGTGCATCTGATCGGCGGCGCCGACGTCGCGGCCGAACTGGACGCCAAACGGGCCATCGATCAGGGAACCCGCCTGGCCGCCGTTCTCTGACGAGTGGCCTCCTAGATGGCAGGATGAACCCTTGTGCGGGACGTATGCGTGATCGGGCTCGGGTTGATCGGTGGTTCGCTGCTGCGCGCGGCGCATTCGATCGGCCGCACCACGTTCGGGGCGACGACCTCCGAAGCTGACGCGGACGCCGCCAGCAGAGCGGGTTTCGACGTCACCACGCAGGTCGAAGCGGCGCTGGGCAAGGCGGCGGAACGGGACGCGATGATCGTGCTCGCGGTGCCGCTGCCCGCGGTCGAGGAGGTGCTCCGTACCGTTTCGCGGGTCGCCGGGCACTGCGTGCTCACCGACGTGACCAGCGTGAAGGGTCCGGTGCTCGACTCGGTCCGGCGCCGGGCGCCGTACGCGAAGTTCGTCGGCGGGCATCCGATGGCCGGGACGGCGAACTCCGGCTGGAAGGCGAGCAATCCGGCGCTGTTCGGCGGCGCCGCGTGGGTGCTGGGCGTCGAGCACGACACCGATCTGACGGCGTGGGCGGAGGTCGCCCAGCTGGTGCTGGACGTCGGCGCGCACGTCGTGCCGCTGCCCGCGGACTCGCACGACGAGACGGTCGCGCGGATCTCGCATCTGCCGCATATCTTCGCGGCCATCCTGGCCACGATCGGCGCGCAGGGCGGGCCGCTGGCGATGTCGCTGGCCGCCGGGTCGTACACGGACGGCACGCGGGTGGCCGGGTCGAGCCCGGCGCTGGTGCGGGCGATGACCGAGGGCAACCGGGACGCGCTGCTGCCCATCGTCGACGAGGCGCTCGGGCGGCTGGGTGCCGCGCGGGGTTCGCTGGCGTCGACGGGTGGTCTCGCGGTGACGGTCAACGCGGGCTATGAAGGTGCGCAAGCGTTTGCGGCCAGCAAGGACGCGGAACGCGCGGGGGTGCGGGTCAGCCTGACCGCGCCGGACGCGCGAGACGGCCTGATCGCCCTCGGCGAGCGCGGCGGCCGGATCACGGCGATCGAGGGCGCCACCGCGATCGGCGAGGTCTCCTGACGCGTTTCGTCCTCTGAACGCGGTCCTTGCGTGTGCAAGTACCGCATTCAGAGGACGAAACGCGGAGAGTTACTGGCCCTGCTGGCCCTGCTGGGGCTGGGGGTTGTCGGGGGTGTCGTCGAACTTGTTGATGAACCCCTTCGCCTTCTCGACACCCGAGTCGATCTGGGAGTCGTGACCGGAGAACTTCGACTTGGCGAAGTCGGCCGCCTTGTCCAGGCCGCCCTCGATCTTGTCGTTGTGCTCGCGGAGAGCGTCGGTGGCCTTGTTCTTCAATTCATCGAAGTTGATGCCCATGGCCACATCGTCACACAGGGACCGGCTAACACGCCTCGACGATCACCCGTCGTGGGGACGCTCAGAACGGCCGGTCGCCCTGGATGGCGACGCGTTCGGCCACGCGTGCGTACGGGTGGTAGTCGTTGACGGCGTAATGCTGGGTGGCGCGGTTGTCCCAGAAGGCCACCGAGCCCGGCCGCCAGGTGAAGCGCACCTGGAACTCCGGGATATGCGCCCGGCTGAACAGGTACCGGAGGAGCTGATCGCTCTCGTCGCGGTCGATGCCGACGATGTGGGTCGTGAAGGCCTGGTTCACGAAGAGGGTGCGCCGCCCGGTTTCCGGATGCGTGCGGACGACCGGGTGCTCGACCGGCGGGAACGCGTCTTGGTGGCGCAGCAGGAGTTCCGGGTCGGAGAAGCGGTCGAAACCGGGGATGAAGTCGTGCACCGCGGTCAGCCCGTCGACGCGTTCGCGGACGTCGTCCGGCAGGTTGTCGTAGGCGGCGGCCATGTCGGCCCACATCGTGTCGCCGCCGACCGGCGGGACCTCGAGCAGCCTCAGGACCGAACCGAGCGCCGGCGCGGGCCGGAACGTGACGTCCACGTGCCAGATGTTCTCGAACGCGGGCATGGTCGCCGACCGGGCGAAACGCGTGGTGTCCTCGGTCTCGCCCTTCGGGATGAACGGGTTCGTCTCCAGTTCACCCCAGTTGGCGGCGAACGCGCGCTGGTGCGCCGAAGTGATGTCCTGATCGCGGAAGAACAGCACCTTCCACTCCAGCAGCGCGCGGTTCAGCTCGGCGTGGAGAGCGGGCGTCAGTGGCCGGGCGAGGTCGACGCCGCCGATCTCGGCGCCGATCACCCGTCCCAGCGGGCGAAGCGAGAAGAGCTCGTACGGGCGCTCCTCGACACCTTCCGGCAGGCGCCGCAGCAGGCGCGGCCCTTCGAGGATGCCGCCGTCGGGGACGGTCGCGGGGCGGAGACGGACACGGTCGGGCAGTGCGATGGACATACGTGCTCCCAGGATTCGACACCGTCGGATGACTTGGCGAGATGAGGAGCTACGCGGGCGGAGAGCCCAGACGTCCACGGCGCAGGAGCAGTGCGGCGACACCTTCGCCGGCCGAACGGGTCGGCGCGGACTCCCAGGGGACGGACACCCGGCCATCGTGGGCGCGATTCGGCGTGCGGTCAACACCGTCCACGAGACGGGACGATCAGCGCCTCCGCTCGGACGGGAAGCTGCCCGACCACGTGTTCCGCTCCTCTCGCGGGCGCAGTGCCTCGGCCAGTACCCACTGCGAATGCGTCGTGCCGCCCCGGCCCACCGGACCGAGCTGGAAGGTGACCCAGCCGACCCAGTGCCCCGTCGTCGTCGCCCGCCACATCCCCAGCAGTCCGGGGACGGTGGCGGACAGGTCCAGGCCGTCGGGCAGGCGGGTCTTCACCGCGCCGACGGGGTACACCAGCTTGAGATCGACCCAAACGGGCTGGTTGGGCCGCACCATGTGCAGGTGACGCGGCCCCGGCGGCAGCGTGTCACCAGTGTCGAGCATGCGTCGATTATGCGTGAAAAGTCGAACATCCGTTCGAGATGATGCTCACCCTCCCCCGGTCGGGTGAGCACCTGCTGCGGATGCCGTCGCGGAGGTCGCCAAACCCGCCTTCACCAGTGCGTTTGACCTCAACTTCAGTTGAGGTGATGAGCTGCTCGCCGACTTCCCCAGCACTAGAGAAAGCGACAGCCCATGGCAGGCAACACGACCGGAACCCTCTCTCCGGATCAAGGTTCGGTGGATCGACCGTCGCCGTTGACGCTCCCGGTGGTCCTGGTCGGCGTCGTCCTGGTGGCGATGTCCATCTCGGGCACCGCGGTGGCGCTGCCGAGCATCGGCCGTGATCTCGATACCTCCGGCTCCCCGTTGAACTGGGTCGTCGCCGGGTACAACCTGGCCTTCGCCGCCATGACGCTCATCACGGGATCGACGGCCGACCGGATCGGCCGTCGACGGGTGTTCGCCGTCTCGGCGCTGGTCTTCGCGGCCGGATTTCTCGGGACGGCGCTGAGCCCGGCGATCGTCGTCACCGACATCGCCCGCGTCGTCTCCGGCGTCGGCGGCGCCGGGATCATGGCGGCCGGCGGTGCCATTCTCGCCTCCAGCTACGACGGGGCGGCCCGCAACCGCGCCTTCGCCCTGATGGGCACCATGGCCGGGGTCGGCATCGCCGTCGGCCCCACCCTGTCGGGCCTGCTGATCAGTGCCACCGGCTGGAGGGGAAGCTTCGCGATCTTCACGGTCATCGGCTTGCTGGTCGCCTTGGGCGGGACCCGTGCCCGCGAGTCCCGCGCGACCGACGCCGACCGGGCGGACTGGGCGGGCAGTGTCCTGTTCGTCGCCACGCTGGCACTGCTGATGTTCTTGCTCCTGGAGGCGCCGTCGCTCGGCTGGTCCCACCCGGTCATCGTGTTCGCCGGCATCGCCGGTCTGGTCGTGCTGGTCACCTTCGGCGTCGTTCAGCGGCGCAGCTCCGCTCCGGTATTGGCGCCCGAACTGGTCGCCAATCGCGGGTTCTTGGGCTGGAGCCTGGCGACCCTGACGACTTCCGTCGGATTCCTCGGCGTCCTGGTCTTTCTGCCCACCTACTTGCAGGCGGCGGCTGGACTCTCCCCCGCCGCCTCGGGGGTGACGATGCTGTTGCTGACCGCCCCTGTGCTGGTCGTGCCCATGGTCGCCGTGGCGCTGGTGAACAAGGGCGTTCCGGCCCGGCTGCTGATCATGATCGCCCTGGTGCTGGTCGTGGCCGGGAACCTGTGGCTGGTGACGTTGAACGCCGATGACGCCGTCGTGGCCGTCGCGGCGCCGCTGGTGATGATCGGGGTCGGCATGGGTGCGTCCTTCGGCATCACCGACGGCCAGGCCATGGCCCTCGTCCATGCCGACGCCGTCGGCATGGCGGCCGGCTTCCTCAACACCCTGCGGGGAGCGGCCGAGGCTCTCGTGATCGCCGCGTACAGTGCCTCCATCGTCGGCCTCCTCTCGGCGAGGCTCGACGACGCGGCCCACGCCGCCAAGGTCGGTGCCGGACGCCTCACCGACGGTGCCGAGGCCGTGGAGCTGGACGCCTTCACCTGGTCATGGCAGCTGACTCAGCTCGGTGTGGGCCTGCTCTGCCTGGTCCTGTCGATCGTCGTGACCGTCCTGATCCACAGCCGCGCCGCGACGCCCCGCCGCACCACCTGACCACGAGCGAGGAGCAGAGACCGTGCGCGCCAGCCCAGAGGACCATCTCACGATCGGTGAGGTCATCCACCGGACCGGCGTACCCGCCTCCGCCTTGCACTTCTACGAACGCAAAGGCCTGATTTTCAGCGAACGCACCAGCAGCAATCAGCGGATCTTCTCGCGGCACATGCTCCGCCGGATCTCCTTGATCATGGTGGCGAAGCGTCTCCACATTCCGCTGACGGACGTCGCCGAGGTCTTCGCCGGTCTTCCCGCCGATCGCGCCCCCACTCACCAGGACTGGCAACGGGTCTCCCGGCGCTGGAAGAAGCAACTGGAGGAACGCCGCCGCGCCATCGAATCCCTCGAACACGAACTCACCGGCTGCATCGGCTGCGGCTGCCTGTCGATGAAGGCGTGCCTGCTTCTCAATCCCGACGACGCCCTCGAGGGCCGCGGCCCAGGGCCGGTGCGGCTCCTGCGGGGCTGAGGAGTCGGCGCCTCAGGCGCGGCGGTGGTACGGCAGGAAGCGCCGGACCAGCCGCAGCGGCGCGCGTTCGACGAGGTCGGGGCCACGCACGGCGTCGAAGGCGGCGCCGATCTGGTCGACGACGCCGGACAGCCGCTCGTTGTCGGGCATCGGCATCTCCGCCGGGTCCCGTTCCTCGCGGACGGCGGCCGCGAGTTCGGCGAGGGCCGCCGTCAGGAGGGCGACGTCGGCTTCGTCGGGAGCCGGGGCGCCGCGGCCGAGGGTGACGCCGACCTCGGTGACGGCGTCGGCGACGCGTTCGAGCCCGGCGATCACCGGCCACCAGGCGACGGCTTGGCGTCCGGCGGCGGAGGGTTCGACGACGACCTGCTGGAACGCGGTCCGCAGGTCGGCCAGCGCGCGGTAGGCGCGGCGGCGGGCGCGCGAGCGTTCCAGCCGGGCCTCGCCGGACGGCGCGAGCACGAGTCCCTTGTCGACGTACTTCACCAGGCTGTCGAGGCCGTCGGCGAGCCGTCCGCCGACCTGCGGCCGCCGGCTGCCCGGCCAGAGCAGGTAGCCGAAGATCAGGACGATCGCGCAGCCGAGCACGGTGTCGACGAGCCGGGCGAGCACGACGTTCCAGCTTCCGGTGCTGGCGAGGTCCATCTGCAGGATGATCAGCGGCGTCACGAAGGCGCTGAGGATGCCGTAGTTGCGGACCTTGCCGACCGCGACGCCGCCCGCGAAGACGGCGATCAGCAGGACCAGCAGCCAGCCTTCGCCGCCCGCGGCGAGCACGGCCGCGCCGATGCCCACGCCGATCACCGTGCCGATACCGCGCAGCACGGCGCGGCCGAACACCGAGCCGAAGTCCGGTTTGAGGACGATGCCGACGGTGAGCGTGATCCAGTAGGACCGCTCGAACGGGACTAGCAGCGCGACGACTTCGGCGATCGCGACGCACAGCGTGAGGCGGAGCGCGGCGAACCAGGTGAGCGGACCGGACACGAGCGAACCCGCCCAGCCGCGAAGGCGTTTGTGCCACGGCTGGACCTCGCGCCGCTTCCGGTTGTCGCCCTTGCCTATCCGGGCGAGCCCGGCGTAGAGCGCGGCGAGGACCGGGTCGGCGTCTTCGGGTGCTTCGGGAGGCTCCGGCAGCTCCTGGTTCGCGAGGACGGCGGCCGAGGTCGCGATGAAGTGGTCGATCACGTCGTCCGGGGCGTGGCGGCCGGCGTTGACCATCGCGACCGACGCCTCGACGGCGGGAGTGCTGGCCGAGAGCAGGTTGAGCAGCTGGCGGTAGGTGGCGTCGCGGCCAGACAGCCAGGATCGCGCGGTGAGCAGCCGGTCGTACGCGGTGTTCATCGCGGTCGTGAGCTGGTGCCGCGCGACGCGGGAGGTGGCTTCGTCGGTCGCGGAGAGCATCGCGGCGAGCTCGACGTAGACGTGCGCGACGGCGCCGCGTTCGGGGCTGGTGGCGCGGAAGGTCCAGGTGGCGAGCGCGATCAGCAGGCTCCAGGCGGCGCCGATGCAGAAGTAGCCGAGGAGGACTTCGACGCGCAGGCCGGTGACGTGCTGGCCGGTGCCGAGCACGCAGAAGACGAACATCTGCAGCCCGGCGACCGACGCGTTGCTGCCCGCCGCGCTGATCAGCGCGGACACCGCCGCGACCCCGACGACGACCGGGATCGACGCGGCCGGGATGCCGCCGGTGATCAGCCCGGCGAAGTAGCCGAGACCGGCGGCCGCGGTGGCGCCGCCGAGCCGCCGGGCGCGGTAGCGGTACGGGCCGGCGGATTCGGAGAGGACGGTGGGCAGGGCGCCGGTGGAGACGAGCGCGCCGACGCCGATGTCGCCGAGCGCGTAGCCGACGGCGAGCGGGACGGCGAGGGCGAGGACGGCGCGGGCGACCATGTTCCACGGAATGGGAACCGGTGTGCTGCGGAGCAGCTGCACCAGCCAATGCGGTGCGGCGATCTCGCGGCGCGTCGTGCTCACGCCCCTATCTTGACTTATCCATCGCGGCCGGAGCGGTTATCGTCGCCACATGGGCAAGACGTACTCCTTCGAGATCAACCGGACGAGCAGCGCCTCGCCCGCTTCCCTGTTCGCGCTGGAGGCCGACGGTTCCCGGTGGTCGGAATGGGCGAAGCCGGTGGTGTTCCAGTCGCGCTGGGCACGGGAACCGGGCGCGGACGGGCTGGGCGCCGTACGGGCCGTCGGCCTGTGGCCGGTGTATCTCCACGAAGAGACACTGGAGTACGAACAGGACCGAAAGCACGTCTACGGCTTCGCGGGTCCCGCGCTGCTGAAGGACTATCGGGCCGAAGTCTCGTTCACGCCGAACGCTTCCGGCGGCACGGATCTGCGCTGGACGGGCAGGTTCACCGAGCCGCTGCCCGGCACCGGCGCCGCCGTCCGCACGTCCCTGCGCTCCGTGATCTCGATCCTGGCCACCCGCCTGGTGAAACACGCCGAACGCGCCTGACCCCACCCCCCGCCCTTCCCAAGGGGGGCGACCCCGAGTCCAGTCTACCGGCGCTGGGCGTGGGAAAGGGCCGCTCGGCGGAGTTGTCCACAGACGACGGTGGTTGTGGACAACTCCTGTGGGGAGCTGAAGGACGCCATAGCCGCATAGGACGCGGCGAAGGGCGCTTTCGTCTCATAAGACGCGGTGAAAGTCCCCTTCAGCCCGCGCCGAGGCACAGGAAGGGGCGCCGCAGCGGATCGGCGGCGGTCGCTTCGGCGAGCGCCAAAGCGGGCGCGGTCCCCGAAGCCAACCGCCGGTGCAGGTCGGCCATCGCGGCGGCGGCCGCCTTGTCGCCGACCCGCGCGATCGCGCCGATGACCGTCCGCGAGCCGCTGGCGAGCAACGTCCCGGCGAAACCGAGCGCCTCCTCGCCGGGCCGGATATGACTCATCGCGAGTTCGCACGCGGCCAGCACCACCCGTTCCGGCGGCTTCGCGAGCCGGGCGGTTTCGTGCGCGTACAACGGGCCGTCGACGAGCTCCAGCCGCGAGAACAACGCGTTCGCCGGTTCGTGCGCGCCGTGCGCGACGAGGTGCGCCATCCCGGAACCGTCCAAAGCGGACAGTACGGCCTCGCTGGTCGCGTCCTTCCCGTCGACGAGCCGGGCGTGCGGGTACACGGTCCGCAGGTTCCGCACCTCGCCCACCGAACCCGGCACGCCCGGCCCGCCGGCGAGCAGGACCGGGCCGGAGCTCCGCCGCCCGGACGCGGTCACCCACGCGGTCGCCGACGGCGCGATCGACACCGGATGTCCGTGCAGTGAAGGCAAAGCGCCCCAAGGCAACGCGTACAGCGAGCCGATCGGCACGATGATCAGCTCGCGGTTCTCCAGCGTCTTCGCCAGCGACGCGGAGATCAGCTTGTCCAGTTTGTCCGCCCGGCGCCGCGCGGAACCGGTGACGACCTCGACCAGCGGCGCGGGCAGGTTGTCCGGGGCCAGCGCGTCGAGGTCCGCGTGCAGCTGCCGCGCGGTTTCGACGATCTCCGCGAGCGGCCCCAGCTTCAGGAGCCGGAACCGGCCGCGGTCGACGACCACCGCGTACAAGGTGTCGCGATACCCCATCAGGCTGACCAGCACGCGATCGCCGAGCCGCTCGACCACCTCTTCGGGCGCCGAGACGGGCCGCGGGCGACCCCATTGGCTGGTGTACCACCCGAGCCGCGTCGCCTCCCGCTGCAAGCGGTCGTAGCGCTCCTCGAGCTGCCCGACCGGTTCGCCGGTCAGCCGCCGAGCCTGGATCGTCCCCTGCACGTGCCGCATTTCGTTGATGTGCCGGGCGAGCGCGGGATCCTCGATGACCGGGAGCGGCTCGTAGCGGTACACCTGCGCGCGCGTGCGTTCCAGCCACGCGAACAGGCTCTTCGCCCCGGCGCCGCTGCGCCGCGCCTTCTTGAGCACCAGCGTCAGCGCGAGTTTGCCCAGCTCCTCACCGTGCGCCGCCGTCCCGCAGACCAGGTCGAGCCCGCCCATGCGGTCGCGGATCTGCCCGAGTTCCGCCAGCCCGGCCCGTGCCTGCGCGAGCGCCGACCGCGGCCGGTGCGACGCCACGGCGAGTTCGGCCCGGCACAACCGCAGCTGCATCCGGTGGTCGATCGGCGTGGTCTGCCGCGGTTTCGGTACCTGCGCCAGGAGTTCCTGCGCGGCGACCGTCTCCCCGCGACGGATCAGCAGCCGCACCGCGAACATCCGGGCCGCGCCCGCTTCGTCGCGCAGACCGAGCCCGGCCAGCCGGATGGCGAGATCGGCCAGCCGCTCCGGGAGTTTCGCGGACGGCTTCTTTTCCCTGTCCGCCAAGACCTTCACCGCGTCCGCGCGGAGCCGGGTCAACTCGGCGATCTCCGCCCAGCGGCCGTTGCCCCGACGGAGGAAGCTCCGCCGCGCGGACGTCGCGAGCTTCTTCGCGAGGGCGTGGTCACCCTCCAGGATGGCGGCCCCGGCTCGCGCGACCTCCGCTTCCGCGACGAGATGGTGTGCGCCGTTGCCGCGGAGTTCGGGGATCGCTTCGTCGAGATGTCGTGCCGCCTCCTCGGCGAGCCCGGCGGTGAGCAGGGCCTTCGCCTGGTCGAGCCGGACGAGCGGCAGCGAGCCGGGTCCGTCGGTGACGAAGATCGAGGCCGCCTGCTCGTAGTGCCGGAGCGCTTCGGGGATGTCGCCGAGCAACTGGGCGTGATCACCCAGGTTGTGGCGGATCTTCCCTTCGAGCATCCGGTGCCCGTGTTCGACGGCGATGTCGAGCGCGGCGACGAGATCGGCGTGCGCCGCCTCCGGATTGCTCATCTGGAGATGCAGCCAAGCCCGGTTCACCAGGTTCCGGGTGAGGAGAAGGCTGTGCTTCGCCGCTTCCGCGACGAGGTTCGGCATCGCGGCGTTGTACAGCGCGAGCGATTCGTCCAGGTGCCCGGACCTCATCAGCACCACGGCTCGCTGGAGCACGACGGTGAAGCTGAGCTCGCGCCGGATGTCGCCTTCCGGCAACTGGAGACGGACCTGTTCCGCCTCGGAGAGCCGGGCGAATCCGTCCTGCTGGGACGCGACCTCCGCCTCCGCGGCCGCCAGGCTGATGAGGATCCGGACGCGGATCGCCAGCCGTTCGACGCTGCCGGATTCGACCGGCCCGAGGCGCGCCAAGCCACGCTGCAGCAACCGGATGGCCGCGCCCGGACCGTGATCGGAGGCCGCGGCCCTCGCCTGACGGTGCAGATCGGCCGCCGCCTCGGCTACGGGATCGACGACAGGAAGCTGCACGGGCACACGCACTATGGGAGCACACCCGCGCCGCATAACGGAACAGCCGTCCGGTTACAGCACCACTGTCGGTGTCACGACGGTCCGGCGACAGGTCACGTCGCCGAGGTGGATCACGATCTGGGTGGTGCCCTGGGGGACGTTGTCCAGCACGAACCGGCCTCCTTCGTCGGCGGTGGTGGAACTCGTGCCGTGCTCGGCGACGCGAACCTCCACTCCGTACTCGCCGGCGGGCACGAGCCAGCCGTCGATCCGGTGTTTCTTGCCGATCTTGGTCAGGTTGATCATCACGGTCAGATCGCTGACGGTGAAGGTGATCGTGCCGGTGTCGCTGCCACGGACGCCCGCGGTGGCGTCCATCCGTTCCCAGCGGGCGACCTCGACGTCGAGGTTTTCGAGCGCGAGCGCGAACTGAACCCGCTGCACCAGGTCTCCCGGTGGCGGGTCCAGTTCGTCCATGAAGCGCCCGATATCGGCGAGCAAGGCCTCATCGCCCGGGGAGGTCATCTCCCCCGGCGTCCCGAGGTCGTTCATCGGCTTCCCCCTTCGTGGGCCAGCAGGTCGCGCATCGATTCGAGGCAACGGCCCCTGGTCGGGCCGACACTTCCGCGCGGCATACGGAGTGCTTCGGCGACCAGTTGGTATTCGGCCCGCCCGGCGAGCACGGTCAGCCGAAGGAGCTGCTGACAGCGGTGCGGCAGGCGGAGGAAGGCGCGCCAGACCCGGCGATCCCGGTCGGCGCGGACGGCTTCCTCTTCGGGGGCCGGGTGGGTGCTCTCCATGCTTTCGGCCAGCTCGTCGGTCAGCGGGACAGGCTGGGCGCGGCGGCCGAAAGGATGCTGGGCTTCGCGTCTGGTGGTGGTGATCAACCAGGCGGCGAGCGCTTTGGGGTCACGGAGTTTCTCGAGCTGGCTGAAGAGGGCGAGCCACACCGTCTGGACCACGTCCTCGGCGGTCAGGCGGTCGAGCCCGTTCGCGCGCGCGACATGCCACACGAGCGGGGTCAGCTCGTGCACAAGTCTGTCCATCGCCTGGCGGTCACCGGCCCGCGCCGCGCGCATGCAGGCGGCATGCAGGTCGGCACCGGTCAGTCCTTCCCACGGCGGGTCTACCTCGGTCGTTTGCACGTCGGTCACCGTATCTGCCCCACTTCGGACGTGTCTTCGTGTCGGCGCTGGCAGTATCGCGGGCCCTTCGGGGAGAAGGAGCGTGCAAGAGGCTCTGGGATACATCAAGTCACTAACTTTTTTGTCGAATTTCGGTCGTCCCCCTCGGTCTGGGGCGAAGGACAAAGGCACCGGCCGGCGCGAGTAGGTGTGGACTGCGCACCGGCCGGTCCTTTTTTCCCTCCCCCCGGGCCCGCTCCCCAACGGGCCCGCGTCCGGGCGTCCCCCTCCCCCGAAGGAGCACCCGGAGGCAATGCCCGGAGGCCCCCTCGGCCTCCGGACATCACCTGTCTGTGTTGGTTCAGTTCACCGGCGGTTTGGTGCCGTTCGGGTCCCAGTTGCCGTCCGGGCTGGTGCCGGGACGGGGCGGGACCGGCGCCGTGATCGGCTTCGGCTTCGGAGTCGTCTCTTCGAGGTCTTCGGTGGCCGTGGCCTCGTCGTCGACGGGTGCGGTGTTGGTCTCGGTCGTCATCGGGTGTCCCTCATTTCCTCGACTGCTCCATAGGACGCAATGAGGCTGCCACCAGATACACGCAGAGCCAGCTTTTTCATGGAAATTTCTTAATCTGTGGCAAGCGAGTGACCTGATCAGCGCTTTTGCCCGGAAAAGGTGTCGCTGAGTAGCTGACGGCTCACGTCCGCGAGTTGTCCCGCCCAGCGCCGGTAGCCCTCGGGGCCGGGGTGGAACCGGTCCTCGGCGAAGGTCGCGGGGTCCAGCATCGCGGCCGGCATCGGGACGTGGACGACGCCGGGCAGCAGTGCCAGCCGGGCGGCCGCGGCGTCGAGGACGACGGACCGCGCGCCGAGGACGTCCCGCAGCGGACGCGGCAGCGAGGGGAACCGGCCCATCGGCGGCACGCCGGCCAGCACCACCGGTACCCGGCCCACCCGGCGCCGCACGGCGACGACGAGGTCGAGCAGGTCACGCCGGTAGCGCGTGGCCGAATGCAGTTCGATCGTGTCGTTGACGCCGAGCGCGATCACCACGAGGTCGGCTGGTTCGAGCAGCGGCACCAGGTCGTCGCGCACCACGCGGGCGTTGGCGCCGGTCTTGCCGAGGGCCTGCCAGGCGACCGCGCGGCCGCCCCGCGCGAGTTCGTCCGCGAGCCGTCCGGTCAGCGCCTCGGCGTGGGTGGCCGCGCCGACGCCGTCCACGGTGGACTCGCCGAGCACCGCGAGCCGCACCGGGCGGCCGTCGCCCTTCACCAGACCGGTGACCGGTCCCGCGGCGCCGGGCAACCTCGGCGTCGTACGGCGCACCCGGACGGCTTGCGCGAGCAGGATCGGGGCGAGCACCACCGCACGGCTGATCACCTCGCGACCTTACTGCCGCGTTTCGTCCTCTGAACGCGATCGTTGCGCACGCGACAACCGCATCGAGAGGACTGAATGCGGGAAGTCAGCCGTGGGCGATCGAGACCGTCTGGCGGACGAGCGAGTCGTCCGCGGCCGCGCGGAGCAGGTAATCGGCGACGTCGGCGCGGTTGATGCGGTAGCTCCCGCGGACGTTGCCGTCGGTGCGGGCGGCGATCTCGCCGGTGTGCGGCCCGTTCAGCAGGCGCGGCGGGCGCACGATCGTCCAGTCGAGCTCGCTCGCGCGCACGATCCGCTCGGCGGCGATCATGTCCGTGAACGCGTGGCGGAGGACCCTGCCCAGGATCGGCTTGACGACGTTCCTGGTGAAGAAGGTGTCGCCGTCGACGAACGGGCCGCTGGCGCTCACCAGCAGCAGCCGCCGGACGCCCGCCGAGCCGAGCGCGGCGACGGCGGCGTGGGCCCCGTCGGTGACGATCGTCGTCGGGTTGCGGTCACGGGCGCCGAGGGCGGAGACCACCACGTCGCGCCCGGATACCGCCTCGGTCAGCGCGCCGTGTTCGGACAGCTGGGCGACGACGACCTCCAGCAGGTCGCCTTCGGCGGTCAGCCGGGACGGGTCGCGGACGACCGCCGTGACGTGGTGGCCCGCGGCCAGCGCCTGCTTGACGACTTCGGAACCGACCCCGCCCGTGGCACCGAGAACAGTGAGCTTCATGGTCACGCCTTCCTGGGTTAGTGAGCACTCACCCACTATGGTGAGTGTTCACCCACCACTTGTCGAGCGAACGCTGAGAAGCCCTCAGGAGCGAACATGGGAAGCCGCGAGGAGATCGTCGCCGCGGCGGCGAAGGTGATGCGCGAGCAGGGCTACGCGCACGCCACGACGAAGGCCATCGCGAAGGCGGCGGGCTACTCCGAGGCGTTGCTGTACAAGCACTTCAAGGACAAGACCGAGATCTTCACGAGCGTGCTCGCCGAACAGCTCCCCGCGCTCGGGACGACCCTGGACGAACTGATGGGATCCGCGGCCGACGCCCCGCTCGCGGAGAATCTCGCCCGGCTGGCGCGGATCACGCTGTCGTTCTACCTGGAGAGCTTCCCCATCGCGGTGTCGCTGTTCTCCTCGCGGGAGTTGCTCGCGACCCACCGGGAACGGGTCATGAGCAGGGAAGGCGGGCCGGACGTCCCGCTCGTGCGGGTCTCCGGGTACCTGAAGGAAGAGGTCCGGCTCGGCAGGATCCGCGAGGACGCGGATCTGGACGCGGCGGCGTCGCTGCTGCTCGGGGCGTGTTTCCAGTACGCGTTCCTGGCGTCCTTCGAGGACCGCGAACCCGGCCAGGGGGAACTGGACCAGTGGGCGACGAGGCTGGCGGACACGCTGGTGGTCGCGGTGGGGGGGGGGGGGGGGGGGGGGGGGGGGGGGGGGGGGCCCCCCCACCCCCCCCCCCCCCCCCCCCCCCCCCGCCCCCCCCCCCCCACCACCCGCACCGGACGACCGGCCGCGCCTACATGGCCTACTTGCCCTTTTCGGCCCGCATCTCGTGCCACTTCGCGTACATGTCGTTGAGCTCCTTGATCATGAAGCTCAGGAAGTCCCGCATCTCGGCGACCCGCTCGCCCGCCGGCGTGTCTTCGCCCAGCGCCGAGACGCCCTCGTCGGCCGCGTCCCGCCACATGGTGATCATGCGGTCGCGTTTCATGAAGGTGGCGTACCAGAGGTCGTCGAAGAGCCGGTAGTGGTCACGGCGTGAGCCGGGCTCGCGCTCCTTGGCGACCAGCCCGATCTGTTCCAGGTACCGCACCGCCCCCGAGATCGCGGCGGGGCTCACCGAGAGCTGCTCGGCCAGCTCGGCCGCGGTGAGACGGCCGGCGTCGGTGGTCATCAACGCGGCGAACACCCTGGCGGGCATCCGCTGCATCCCGATCTGGGAAAGCGTGAGGCCCAGGTGCTCCACGTAACGGCGGACGGCGTCCTCGTCTCTCTGGGTGCTCGAAGCACTCTCAGGCGTCGTCGTCATGGGCACATCCTCTCTTACGTCCCCCAGAGTGATCACACCATCCATACATTTTCTTAACTTCACAACTTCGTGAAATCACTGTACCTTCAGCTTCATGGAAAACGCCATCTCCATCTCCGGCCTCCACAAATCCTTCGGCCGGACCAAGGCTTTGGACGGCCTTGACCTGCAGGTACCCGCTGGGGAGGTGCACGGCTTCCTCGGCCCGAACGGCGCGGGGAAGTCGACCACCGTCCGGGTCCTGCTCGGTCTGCTTCACGCGGACTCGGGCGACGTCCGCCTGCTCGGCGGCGACCCCTGGAAGGACGCGGCGAGCCTGCACCGGCGCCTCGCCTACGTCCCCGGCGACGTGAACCTCTGGCCCAACCTCTCCGGCGGCGAGGTGATCGACCTGCTGGGGCGGCTGCGGGGCGGGCTCGATCAGCGCCGCCGCAAGGATCTGATCGAACGTTTCGACCTCGACCCCAAGAAGAAGGGGCGCACCTACTCCAAGGGCAACCGGCAGAAGGTCGCGATCGTGGCCGCGCTGGCCTCGAACGTGGACCTGCTGATCCTCGACGAGCCGACCTCCGGTCTCGACCCGCTGATGGAGGCCACCTTCCAGTACGCCATCCAGGAGGAGCGCGAGCAGGGCCGCACGGTGCTGCTGTCGAGCCACATCCTGGCCGAGGTCGAGGCGCTCTGCGACAAGGTCAGCATCATCCGCAACGGGCACACCGTCGAGACCGGCACGCTGGCCGAGCTCCGGCACCTCACCAGGACGTCGATCTCCGCCGAGCTCGCCGGTCCGCCGAACGGGCTGACGAAACTGGAGAACATCCACGACCTCAAGGTCGAGGGCAACCGGGTCCGCTTCGACGTCGAAACCCGCTCCCTCGACGACGCGCTGCGGCAGCTCACCCAGGTCGGCGTCCGCAGCCTGACCAGCCAGCCGCCGACGCTGGAGGAACTGTTCCTCCGTCACTACACCGCCGAAGCGAGCGTGAAATGACCGCGACGCTGGACCGCCCGGCCGCCGTTTCCGGGCCCGCGCACGGCTTGGTCGGCACCTGGCACCTGACCAGGCTGGCGCTGCGACGGGACAGGATCGTCCTGCCGATCTGGATCGTCCTGCTCGGGATCATGCCCTCGACGTCCTCGGGCACGTTCGAAACGCTGTACCCGACGGACGCCGAACGGGCCGGGCTCACCGCGAGCATGGGCGCGAACCCGTCGCTTTCGCTGATCTACGGCCCGGCCTTCGACCTCTCGACCGCGGGCGGCTTCACCGCGTGGCGGCTCGGCGGCTTCCTCGCCCTGGTCGTCGCGCTGATGGCGGTCTTCACCGTCACCCGGCACACCAGGGCCGAGGAGGACTCGGGCCGCGCGGAACTGCTGGCCTCCGCGGTGGTCGGCCGGTACGCCCTGCTGACCGCGGGTGTGCTGGTGTCCGCCGGGGCGAGTGTCCTCATCGGACTCGTCGAGACCGGGCTGATGATCGGCGCGAAACTCCCCGTCGCGGGGTCGTTCGCGCTCGGCGGCGCCACCGCGGCGACCGGCCTGGTCTTCACGGCGGTCGCGGCGGTCGCCGTCCAGGTGGCCGAGTATTCGAGGACGGCCAACGGGATCGGGGCCACCGCCGTCGGGGTCGCGTTCCTGCTGCGCGCGGTCGGCGACTCGACGTCGGACGCGACCTGGGTCTCCTGGCTGTCCCCGATCGGGTGGGCGCAACAGATCCGGGCGTTCGCCGACGAGCGCTGGTGGGTCTTCCTGCTGCCGCTGGCCGCGACCGTGGTCGTCGGAGCGATCGGCTACGCGCTGCTTCCTCGGCGCGACGTCGGCACCGGCATCGTCCCGCCACGTCCCGGGCCCGCCGAAGCGGCGGCGTCGCTGCGCAGCCCGTTCGCGCTGGCGTGGCGGCTGCACCGGGGCCCGTTGATCGGCTGGCTGATCGGCACGGCGGTCTGCGCCGCGGTGTTCGGCTCGGTCGCGAGCGGCATCGGTGACGTCGTCGGGCAGAGCCAGCAGGCGAAGGAGATCTTCCAGCGCCTCGGCGGCACGGACGGGCTGATCGACGCCTTCATGGCGGCGATGGCCGGCCTGTTCGCCATGGTCATCGCGCTCTACGGGGTGCAGGCCGCGCTGCGGCTCCGCGCCGAGGAGACCGCGGTGCGGGTCGAGCCCCTGCTCGCGACGGGGGTGGGCAGGCTGCGGCTGCTGGGGAGCCATCTCGTGTTCGCGTTCGGCGGCACGGCGCTGATGATGGTCGTCAGCGGTGTCCTTTTGGGACTGTCGAACGGGATGCGGGCCGGCACCGTGTCCGGCTCGGTCGGCGACATGGTGGGCGCGTCGCTGGCGCAGCTTCCGGCGGTGTGGGTGATCACCGGCCTCGCCGTGACGCTCTTCGGCCTGGCGCCGAAGTTCTCGACGGCGTCGTGGGCGATCGCCGGGCTGGCGTTGCTGCTCAGCCTGTTCGGCCCGGTGCTGAACCTGCCGCAGGCGATCGTCGACGTCTCACCGTTCTCGCACGTTCCGAAGCTGCCCGCCGCGGAGTTCACCGCGACACCGCTGGTCTGGCTGACCGGGGTCGCCGTGGTCGCGCTCGTGGCCGGGCTCATGGGCTGGCGGCGTCGCGACGTCGGCTAGCCACAGGGGATGACCGTGGGGGCCGTTCATCGGGGGCGGCCTTCACGGTCCTTCAGTCTCTTCGGTATCCCGTACTGGGCGGCAGCGCCGTCGACGTGGGTGAAGGCGTCACGGTCCTGGTCACCGTGCGCGGCGCCGGAGTGCTGGTGCGCGTGATGACGAGCGGTTCCGGGGAGCTGCCCGGCACGGTCACCGTGACCGGCCCGACCGAACGGGAGGTCGACGTCGGGGACGGGGTCGTGCCGACTTCGTACACGCGGGGCTGCGGCTCGCGGCCGGCCACCAGGAGCGCGGCGACGAGCAGCCCGGTCGCGAGACCCGCGATGGCCGCGACCGTGACGGAACCGGTGGTGGGACCCTGATTCGACATCCGGCACCCCCCGGTATGCGCCGTCATGCGAAGCGCAGGTACGAGGACTTCTCGCGTTGATCTTACGTTTTGTTACGTAGCGTGCGCAATCCGTCGACAATGATCCGCACGAGATGACGCTCTTCGAGTGAATACCGTTCCGCGGCCAGGCATCCGGCGATCAGGGCTCGCAGGTCGTCGCCGTCGATGTCCTCGCGGACCGCGCCCGCGGCCTGTGCCCGCGTCAGCAGCGCCTGGGTCGCCGAGCGGAACTCGTCGCCCGCGCTCGCCTTGAAACCCAGCCCGGTCGTTTCGGCGAGCGCGTCGCAGAGGGCCCGGTTGCGGGACGCCTGCTGGACGACGCGGTTGAAGAAGTCGAAGAACGCTTCACCGGGGTCTTCGGCGGTCAGCAGTTCGCGGGCTTCCCGGGCGAACTGCTCGAGACGGTCCACGACGACGGCCTGGAAGAGCGCTTCCTTACTGGGGAAATGCCGGTAGACGGTGCCCGCGCCGACACCGGCGATCCGGGCGATCTCGTCGAGGGGGACGGCGAGGCCGTCGACGGCGAAGGCCTCTTCGGCGGCCGCGAGCACCTTCGCTCGGTTGCGACGCGCGTCGGCGCGCAGCACGGGCTTGTCCACTGTTCCCCCTCGTCAACCGGGTCCGGCGTTCCGATTCAACGCCGCCGACGACGGGGGCATTCCTCACTGCACCGCGGTCTGCGTCCCGTCCGGGGTGAGCAGCCCTTGGACCGTGGAGAAGAGGTACTCCCAGACGCCGGGGATCAGCACGACCGCGGCGACGGCGAACACCGGGAAGATCAGCCGGTTCTCCACCTTCTTGCCGGTGCGGAACCGCAGCGGCTTCGGCGGCCGGATCTCGTACCAGGTCTCGCCCGCGATCGGGATCGGGAACAGGAACGGGCAGCCGGACTCGGTCAGCGCGTCCCCGAGGCAGTGCACGAAACACCCGGCCGCGACGGCGATGCCGAGCCAGCCGGAGATCTCCGCGAGCTGCGCCGCCTTGTCCGGCGGCGCGGTCCACACCCACCAGCCGACGGCCGCGCCGCTGACCGGCAGGAGCCAGTCGCCGAGCGCGCCTTCCGCGAGCAGCAGGCCGAGGACGACGACGCCGAACACGGCCCACGGCCCGCCCTCCGCGGTCCCCCAGGAGGTCAGGAAGCCGAGGCCGACGGCGAACAGGACGGTATGCGAGAGATGGCGGTGCTTACCGGTGACCTTCTCGTCCCGAGGCCCCTTGGTCAGCGCGTAGAGAGCCGCCGAAACGCGGCGAAGCAGCCATGAGATCGCGCCGGTGAACCAGCCGAGCAGCTTCGAAGCGCGAGCGCCCGGGTGGTCGAGGTCGGGAAGGAGGGCGAAGCCCGCCGTGGTCGCGGCGAAGACGACCGCTTGGTGCACCGTGCCCGCTCCGACGGCGGGTGCGAGCGCGAGGCCCGCGCACCAGCCCGTCAGGGCATGCGTCCGCCCCATCATCTTGCCGCCCCCAGGTGTCGCGGATCACGAGCCCGACCGTAGCGGGGGTTCAGGCGGGAGGCTCCTCCGACACGCTGAGGTGCTCGGCGACGCCGGTGAGCTCGATCACCCGGCTCACCTGGGGGCTGGGCACGAGTTCGAGCTCGACCGCCTTTTCGGCGGCCTGGCGCTGGGCCTGGAGCACCACGTTCAGCGCGGAGGAGTCGAAGAAGGTCACGCCGGTCAGGTCGGCGACAACGCGGCCCGACGGTTTGCCGGTGATCAGGGCCCCGAGGGTCTCCTGAAGCTGCGGGCTCGTCAGCAGGTCTAGCTCACCCGTGACCACCACACGCGGTTCAGACGCGTCGGCGTCCAGCGTGATGCTGAAACCGGGCGGCGTGGTGTTCTGGTCCGCTGCGGGCATGCACATACTCCTCATCAGGTGAGAACCGACGCTCAGCGCCGGAACGCGCCTGTGGTCTCAAGCGACGGCCGCGCCCAGTCCGGACCCGGACGCACGCTCTTCTTCGGCGGGTAGGCGTGGCTGTCCCCGCAACGACAGTCCCAACCCTAACCCAGTACGGACTCGGCGCGACGATCGCCGTCTCGCGCGTCGCCGACCGGTGTCCGGGGCGCGCTCAATGCGCGGTCAAGGCCTTGCGCCCGGCGCGGCGTTCGCGGAGGAACAGCTCACGACGCTCGATCTCGCCCAAACCGCCCCAGATTCCGTACGGCTCCTGCACCGCGAGCGCGTGCTTGCGGCACTGTGCCAGCACGGGGCAGGTGTGGCAGATCGCCTTGGCCCGCGATTCGCGCCGCTCACGGGCCGAACCGCGTTCGTTGTCCGTATGGAAGAACAAGCTGCTGTCCGCGCCTCGGCACGACCCACGGAGCTGCCAGTCCCACTCTTCCGCCACCACGTTCGGCAGCCGGCTCACGTCAGCCATGTCGGTCCCCGCCCTTCCCAGGAGATCGTTTGTCGCCGGTTACATGCCCGCCCCCTGCGCGCGTCAAACGTGGGTTTGGTTTGCTCACACCCAGGGAAGTGATCCAGCACCGGACCGGCAGCGCTGCTCGAGAGAGGAACACACGTGGTGGACAACACCCCGCCCGGCGGGGAGGGCGCTCAACTCATCGAGGTACGCACGGCCGCGGTACCGCACGTGGTGCCGACTCTCCGGACGATCGTCGCGGACATCGCGATGCGCCAGGACTTCGACCTCGACGCCGTCGAAGATCTGCGGATGGCGGTGGACGAGGCCTGCTCCATGCTGCTCCCCTCGGCCGCCGACGGCCATCTGACCTGTGTCTTCTCGTGGAAGGACGGGCGGATCGAGGTGACCGTCTCGGTGCTTTCGGACTCTCCGGAACCCGACGACGAGACCGGTCTGTCCTGGCAGCTGCTCACCGCGCTCGCGACGTCCGCGCGGAGGAGTGTCACCCCGGCCGACGGCGGTTACCTGTCGAGGGTGGAGCTCATCCGGGAGAGCGAGGCGGCCCGGCCGTGACCGAACCCGTCGAGCAAGACGGCGCGGACGTCCCGGCCCTGTTCGAGCGCATGTGCGCGCTGCCCCCGGACGCCCCGGAGCGCGAGGCGCTGCGGGACGAACTGGTGCGCGCGCATCTCGAACTCGCGCGCAACCTGGCGCGCAAGTTCCGCAACCGGGACGAGTCGATGGAGGATCTGGTCCAGATCGCCACGATCGGGCTGATCCACGCCGTCGACCGGTTCGACCCGGGCCAGGGCAGCGACTTCCTGGCCTTCGCGGTCCCCACCATCTCCGGCGAGCTCCGGCACCACTTCCGCGACAACAGCTGGTCGGTCCGGGTGCCGCGGCGGCTCAAGGAGCTGAACGCGAACATCTCGGCCGTGCGCGAGGAGCTGACCGTCCGGCTCTCCCGCGCGCCGAAGCCCAGTGAGATCGCCGCCCATCTCGGCATCCCGATCGACGAGGTCTACGAGGGCCTTCGCGCCGGCCAGGGCCGGTACGGGGCCTCGCTGGACAACCTCCTGGAGAACTCGGCGCACACCCGCTTCGGCGAGGCGGACGCCAACCTGAGCCAGGCGGAGCTGCGCGAGGCGCTGCGGCCGATGCTGGAACGGCTGCCCGATCGCGAGCGCAAGATCGTCGCGCTGCGGTTCGGGTCCGGGATGAGCCAGTCGGATATCGCGCGCCGTGTCGGCGTTTCGCAGATGCAGGTGTCGAGGCTGCTCGCCGCCACGCTCAAGAAACTGCGTGAAGGACTGACCGAGACGGAACTCACGGACGGGTCCTGATTCGACCTCGGCCCTTGTGGGTATCAGGGAGGCGAACAGCGGATCTGGGAGTCTCTCGTGAGGGGAGGTGCGGAACCATGACGATGTCCAAGACGCGATCGGAGGGCTCGTTGCCGGTGGTGTCCCTCCCCCTGCCGGTCGATGTGACGGCACCCGCCGTCGCGCGACAGGCAGTGCGGGCGACGCTGGGGAGCCTCGGCCTCGACGGCCCGGAGGTCGACGACGTCCTTCTGGCCACCTCCGAGCTGGTCACGAACGCCTTCGAGCACGGCGAGAAGCCGGACAGGCTCGAAGTCGAGTACTCCGAGGGAAGGCTCACCCTGCGGGTCTTCGACTCCGGGACGAAGCGGCCGAAGCTGAAGGAGCCGTCGCCGATGGCGGCGCGCAGCCGCGGTCTTCAGCTGGTGCACGCGTTGTCCGACGACTGGGGACACGAGCTCTGTCCGGGCGGGAAGTACGTCTGGGCCGTGTTCAGTCTTGCCCGGGCCGACGCTTCAGCTTGAGCGCGGCGTCCGTTTCGGCGATGCGCTCGCGGAGCGATTTCCGCTCCAAGGCCTCGACGGTGGCGACCAGCACTTCCCTGAGCGGATACGGCAGTTCGGCTTCCAGCTGCGCGGCCGCGGCGCTGGTCGCCGCCCACTCGGCTTCGAGCGTCGGCATCAGGTCGCGCGTCTTCTCGGTCAGCGAGACGATCCTCTGCCGGGCGTCGGCACCCGGCCGCAGCGAGACGAGGTCCTGGCGCGCCATCTGCGCGATGGTCTGGCTGGCCGCGGAATGGGTGACGCCGACTTCGGCGGCGAGGTCCCGGATGGGCAGCGGCCCGTGCGTGACGATCGCGCGGACGAACGGCGTGAACCGCGGGCGGTAGTCCCCCAGCCCGATGTCCTCGAAGAACGCGGAGACGTCCGCCTCGGTCACGTCGAGGACGTGCCTGAGCAAAGTGCCCATCCCTCGTTCGCGCGGCGGCCTCCCCACCAGCGGATCATAACGACATAATCCTCGGATGACGCCCGAAGAGCTGCTGACGACCACCCGGACCGTCCGCAAACGACTGGACCTGACCCGGCCGGTGCCTCTCGAACTGGTCAAACACGCCCTGCAGGTCGCGCTGCAGGCGCCGAGCGGATCGAACACCCAGCGCTGGCACTGGCTCGTGATCACCGATCCCGGGCAGCGGGCCGAGCTCGGGAAGCTCTATCAACGGGCGTGCCGGGAGTACCTGGATTCCCCTCGGGCGGCGGGGAAGCTGTTCGCGGACGACCCGGAGCGGTCGAAGGTGCAGAAGCGCGTCGGCTCCAGCGTCGAGTACCTGGCCGACAAGATGGGCGAGGTGCCCGTGCACGTCATCCCGTGCCTGGAGACGAACGGCGCGGAACTGCCCGCCGGGAACCAGGCCGGGCTGTGGGGGAACCTGCTGCCGGCGGTGTGGAGCTACATGCTCGCGGCGCGGGCGGTCACGCTCGGCACGGCGTGGACGACGCTGCACCTCGCGTACGAGAAGGAGGCCGCGGAGATCCTCGGCCTGCCGGAGAACGTGCACCAGGCCGCGCTCATCCCGACGGCGTTCTACACCGGCGACACCTTCAAGCCCGCCGCGCGTCAGCCGCTCGAAGAGGTCATGCGGCTGGACCGCTGGTGAGGTAGGACTCCAGCCGGTCCGCCAATTCCTTGGGGTGGCTCAAGGGCACGGAGTGGGGGCCGTCGATCTCGTCGGGCGCGAACCCGAGCCTGTCCTGGACGACCCGGCGCTGGAACTCAGGCGGGAAGAAGCGGTCTTCGCGCGCGATGAGCACCTTCGTCGGGACGTCCGGCCACTTGTCCAGCGGCCACGGCTGTCCCCATTCGGCGCTGACCTGGTCCCGGCCGTGCGCGCCCGCCTCCGCGACGACGTCCGCGGGGACGCCGTTGTAGAACTTCTCCTCGTCGGTGAGGCCCTTCGCGTCCTCGAAACCCGTTGCGCCCCACCAATCCCCCGGCGACTCGCCCGGCTTCGGGACCATCGGGGTCAGCATCACGAGGAGCCGCGGCGAAAGCTTCGCGGCGACCAGCGGCGCGACGAAACCGCCGTAGGAATGGCCGAGCACGACCAGGTCCCCGCGATCGCCGACGGCGTTCACGACGGCGTCGACGTGCTCCGGGAAACCGGCCTTCTCGTCGTCGATCGGCAGGTTCACCGCGACGACGTCGTGCCCGCGGCCGGTCAGCTCCGCCTCGAGGAGGTGGAAGTCCCAGGCGCTGCCGCCACCGCCGTGGATCAATACGAAGGTCGCCATGGACCCAGCCAACCCGAAGCCGGGGAAATCAGCAACGACCGAGCATGTCGCTGAGCGCGCTCTTCTCCGCGGTGGTGATCGTGAGGCCGTAGTAGTGCTTCACGGTGATCCAGTCGGTGGCGTAGGTGCACCAGAACGAGACGAGCGGCGGCTTCCACTGGTCCGGCGCCTTGTCGCTCTTCTCCTGGTTGACGTTGTCGGTGACGGCGAACAGCTGCGGGCGGGTCAGGTCGTTCGCGAACTGGCGCCGCTTCTCGTCGGTCCACGACTTCGCGCCGCTGACCCAGCTCTGCGCGAGCGGCACCATGTGGTCGATGTCGACGTCGGTCGGCTTGGTCCAGGTCTCGCCGTCGTAGATGCTCGTCCAGCTGCCGGAGGTCGGGGCGCAGTCGGAACCGGCCTTGACGTCCTTGCCGTCGCGTTTGAGCACGAACTCGCGGGTGTTGCAGTTGTTCCCCTGGTTGTCCCAATGCGGGTACTTCTTGCGGTCGTAGCCGTCCATCGAACCGCGCGGGGCGACGGTGAGCTCGTCCAGCTGTTTGCGCGCGTCGGCCGCGCTCGCAGGGTTGGCGGGCTTCGGCTGCAGCGCGTCGCCCTTGCCGCTCACGAACCAGAAGACCGCGAGCACGACGGCGGCGAGGGTGATCAGCAGGAGCAGCCGCTGAGCCGTGGTCATCTGGCTGGTACGCGTTGCCACCGCGCGGTTCCTCTCGACGGGGAATGGGGAGCGCCAAGTATCGCCGCGCGCGGGCGGAAACCGGGTGCGACACGGCGATGACACCCGGTAGTTGTTGTCACATCGGGGCCCTGAGCAGCGACTACCCCAGGGACGCTGCCGGAAGGAGCGGGCTTGTGGGCGCCGAAAAACGTAAGTGGAACACCCGGGTCGACGACTATCTGAACCGGAAGGCCGCGGAACGCGGGCACGTGATCGCCATGGCGCGTATGGGATCCACAGCGCTGGAGCGCGGCGATCTCGACGAGGCCGAGGCGTGGTTCCGTAAGGCCGCCGAGGGCGGGGAGGGTCGCGATGGGCAATCTGGCGCATCTCCTGACCGAGCGCGGCGTACCGGAACAGGCCGAACGCTGGTACCGCGAAGCGGCGAACGCCGGTGATTCGCATGCCATGTCGCATCTGGGGAATCTCTGTGCGAAACGAGGGGATCGGGAGGCCGCCGAGGACTGGTGGCGTCGGGCGGCCGAGGAGGGCCGGGTCGAGGCGATGACGGAACTCGCGCGGTCGAGGCATCGGAGCGGCGATCTCGAGGAGGCCGAGTACTGGGCGGGTGCGGCCGCCGAGGCGGGGAACGTCGAAGGGATGATCACGCTCGGCGCCGTGCTGTGCGACACCGGCCGGGCGTCCGAAGCGGATCCCTGGTGGCGCAAGGCGAGCGAAGAGGCCGACGCGGCGTCGCTGATCAAACTCGGCCACCAGGCCCAGCAACGGGGCGACCTCGCGCGCGCCGAAAGCTGCTATCACGCGGCCGCGGCCGCCGGCGCCCCCGATGCCGCCGTCCGGCTCGGCCTGGTGCTGCACCGCCGCGGCGAACTCGACGCCGCCGAACGCTGGTATCTCAAGGCCGCCAAACGGGGCGACGCCGCCGCGATGACGAACCTCGGCGTGCTGGCCAACGACCGGAACGATCCCGGCGAGGCCACCGCCTGGTACCGGAAGGCCGCGGAGCTCGGCAGCGTCCCCGCGTACACGAACCTCGGCAGGCTGGCCGCCGACCACGGCAACTTCCAGGAGGCCGAGCACTGGTTCCGCGCGGCCGCCGACACCGGAGATCAGGCGGGGCTACGGGATCTGGAGGAGCTGTACCGCAACCGGCAGCGGTACTAGGCTTGCCAGTTGCGCATCGCGGCGAACCCTTCGCGCAGCCGCTGGAGCTTGCGGCTGCGGTACGGGTCCTCGCCGTCGTCGAGCCGCCACCGCTCCTCGACGCCGGCGCGGAACACCGCGAGCCCCTCGAAACCGAGGCCCGCGGTGAAGTCCGCGATGTTCACGTCGACCCGGCCGGAACCGTCGAGATCCAGCCGTAGCAACCATTCCGCGAGCTCCTTGGGCTCCGGCGGCGAATCGGCGCAGGCCTCCGCGTACAACGCGAGCGCGCCCGACACCTCGGAACCGAGCGCGCCGAAGGAGTCCTCGACGAAGTCCAACGCCTCCACCACCAGCTCGATGACGCGGCACAACAGCGGCCCGTCCATGAGCTCCCTGGCGGTGGCGAGCACCTCGCGCACCTTCTCGGTGTACGCGACCGTGCCCTGGAAACCGACGAAACCGCGCAACCGCAACGTTCCCTCGACGTGCCGGCGCAACGCGTCGAGGTCGTCGCGGCCCGCCTTGAGCGAGAGTTTGCGGAACAGGACCGGGTCCTCGTTCGCGTGCGCGACGAGCAGTTCGACCAGCTCGGCGCGGTCCAGGGTCTCGACGTAGCCGCGGATGTCGGCCGCGCCGCCGTCCGCCACGCCCTCGAGGACCAGTAGCCCGACCGCCACGCAGTGCTTGCAGAAGAAGCCGTCCGCCGCGTGCGGGCAGGAGCACTCGCCGACCAGCTCGCCGTCGACGTCGCGCAACCGGACGGTGTACCGGTCGGTGCCGCTGACCACCGCCGTCACCCCGCCCGCGACGTCGTCCAGCGTCTCGACCGACTCCCGGTACTTGGCGCCGCGCGCGAACGAGACGTCGCCTGCCTGCCTGCGGAGTTCGTCCTCGCTGAACCACGTCACCGGCCTATTCTGCGCCTTGGGCCGGAGGACCGAGGAACAACCCGCCGCTCGCCTCGATGACCTGCCCGGTCACCCACCGGGCGTCGTCGGAGACGAGGAAGGCGACGACGTCCGCTATGTCCTCCGCCGTGCCGAGCCGCTGGTGCGCGGTGAGGGTTTTGATGGCGGCCTCCAGCTCCGGCGTGAAGAGGGTTTTGTTCGTCTCGGTCCTGGTGGCGCCCGGCGCGACGACGTTGACCGTGATGCCGCGGGGGCCGAACTGGTGGGCGAGGGTGCGGCTCATCGTCTCGAGCGCGCCCTTGGTCATCGCGAAGGAGGTTTGCGCCGGGTTGGCCATCCTGGTGGCGGCCGACGAGACGTTGACGATGCGGCCGCCGTCGTTCAGCGGTGCCCGTTGGATGAGGAAGTACGGCGCCTTCACGTTCACCGCCATCAGCCGATCGAAGCTCTCGGGCGTATCGGTCTCGATCGGCCCTGCCGGCTGGGCGGCCGCGTTGTTGATCAGGATGTCCAGGCTTTCGATGTCCTCCAGGGCTTTGTCGACACCCTCCATGGTCGACAAGTCGGCCTGCTCACTTGAGCGTTTGATCGTTCGTATGCCGTCCCTCTCAAGCCTTCGAGCGATCGCCGCCCCGATCCCCCGCGACGCCCCGGTCACCAATGCTGTTTTCATACTCACCCCAGATGTTAGTGACTAACACTTTGATAGTGTCTACCACGTGAGCCTCCGAGACCGCCAGCGCGCCGAAACCCGGCTCGCCATCCAGACGCACGCCGTCCGCCTCTTCACCGACGTCGGCTACGACGCGACCACCGTCGCCGACGTCGCCGCGGCCGCCGGCGTCTCGGCGATGACGGTCTACCGGCACTTCCCGACGAAGGAGGACCTGGTCCTCTACGACGAATACGACCCCGTGACGGCTTCGGCCGTCGCTGCTCAGCCCGCCGGCCCTTTGCGTTCGCGGATCGGACGCGCGCTGGAGACGACCGCCGCTTTGGGGTCGTCGCAGGAGAAGGCGTTCCTGCTGGCGCGGCTGCGGCTGATGATCTCGGTGCCGGCGCTGCGGGCGCGGCATCTGGACAGCCAGTACGCGACGGCCGATGCGATCGTGGCTGCTCTTTGCGGGCCTTCGCCTTCGCCGGACGAAGAGTTTCAGGTGCGGGCTACGGCGATGGCCTGCCTCGGCGCCGCTCACGTCGCGCTTGTGCGATGGGCGGAGACGGACGGGGAAGCGGATCTGGCGGGGTTGATCCGGGAGGCGCTGACCAGCGTTTTTGACAGCTGATCTTAAGTGTAGTGTTCCCGATGGTAATCGAGATGATCCTTATCAATGTGGTGATCTACATGCTGACGCAGCTCGCTTACCACCTCGCCATGCACGACCACCTCCATATCCTCACTAATCACCATGGCGCCATAATCAAACAACACATGGCAATTAGGACATAGACAAAGGACGTTCGAGTAAACATCCGGGCCGTTATGCGGGCGTCCAAGGCCACGAATATGAGCCCCTTCAGAGTAGGCCTTGTCGCCAATCCTCAGTCGAACCCCACAAGTCTGACACACGTCGTCATGCACTTGTTTCACATAGTTGACCACCTGCGTGGACCTAATCAAGCGCTGAACCTTGGCCGCAACCCGACCAGGAGCATCGTTACCTGCGGGAATCGGCAGCAGCGCTTGAGTTGGCGGCTCCACAGCCACCACGGTCCCGACTGTCAGCTTTACCATGCGGAACTGGCAAACCATGAAGCCATCCGCACCAAGCTGACGCCACACCTCGGCAACCCGGTAAAGGCCGTCATAGCGAAGACCAGAATCTGGCGCATAGGAGGACTTCTTGTCAGCTCCACGAATTACCCGAACAGGCTCACCGGTAACACTACTTGTCACCAATGCAGCGTTTCCACTGGCCTTGAAGCTTTGATCTTCAATCTGCTTGCCCGACGGGCTCCGTCCACCGTGGCCGGTGTAGATGATCTCATCACCAAAGTCTTTGTCGTCCGAGTACCCGCCAGAGACCACAATGGACTTCGCCCCGGTGTCACCTTTTCCAGAAATCCCAGCCTGAAGCTGCTTGTGGACTCCGCGATCAAAAGCGTCTCGCCGGTTGACGAACGTAGTCCCCTCAGGGATGCCAGGAATCTCCCCGAACCCCTCTCCGCCGACAGCCAGCCGATGAGTGTCGATGTTCCTGAACTCGAACCCGAGGCGCCCCAGGCGAGCAATCAGCTTTTCCTCTACTGCCCCAAAGTCAGCCACACCGAGCTCCGCACCGACCACTGACCGATGCGCTGACAGCACGAGTGCTTTCGCGTCGTAATCCGATCCCTCGTGCATCACTACGTAGCGAGATGCACGCGTCACACCCTGCATGCGCCTGAAGCGCTCGGCGCCAACGTCGTCGTGCTCAGCGATCGCCGCAAGCACCGCTTCTCGAGAGATATCTTTCAAGCCCACAACAAGACGCTAGGCCAACTTGCGGCAGCGCAACACCCTCAACCGGACGAACATCAACTTTGCACTCGTCTCGCGGCTGCCCGCTCGCCACAGGTCCATACCTTCCCGAAGAGCAGGATCGATAAATAGCATTGCACTATGTCGACTCATCAGCCATAGTTAGAGCACTCGACCAATCTCAGGAGCAGCCATGATGAACATGTACGAGCGAAAGGCACAGCGTCGGCATTCAGCCGTCGCGCCCATCGCCGTATGTCCGTCGCGCTGTTCCTGGCGACGTTCATGCCGGTCTGACCAGCGAGTTCTGGTCGACGAGGGCTCCCCATCATGACGCCATAGCGCGTGTGATGCCAGGGAGCCGCCCATCAGGAAACTGATCCGGGCGGCTTCTCTTTTTGCTGCGCAAAGCAATTCCTTATCGGCGAGCTTGGGAAGCGGAACGGCCTCCAAAACCGCATCCAGGGGGTTCGACTCCTCCCGCCGGTGCTCGACGCTGCCTATTCAGCGCGAACCTTGATAACAGAAAACTTTTCCCAAAGCTCGTCCCCGTCGCCGAAAGAGGCAGCCAGGACGAGCGCCGGTGGAGGCGTGCACTCGTCTCCACCTCACCCCTGTAGCTCAGGTGGACAGAGCGCCGCACTACGAATGCGGAGGTCCCAGGTTCGAATCCTGGCGGGGGTACTGGTCGGCGTATCGGAGGGGGATACGCCGGTCGACGGATGCGAGGGGCACTGGCGACCCCGCCTGATTTGGGATCAGGAGTCACCGCGTTCGACTCGCGGGTGTCCGACTAGCAGCACAGCACGGAGGATTGGCCGAGTCCGGTAAGGCAACCGTCCCGAAAACGGTGGTCGGCGCGAGAGCGTCGCGCAGGTTCGAATCCTGCATCCTCCGCAAGCCCTCGTGGTCCAACGGATACGACGCCGGCGTCCGAAGCCGGGAATGCAGGTTCGACTCCTGCCGAGGGCACGACGGCCCGAACTTGGCCCACTTCACGACGGTCGTGCGGCGGCCTGCAAAGCCGTTGGACTCCGGGTTCGACTCCCGGGTGGGTCTCCATCGCAGAGTGACCATCTGGCGACACAGTTGCGTAGGTGGCAATAGAGTTCCACCGCCGCAAGCTTCTGCGCTACATTCGGACGTACGTTCGAATGGGGGTATCCAGGTGTCCTTGAAGGAGCTCACGAGTCGCGACGCGGTACTCAAGGCAGTACAGCAGTGCGATGTCATCGACCCAGGAGCGTCCGGGGCCGGGTTCACTCGTGCCTTCGTCCTTGAACTCGACGGCAAGTACTACCACGCCGAGAAAGTCGCCAGTCTCGCGTACGAGGTCCAGTACCCAGACCGCGACAGACTCCCGTCTCCGATCTCACCGGAGAAGCCGCAGCACACCGCCTCGGTCGACTTGGCTTCGCGAGCTCCACAACAGCCCGGCTATGGCCTCCACTACTGGGGGCGGAGTACCCCAACCGAACCGCCATCCGAAACACCTTTGGCGGCAACGGGGTCGCCGGGATCACACCGTTTCTTGGCGACGATGCCCTCAACATTTTCTCAGACGAAGAGGGGCCGTACGCCGACGAACCACCAGACGCACTGAACCCTTTTGAATATCGCGGCGAGGGGCGCGAGGGCAACCAGAAGCTGCTTCGAGGCAACAAGGCACTCGATACCGCTCGCAGAAATCTTGAGGCGGTGCGGTACTGGTACCGCCCGGCGGGCGGCACCTTCAAGTTCACTACGTGGGTAGCAATCCTCAGCCGAACGCAGGTGTGGTCACCTGACAACAACAAAGAACTCCGTCTCGAGTATGCGTTCCAAGTGATGGCGGTCCCCGGCCCCGAGCTAGCCACTTGGCCAGATCGTGTGCGCAAGCTCATTGACGACGGAGACATCAAGGACACACCTCCGCCGCAACCGCCAGACAAGAACGCCACGAGCAGCCAGCGAAGGAAAACCTACCGGGACTACCTTCGCCTCATCGATAAGTCATCGAAGGCTGGTCGCGGTGGACGCAAGCCGTCCAAGGGAACCCGAAATCTCTATCCCCGCAGTCGGGCCGTACGTGATGCAGTGCTCGTCCGTGCGGACGGCGACTGCGAAAATGACAAGTGCACAGGCATGCCCTTCGACACCGCACCTGGTGGCGAGTCGATCCTCGAAGTGGACCACGTAGACGATCTCGCACTCAACGGGCTTGATCACCCGTCAGTCATGATCGCGCTATGTCCTAACTGTCACGCGGCGAAGACCCGAGGGGCAAACCGAGCGGCCATCAAGCGCTACTTCCGCACCAGGGCTGTCGAACTGCACCACAAGGCCGACCAGTAAGAGTCCACAACGGACAGACAAAAAGGCCCTCCCGCGAACGGGAGGGCCTTAGTGCTGTCTCAACCAGACGTGCGCCCGAAGGGATTCGAACCCCTGACCTTCTGATCCGTAGTCAGATGCTCTATCCAGCTGAGCTACGGGCGCTTGTTCAGTTGTCAATCTAGCACCTGCCGGAACAGGTACCAGCGGAGGCTCCGGGATTTGAACCCGGGAGGGGGGGTTACCCCCAACCGCATTAGCAGTGCGGCGCCATAGACCAGACTAGGCGAAGCCTCCCAGGCCCAACGACCACTGCTCAAATAGGTTACACACCCTCCTGCCCCCCTTGGAAGGCACCCCCCTTAGGCGCGTCGCAGGGCTCTGAGCAGGCCGGATGGGCGTCCGCCGAGTCCTTCGGCTTCGAAGACGGCGACGCCGACGCGGGGGAGGTCGCGGGCCGCGGGGTAAGCCAAGTAGCGCGGGACCCAGCGCGGCTGGAACTTCGCGTTGAAGCGGTAGAGGGTCTCGATCTGGATCCAGCGTGAGAAGAATCGCAATGTCCGGGCGGACAGGCGGGCGACGGGGCCGGCGCCGATGCGTTGGCCTTGCTCCAGCACCGCGCGGAAGGCGGCGAAGTTCAGGGAGACGTGCTGGGCGGGGGTGGTCAGGAGGAGTTCGGAGATCATCAGTTCGTTGACGCCGTTGTCGGCGGTCCGGTCGCGGCGCATGACGTCCAGCGACAGGCCTTTCTCGCCCCAGGGGACGAACTGGAGGACTCCGCGCACCTGTCCGTCGTGCTCGGCGGTCACCAGGACCGAGCCCGGGTCGCCCATGCGGCCGAGCGCCATCGAGAAGCCGCGTTCCGTGTCCGTGCCGCGCCAGGTGGCCGCGAGGGCGCGGAGTTCGTCCAACTCGGCGACAGGCAAGTCTTCGGCTTTCCGGATGCGCGCGGTGTAGCCGGCGCGCTTCGTGCGTGAGACGGCTTGGCGGACTCCGCGCATGACGCGCCCTTCGAGAGTGAAGGAGTCGGTGTCGACGACGGCCTCGTCGCCGATCTCCAGTACTTCGAGCCCGAAGCGTGCCCAGACGGTCGCGCCCAGTTCCGAGCAGCCCATGGTCGCCGGGGTCCAGGCGTACCGCCGGCAGACCTCCAGATACTCCTCGATCGCGCCGGGCCACGCTTCCGGGTCACCGAGCGGGTCGGCCGAGCACAGCGCGACCCCGGCGATCACCCGATAGGTCACCGCGGCCTTCCCCGACTTCGAGAACACCACGAACTTGTCCCGGCGCAGGGCGAAGTACCCGAGCGAGTCCCGCTCCCCCAGCAGCCCCTTGAGCCGCTCGACCTCTTCGTCGGTCAGCTCCGGCGCGGGTTCGGCCGAGCGGAGCAGGAAGTACGCCGCCAGCAGCACCGCGCCGATCCCGAACAGCAGGCCGACGGCCGCCGACAGGTCTTCCAGCCACAGCGCGGGGAACACCACCGGGCCGCTCACGCCGACCAGCGCCAGCGTCGACTGCGCCAGGCGGTCGCCGACGCTCAAGGGGGCGAGCGCGACCGACAGCAGCGCGAAGTTGATCACGATCCCGGCCACCGTCAGTTGCAGGAAGACCCGGACCGCGCGCCACCGGCCGGTCACCGGATCGGGGAGCGCGATGAAGTACCGCCGCGTCGCGATCAGGGCGATCAGCAGCGCGAGCGACACGAGCCCGGCGCCGAGGGTGTGCCGGAGCCCGAGGTGCGACACCGTCAGCAGCGCGGCGGCGGCGACGGCCAGTTGCCAGGCTCGGCGCTTCCGCCGTTTGAGACCGGTGGCGAGCAACATGAGCAGCACGCCGGTCACCAGCGCGACGGTCGCCGCGCCGACCGTGGCCTCGTGCGGCAGTTCCAGCCAGGTGGCGACATGTCCGCGCAGGGTGCGCCGCCCGGCCGGGACCAGCACCGAGATCAGTGCCAGCAGTCCGGCCAGCCGCGTCACCCAGGTGATCGCCACCACCGAGGTGGCACCCGCCACCCGCCGAGCACCCGCCAAATCCCGCCCCCGTCAGCTCCTTGCCAGCTCCATGAACGGTACAAGGGCGTCGGGGTTCAGGAGGGCATCCCGGCTGACCGCGCGGTCGGGTGAAACCCCCGAAAGGATCTTCTTGACCGGAACCTCGCATTTCTTGCCGTTGAGCGTGCGGGGCACCTCGCCCACCTGGACGAACCGGTCGGGCACGTGCCTCGGCGAGAGGGCTCCGCGCAGTTCCTTGCGCAGCGCGGGTTCGACCTCGTCGAGCGACGCGCCCTCGGCCAGCACGAGGAAGCACAGCAGCTGCCCGTCCTCGTTGCCCGCGGCCGAAGTGTCGATCACGAGCGAGTCGGCGACCTGGTCGAACGACTCGACGACCCGGTAGAACTCGGCCGTGCCCATCCGGACGCCGCCGCGATTGAGCGTCGAGTCGCTGCGTCCGTAGATGACGGCGGAACCGCGGCCGGTGATCCGGATCCAGTCGCCGTGCCGCCAGATCCCCGGGTACATCTCGAAATACGCCTCGCGCAGCCGCGAGCCGTCCGGGTCGTTCCAGAAGAACACCGGCATCGACGGCATCGGCTCGGTGATCACCAGTTCGCCGACCGCCTCCACCACCGGCTTCCCGCTCTCGTCGAAAGCGGCGACGGCGGCGCCGAGCGCGCGGACCGAAAGCTCGCCCAGCCAGACGGGGACGTCCGGGGCCGACGCGACGAACGCCGCGCACAGGTCCGTGCCGCCGGACACCGAGCAGATCTGGACACGTTTGCCCACCTCGTCGACGATCCACCGGAAGCCCTCGACGCTCAGCGGCGCGCCGGTGGATCCCAAGGCGCGCAACGCCGTCAGGTCGAACCGCTCGGCCGGTTTGATGCCGGCCTTCAGACAACTCTGGATGTACGGTGCCGACGTGCCGAAGTAGGTGACGCGGTGCTGTTCGGCCAAGTGCCACAACACGTTCAGGTCCGGACTGCCGGGGCTGCCGTCGAAGAGCACGATCGTCGTACCGGTCAGCAGGCCGGAGATGAGGAAGTTCCACATCATCCAGCCGGTGGTGGTGAACCAGAAGAACCGATCGCCGGGGCCGAGATCGCTTTGCAGGGCAAGGGCTTTGAGGTGCTCGAGGACGATCCCGCCGTGCCCGTGGACGATACCCTTCGGCAGGCCGGTGGTCCCCGAGGAGTACAGGACCCACAGCGGGTGGGCGAAGTCGACGGGTTCGAAGGCCAGCTCCGCGCCCTCGTTGTCGGCGAGCAGCTCGTCCCAGTCGAGGGTGCCGTCGAGGCGGCCGCCGGCGTAGTCGACGAGCACGGTCGCTTCGAGCGTGGGGATCTCGTCCCGCAAGGAGTTCACCGTCGACCGGCTGTCGAACCACCGTCCATTGTAGACATAGCCGTTGACCGCGATCAGCACCTTCGGCTCGATCTGCGCGAAGCGGTCGGTGACCGCGCGGACACCGAAGTCCGGCGAGCACGACGACCAGACGGCGCCGAGGCTCGCGGTGGCGAGGAACGCGATCAGCGTCTGCGGGCAGTTCGGCGCCAGCGCGACGACCCTGTCCCCTTTGGACACTCCGAGCTTGCGCAGCCCCTCACGCGCGGCGGCGACGGCGGAGCGCAACGCGCCGTACGTCAGCTGCGACGAGAGGCCGTCCTCGCGGTGGAAGATCACGGCGATCTCGTCGTCGGCCTTCGCGGCGCCCGCGACACCGGGCATGAGCGAGTGCTCGGCGTAGTTCAGCGTGCCGCCCTCGAACCATCGCGCGTTCGGCATCTCGCCGGTGAGCACCTCACCGGGCCGGCCGTGCCAGCGCACGCCGAGGAACTCCGCGACGGCGGACCAGAACTCCGGCCCGCGCTGGACGGAGAACTCCCACAGCGCGTTGTAGTCGTCGACCTCCACGCCGCGTTCGGTGCGCAGCCACTGGCGGAACGCGTCGATCTTGGTGTCGGGCAGGCGGCTCGGCTCAGGGCGCCAGAGCACTTCTGGGGCGTCGGCGGTGTGCGTCACCCCGCGATGTTAACCCTCGTTAACCTGCTTGGCGAGCCCCCGTGAACAGCTCGTACGCCATCGACTTCAACCGCGACGCGTCGAGCGGGGTGACCGTCAGCCACCCCCGCTCGCGCCGGAGCCCGTAGCGGCCTTCGGGGGTGTCCACCCAGGTCAACGTCCCTTCGCCGCGCACCCAGCGGCCCTCCCACGACTTCCTGACCGCGCCGAGCCGCCCGCTGCCGATCCGCTGCGTCGCGACCCTCGTCAGCACGATGACCTCGGGTTCCCGCAGGCCGGCGTCGCGCAGGACGTCGGAGAACGCCGGCTGCCCACCGCGCTCCCCCGCCTCGCAAGCGGCCGTGTAGTCGTCGACCCGCAGGTTGACCGAGAGGCCACGCCCCTGCTCGCACGGCGGCAAGGCCTGCAGCAGCGTCGCGGCGACGAGCGGCTCCCGCAGCGCCGACAACTCGACGTCGGTGCCCGAAACGCCGATCGCGACGGCGCCGCGATCGGACACGCAGCCGACCGCCCGGTACGCCGGATCGCCGTCGAGCCGCAGGTCGAGGGTGAGTTCGCTGTTCGCGACGGTGTGCAGCAGCCGGAGCAGTTCGGGCGCGGGCGCGTCCACCGTGCCGAGGCCGCGTTCCGACAGTGTCGCGCTCGCCGTGGCCACCAGTTCCGCCCGGAACTCCGGTGTCCGCCCGACGTGCGGGACCTCCAGCACCGCGGGCAGTTCGTCGCGTCCGTGCGCCGACCAGAGCAGGAACAGCTCGCCGACGTGCAGCCGGATCCAGTCCATCAGCGACCGCTCCTCGGGTCCTCGCCGATGACCGGCGGCGTCACCTGCCCGGTGAGGCCCCAGACGTCGGAATCCTCGACGAGGTAGCCAGGCGCCTTGTGGTCCTCCTCGCCCTGCCGTCCTTGCGAAGGCGCCATCCCCATCGGCATGCCGCCGAAGCCGCCCATGCCCGCGGCCGCGGCGCGCGTCCCGGCCGGTTGGCCAGGCTGCCCCGAAGGCCCGAAGCTCCCGACGCCGGACCGGCCGCCTTGACCGAGCTGCTCGTGGGTTCCGCCGGCGGTGCCGGGCGACGGTGGCACGTAGACACCGCTGCTCGCACCCGGCGTGCGCGGCGCCTCGACCGGCTCCCGAACCTGGATCGGAGCCGGGTCGTCGACGCCGCTGCTGCGGGTCGAGTCGTCCGGCGGCGGGACCGGCTCCGGTTCCGGTTTCGGGTCGGGTTCCGGTTTCGGCTCTTCGGGTGTCTCGAGGATCTTCGGCTGTTTGCCGTACGACGTGAAGCTGGGGACGTTCTCGTAGACCTCGCCGGAGCTGAACTGCATCCGCGTCATCACGTCGGCGGCCTGACGGTGCAGGTCCTGCGCGCGCTCGTCGGTCGGTTCGGCGACGATCCGCCCGGCTTCGGCGAAGCCGGATCCCGACGGCGCCGAGGCCGACATGGCCTGCGTCGAATCGGAGACCGGGATCGGACGGCGTCTCGGCGGCTCCGGCACCTTGGGCCGCGGGGCGAATCCCGGCGGCTCGGGCATCGTGCGGCGCGCGGTGTCGGCGATGTCCGCCTGCCGGCGCACGCAGTTCGCGACGTTCTCCGCCCGCCACGCCGTCTCGCCCGCCCACTCGACGAGCTTGACCGCGGCGTCGCGGGCCCTGTCCGCGCCCTCGCCCGTCCAGCCGTCGGCGGTGGCGGCGAGGGCCGCCCTGAGCTCGGTGCCCGCCCGGTCGAGGAAGGCGCTGATCTTCGTCCACTGCGCGGCGACGGCTTCCGCGCTCGCGAGGTCGAGCTCGTTGTGGACCATCGCGTAGAGCTCTCGATGGGAGTAGCTCATCCAGTCGATGTGGGCGTTGAGGTGCTCGGGGCCGGGCTGCGGTTCGGGCTCCCGCGGCGGCCAAGGCATGGGCAGGATGCGCATCAGTGCTCGTCCTTCCACTCCTGGCCGACGATGTCCTCCATGTCGAACCGGCGGGCGACCCGTTCGAGCTGCTCCTGGCCTTCCTCGTCCGCGGCGACGTACATCTTCCGCGCCGCCATCACGGTGAGCTGGAAGTCCTTGAGGACCTTCGCGAAGTCCTTGAGAACGGGCACGGCGGCCTCGGTGCCCTCGTTCGCGGCGCCCTGGAAACGCTCGCTCATCGTGTGACCGATGAAGTTGTCGCCCAGCTTCAACGGCGCGTTGAACTCCGTCGAGTCCTTGATCAGCGCGTTGAGCTCCTGACGTGCCTTGAGCAGGGCGTCGACGAGCTTCTTGGCCGCGTCCTCGGAGACCTTGACGGCGCCCTTCTTGGCATCGGTCTTGGAGTCCCGGATCTGGCCCGCCACCGGAGCCAGCGCCGGAGCCGAAGCCCCGAACGCGGCTTGTGGTGTCGCTGGCACCTTCGGCGACTGTGGCATTCGACCCTCCCCTGTCACATCCTGAGGGGAATGCTAGCGCGAATGGGCTCAGCGCAGGTGGGCGTCGAACCAATTCAACGTGCGCTGCCAGGCCTCCGCGGCCGCGTCCGGATCGGCGTCGAAGCGGTGGTTGGCGCCCGGGTAGTGGACGACGTTCGTCGCGACGCCCGCCGTCGCCGCCGCGTCACGCAGCTGCTCGACCTCGGCGCCTCCGGCCTCGTCACCCGCGTCGCCGTACATGCCGAGCCACGGGCTGGTGAGCCGTCCAGCGATCTCGACGAGCACCGGCAGCCCGGTGACGCCCTGCCCGCCGACGCTCACCGCCGCGCCCAGCCTGCGGTTCGACGCCACGACCAGCGCGGCCGTCCCACCGAGGTCGAAACCGACGACACCGACGAGATCCGCTTGCACACCGCGCTCCGCGAGCCAGGAGAGCGTCGCGTCGGTGGCTTCGAGCAGGTCCTGCTGCGTGAGGTCGTCCCGGTCGAGATGCGGGGTGACGGTGAGCCAGCCTTCGCCGGCGAGCCCGGCCAGGAGCAGCCCCAAACCCTCTTCGACCTCTTCGGCCTCCTCGTGCAGCACCACGAGCCCGCCGCGGACGACACCATCCGGTTCGGCGAAGGTCAGGCGCAGCGTGTGGCCGTCGGCGTGCTGATGTTCCACGGTGGTCGTCAGGGTCATTCCTCCATCAGACCACTCTTAGGTAAATATTCGGAGCTTGCGTTCGCGCGGGAGGATACGGTGTCGGAGCCGTCCCCCAGACGTAGGAGCGCCGAAGATGTCACCTGTTTCGCCGCGTGCGGATCTCGAATCGTTGCCGAAGTACGTCCCTGGCCGGACAATCCAGGGCGCGATCAAGCTGGCGAGCAACGAGGTTCCCGGTGGCCCGCTGCCGAGTGTGGCGCAGGCCATAGCCGAGACGGCGCGGGGCATCAACCGGTACCCGGACATCACGGCTTCCGCGCTCGTCGAGCGGCTGGCCCGTGAACTGAACGAGCCGGTGGAGCGGATCGCCGTCGGCTGCGGTTCGGTTTCCCTTTGCCAGCAAATGATCCAGGCGCTGTGCGGCCCGGGGGACGAGGTCGTCTTCCCGTGGCGTTCGTTCGAGGCGTACCCGATCGTCACGCAGGTCGCGAACGCCGTGAGCGTGAAGGTGCCACTCACGGCCGGGCACGGGCTGGACCTGGACGCGATGCTTACCGCGATCACGCCCAAGACGCGGCTGGTCTTCGTGTGCAACCCCAACAACCCGACCGGGACGGTCGTGCGGCGCGCGGAACTCGAGCGCTTCCTCGACGCCGTGCCCTCGGGCGTGCTCGTCGTGCTCGACGAGGCGTACAAGGAGTTCGTGACCGACGCCGAGGTGCCGGACGGCGTCGAACTCGCGCGCGGCAGGGACAACGTCGCGGTGCTTCGGACGTTCTCGAAGGCGTACGGCCTCGCCGGTCTTCGCGTGGGCTACGCCGTGGCACCGGAAGCGATCACCGTCGCGCTGAAGCAGGTCTACGTCGCGTTCTCGGTGAACATGATCGCCCAGGCGGCGGCCATCGCCTCCCTCGACGCGGCCGATGAGCTGCTGGAACGCTGCAAGGAGATCGTCTCGGAACGCACCCGGGTCCGGGATGCGTTGGTGGCCAAGGGTTACGAGGTTCCGGAGACGCAGGCGAACTTCGTCTGGCTGCCGCTGGGCGAGCGGACGACCGAGTTCGCGGAGCACGCCCTGGAACGGAAGCTGATCGTGCGTCCCTTCGCGGGCGAAGGCGCGCGAGTGACCATCGGGACGCCCGAGGAGAACGACCTCTTCCTCGAAGCGGCCGGGGATTTCCCGCGCTGACAAGGCTTCGCGGCGGCCCGCACTCCTCCACGGAGTGCGGGCTTTCCTATTTCAGGAGCAGCTGCACCATCGCGGCGACGCCGACCACGACGATCACGCCACGCAGCACCTTCGGCGAGAGCTTGCGGCCGATCTTCGCGCCGAGCTGGCCGCCGATCGTCGACCCGACCGCGAGCAGCGCGACCACGGGCCAGCTGACCGGCGCGATGAACGCGTAGATCGTGCCCGCGACGATGTTCACGACGGCGGAAAGCGCGTTCTTGACGCCGTTGAGCCGCTGCAGCGACTCCGACATCAGCATCCCCATGACGGCCACCATCATCACGCCCTGCGCGGCCGTGAAGTATCCGCCGTAGATGCCGATCAGGAAGATCAGGAACAACAGGAGCGGCCCGATCTTGTGGACCTTCCCGTTCTCCTCGCGGCGCTTCGCGACCCAGGCGGCCACGCGCGGCTGGACGATCACGAGCACCACCGCGAGCCCGACCAACGCCGGTACGACGGTCTCGAAAGCGTCCTTCGGCAACGAGAGCAGCAGGATCGTCCCGCAGATCGCGCCGAAGAACGACGCCACGGCGAGTTTGACGACCTGGGGCCAGTAGCCCTTGAGCTCTTCCCGGTACCCGATCGCCCCGCTGACCGTGCCGGGGGCGAGGCCGATCGCGTTGGACGTCGTCGCCGTCAGCGGCGAGTAGCCGAGCGCGACCAGAACCGGGAACGTCACCAGCGTGCCCGAGCCGACGACCGTGTTGATGGTGCCCGCCCAGAGCCCCGCGATGAAGATCACGACCGCGTGCCACCACGTCATAAAGCACTCACGTCCGCACCCTAAGCACCGTTACCTCCTTTCGCGCTGCGGATGTGTCTAGTCGAACATTCAACGAGCCCGATATGTCTAGTTCGGCGCGAAGACGCAGAACTCGTTGCCTTCCGGGTCCTCGAGGAGATCCCATTCGATTTCGCCGTCCCTGGCCCGGACGAGCTTCGCCCCGGCGGCGACCAGCTCGGGCGTCGAGCCGAAGACGTCGATGTGCATGCGGTTCTTCACGGTCTTGACCTCGGGAACCGGATTGACCCAGATCAGCGGGCCGCGACCGGCCGGATCCTCGATCGCGACCGGCCACTCGGCGGGCCGCCCGTCCCGATGACGGCGGACGTAGCCCATCGCTGCACACCACCAGTCGGCGAGGGCCTGGTGGTCGTTCGCGTCGAGACAGATGTCCTTGAACACCGCCGGCATTCAGTTCTCCTCCGGTAGATGCGCCGCGGTGATCTCCGCGGCGACCGTCCAGCCGAGCGTCAGGTACAACGCGCGTCCCTCCTCCGTCGCGACCAGGACCGCTCGCTCCGCCCCGGCCGCGACCGCCACCTCGTCGAGCCTGCGCATGACGAATCTGCCCAGGCCTCGCCGCTGGTGCTCGGGCTCCGTGACGACCTGATCGATCACCGCCGTGCCGCCGGCTATCGCGACCCGGCCGGTGGCCGCACGAGAACCGTCGGGCGCGCGCACCACGACGTCGGTGACGACGCCGTCGCCGACCAGCTCCGCCCGGTACGGCTCGGGCGCGGCCATGACGGGCCGCAGCGCGATCGGCGCGCTCATCAGGTACTCCGGCGGGCCGACCTCCCACTCCGGCGGCACCGTCTTCGCCACTTCGTCCCGTGAACCGCTCACCTTCAACCACGTTCCGGGCTCGGTCAGCGAACGCGCCCGGCGCGCGACCGATCCGGCGTCCGCCAGCACGTATCTCACGCGATGCCCCGGGCGCCCGACATCGAGCCGGTAGCCGTCCGGTTCGGCCACCGGGATCCCGACGCCGCGGGAAAGCGCCCAGCCGTGCACCCATGCCTTGATCAGCCCTGCCACCCCAGTCATCGTTCGATGATGGCATCGCCCACCGACAGTCCCGGGCGAGCGGCCGAACCTGCGAGGATGGCGCGGTGGCCGACGACGAGCGCGAACAGGTGTGGAGTGCGACCGTCGATCATCTGCGCACGATGATCGACTCGGGCAGGCTCCCCGCCGGGTCGAGACTGCCCGCCGAACGGGCGCTCTGCGAGCAGCTCGGGATCAGCCGCGGTTCGCTGCGGCAGGCGTTGCGGGTGCTGGACTCCATCGGTTACGTGCAGGTGCGGCCGGGTTCGGGCACCTACGTCCGCGAGAACCTCGGCGAGCAGCCGCTGCGCGGTTGGTTCTCCGAACACGAGCAGCTGGTCGAGAAGCTCTTCGACCTGCGGACCACCGTCGAGCCGACCCTGGCCGAACGGCTCGCGCTCGAACACACGCCGCGGGTGCTCGCCCGGTTGGAAAGCACCGTCGACGAGATGGACCAGGCCGCCGCCGACGGCGACATGCTGCGCGTGATCGCCGCCGACGCCGAATTCCACCGGGTGATCGCGGGCAACGCCGGCAACGACGACGTCACCGATCTGCTGCGGTCGGTGCTCGCGCTGGTCGGCGAGGAGCGGCGGGCGGCGTTGCGGCTTCCGGGGCAGATCCGGAAGGCCGTCGACGAACATCGCGCGATCCTCGAAGCGATCCGCCGTTCGGACGCGGCGGCCGCGCGGGAGATCACCCTGCGGCATCTACTCGACGCCAAGACCTACGTCCACGACTACACGACCGGGGATTGACGTTCCCTTGATGGCGCTCGCGGATCCGCACGAGTAGAGTTTTCAGAAGGTTTTGAAACTTCTGACGGGGGTGTGCGGTGGAGAAGGTCCGGTTCACCGAAGAGAAGGCGACGATGCTCGCCACGCTGTACGGCCGGGCGCTCGACGCCCGCGGCGACCGGCCGATCCTCGGCGACAAGGCCGCCGACGAGGCCGTCAAGCAGATCGACTTCGACTTCGGCTCGCTCGGCGTCACCGAGGACATGGGCCTGACCGTCGCGCTGCGGGCCAAGCCGATGGACGACTGGGCCTCGGAATTCCTCCGGAAGCATCCGGACGCGACCGTCGTCCAGCTCGGCTGCGGGATGGACAGCCGCGTGTACCGCGTCGACCCGCCGCCTTCGGTGCGGTGGTTCGACGTCGACTACCCCGAGGTCGTCGGCCTGCGCGCCCGGATCTACCCCGACCGGGACGGGTACCGGACCATCGGCTCGTCCGTGACGGACTTCGGCTGGATCGACGAGATCCCGTCGGACAAACCCGGTCTGGTGATCGCGGAGGGGCTGACAATGTACCTGCGGCCGTCCGAAGGCGAGGAATTGCTGCGGCGGCTGATCGCGCATTTCCCCCAGGGCGGCGAAATGGTCTTCGACGTCTTCAGCAGGCTGGGAATCAAACTGCAGAAGCTGAATCCCGTGGTCCGGAAAGCCAACGCGACGCTGTACTGGGGCATCGACGAGATCGCCGAATTGGAACGGCTCGGGCTGACGCTGGTGTCGAAGCTCGACTCGACGGACTACGCGACACCCGAGGTGAAGGACCGGCTCTCCGGGTCGATGCGGGCGCAGCTGTGGGTCGCGGGGCTGTTCCCGGCGTTCAAGAAGATGGGGCGGATCCTGCGGTTCCGGTTCTGAGGCGCTGTAGAACGCATTTAGTCCTCTAAATGCGTTCTACCGCAGGGCACGTCAGCGGGACTCGAGTACCCGCTCGACGAACCGGTGCAGCTTGTCCTCCAGCCGGAAGACGCGCTCCTCCAGCGACAGCGTTTCCGCCGGCTGCGGCACGTCCGGCTTCAGCTCGCCGCGGATGTACTGGCTGCACGCCAGATTCGCGCACGCGTAGATGCCGAGCGTGTTCCCCTCGCGCCCGAGCTTCCCGGCGCGGCGGCCGGAGAACAGCGCGATGTCGGACAGCGGATGTGTCGTCGTGCACAGGCCGCACATGTTGCTCAGCAGGACACGGCCCTTCGGCCGGGGCGCGGCACGCAGGGACAGCCCGACGGTTTCCCCGCGGTACGGCAGCACGAGATACGCCCGTGCGGTGGCCTTCGGATCGCGCCAGCCGAGGAATTCCCTTTTCTCCCAAGGGATTTCCTCGGGCCGGGCGGGCAGCGTGACGCCCTTGGCCTCGCCTCGGGTGCAGTTCACGAAGGACGCTCTGATCTCGTCCTGGCCCAGCGGTTCCATACCCGCACGGTAACCACCGCGCCCGGGAACTGGCGAACCGTTTTCCGCCGGAGGTCATACGATCACCGGGTGCGCGGGAAGACGATGTCGAGCCGGTTCCGGCTGGTGCTCAGGACCAGTCTCGGTTTCGCCGCGCTCGGCGTCGGGTCCAGTGTGTGCGGTGCCGGTGTCGTCGCGTTGCTGCTGCTCCTGCAAGGCCTCCCGAGCGAGGTCGGCGATCGCGGCTGGATCCTCGGCGTCACCGCGGCCGGGATCGTGGCGCTGTCGCTGATCGTCGGCACTTTGTGGACGGCGTGGCTGCAGCGCCGCACGGCGGTCTGGTTCGTCTTCGGCCGCCCGCCGACGAAGGCCGAGGCCGAGCGGGCGCTCCGGCTCCCGGTCGACATGGGGATCGTGAGCGGGACGCTCTGGCTGATCGGCACCATCGTGCTCGGTTCACTCGCGCGGGTGCTCGGGTCCTGGATGGACGCGCTCGGGATGGCGCTGGTCATCGGGCTCGGCGGGCTGACCACGGTCGGCCTCACCTATCTCGCCGCGGAATGGGTCGCCCGGCCGGTGATGACGATCGCGCTCAAGGTGACCCCGCCGAAGGGGACGCTCAAGGTCACCGTGCTGACCAGGGTGGTCGTCACCTGGTCGCTGGCGAGCGGTGTCCCGTTCCTCGGCGTGCTGCTGGTGGCCACGCCGCCGGATCTCGGCCAGGGCGACCACGTCGCGAGCCTGATCATGCTTTCGGTGATCGGGCTGGGCGTCGGCGCGATCGGGACGGGCCTGCTCGCGAAGGCCGTCGCGACACCGTTGCACCGGCTGCGGATAGCGCTCGACGAGATCGCGCGCGGCAACAAGGAGATCGTCGTCGAGGTCGACGACTCCAGTGAGATCGGCCTGCTGCAGACCTCGGTCAACGACCTCGCCGCCGGGCTGCGCGAGCAGGAACGGATGCGGGACCTCTTCGGCAGGCACGTCGGGGACGAGGTCGCGCGGCACGCGCTCGAGTACGGCGCCTCCCTTTCGGGTGACGTGCGCGAGGTGACGGCGCTGTTCGTCGACGTCGTCGATTCGACGGCCCTGGCGAGCCGCACCCCGCCCGAAGACCTGGTGAAGATGCTCAACCGGTTCTTCACCAGCGTGGTGCACGCGGTCGGGGCGCGGGGCGGGCTGGTCAACAAGTTCCAGGGTGACGCCGCGCTCTGCGTCTTCGGCGCCCCGACCCGGCTCGCGGACGCGCCGACGGCCGCGCTTTCGGCCGCGCGGGCGATCCGGGACGCCGTCCAGGAGACCGGCGAGCTGGACCTCGGGATCGGGGTCGCGAGCGGGCGGGTGTTCGCCGGTCAGCTGGGCACCAGCAGCCGGTTCGAGTACACCGTCATCGGCGACGCGGTGAACGAGGCCGCGCGCCTGACCGAGTACGCGAAATCCGCCGACGGCCGGATCCTGGCGAGCGAAGCGGTGCTCAAAGCGGCTTTGGAGAGCGAGCGCTCGCACTGGGAGCCGTACGCGGAGCTCGAGCTGCGCGGGCGCCAGGAGCCGACGCACGCCTGGGAGGCGAGCGCGCTCAGCCCGGAATGACGTCCGGCCAGCGCAGCGCAGTCGAGCCCCAGGTCAGCCCGGCCCCGAAGGCCCCCATCACGACGCGGTGCCCCGGCTGGAGCGACCCGTCCTTGGCCGCGTCGGCCAGCGCGATCGGGATCGACGCCGCGCTCGTGTTGCCGACCTTTTCGATGTTCGAGTACATGACGTCCTCCGCCAGCCCGAGCTGCTTCGCGCAGGTCTGCAGGATGCGGATGTTCGCCTGGTGCCCGATGAACCGGTCGATGTCGCCGACCGTCCAGCCCGCGGAATCCAGCACCGCGCGCGCCGACTGGACCATCCGGGCGCAGGCGTGCCGGAACACGGTCTGGCCCTGCATCACCAGATAGTGGTCACGCGGGTCGTCCGAGCGTCGGTTCTTCGCGCCACCCGCCTCGACCCAGAGCAGTTCCGCGAGTTCGCCTTCGCTGTGCAGGTCGAACGCGCCGAGCGCGCCGAGTTCGCCGGGGTCACCCGCGCGCAGCAGGACGGCGCCCGCGCCGTCGCCGAAGATCGGCACCGTGCCGCGGTCTTCCGGGTCGATGAGCGAGGTGAAGACGTCGGCGCCGATCACCAGCACCCGCCGCGCGATGCCGGCGGCGATCAGCCCGGCGCCGGTGGCGAGCCCGTAGACGAACCCGCTGCACACGGCGTTGACGTCGAACGCGGCGACGCCGTTCAGCCCGAGCTTCGTCGCGACCTGCGGCGCGCTGGCCGGGCACAGCTGGTCGGCGGTCGACGTCGCGAGCACGACCGCGTCCGCTTCGGTCTCCCCCGCCGAGGCCAGCGCCCGTCGCCCCGCCTCGACGGCGAGATCCACAGTGGACGTCCCGGGATCGACGACCCGGCGCTCGGCGATGCCGGTGCGCGAGCGGATCCACTCATCGGAGGTGTCCAGCCGCTGGGCGATCTCCTCGTTGCCCACCACGCGCGGAGGCAGCCAAGAGCCGAGACCGGCGAGAACGGCCGCCTGAGATGAGGGCACCAAGAAATCCTTTCGCGGGGGAAATGAGAGGTCTGCCATTCACTTGTAAGCGCTACCATTCAGTAGACCCGTCAGTTGTGTTCCGGGTCACAATTCAAAGAATTCTCATCTTCCTCGGGCGTGACCCACGCCGCGTGGCGCCGCGATCAAAGAACAGGCGCCGGGGAGAGCCGTCCGGTTAGCCTGACCTGGTGCACACACCCGACCTCGACAGCCTGGACGTCGCCATCCTCGCCTGCCTTCAGTCCGACGCTCGCACGATCGCCGAGCACATCGGCGCGAAGGTGGGCCTGTCGGCGGCGGCCGTGCAGCGGCGGATCAAGCGGCTGCGCGAGGCCGGGGTGATCGAACGCGAGGTGGCGGTGCTGTCGCCGCGGGCGCTCGGGCTGTCGATGACGTTCGTGGTGATGGTCGAGATGGAACGGGAGAACCTCGCGGTCCTCGACGGGTTCCGCCGTCAGGTGCTCGCGGACGACAACGTCCAGCAGTGCTACTACGTCACCGGCAACGCCGACTTCGTGCTCGTGGTGACCTGCCGGGACATGGCGGATTTCGAGACGTTCACGCGGCGGATGTTCTTCGACAACCCGAACGTCCGGCACTTCACGACGTCGGTGGCGATGGACCGGGTGAAGACCGGGCTGTCCCTGCCGCTGGAGCCCTGAGGGTCCAAAAAGGACTCCGCGACTTCGTCACCACGGGTATCGACCCGAACGCAAGGGGTCTGTGCCCGGCGTTACACCACTATGGACAGATGCAGCCGATAGCGTGAACGTGGCGACAGTCGCGTCATCCGGCGCGCGTCCGGCCATCTCCTCCCCGAGACGAAAAGTTCGCGCCGCGCGAACCACGAGCACCGAGGAGTGGCCGTGCACACCGACGCAATTCACCAGAGCCAGTTCGTTCTGCTGAACAACAGCAGCACGCCCGTTCTCTCCCGCCTGTCCTTCCACGCCGGTGAACCCTTCGCGGTCACCGTGGCGTTCCGGACCGAGCGCGGCCGGTGGGTCGAGTGGACCTTCGCGCGTGAGCTGCTCGCCGAGGGTCTCACCGACCCCACCGGGCTCGGCGACGTCCGCGTCCGCCCCGACCTCTCGGAGGACGAGGCGATGCTGACGCTCGAAATCGAGTCACCGGACGGCTATGCGTCGTTCGAGCTCGAGCGTGAGGACGTGGAGACGTTCCTCGAGTCCACCTACGAGCTGGTCCCGTTCGGCTCCGAGAGCGAGCACTTCGACGTCGAGGCGCTCATCGAGGAGATCAGCAACGTCTAGAACTTTCCCGCGGCACGAAAACGAAGGGCGGCCCGAGTGCGCTGGAGGCACTCGGTCCGCCCTTCGTCCTGTGCGCGGTCCCCCGCCGACCGGGGCTCGAGATCAGCCGAGGACCAGGGAGGTCCCGGTCGCGGACAACGCCGTCCGGACCGGGAAGAAGTACGTCACCGAGCTGTTGCCGCCGGACAGCATGCCCTGGGCCTGGTTGCCCGCGATGAACGAGCCGCCGGAGTCGCCCGCCTGCGAGCGGACGTTGGTGGCGGTCATGCCGTACACCGTGCCTTCGGCGTAGCGGACGGTCTGGTTCTTGGCGCCGACGGTGCCGCAGGTCCAGCCGGTGGTCGAACCCGACTTGCAGACCGACGCGCCGGTGGCGGCCACGGTCGAGCCGCTCACGCGGGTGCCGTTGTTGATGACGCCGCGCGGCGTCCAGTTGCTGTTGACCCGGACGTGTCCGTAGTCGTTGGTCGGGAAGCTGACCCGGGCGAACGAGCCCATCGCGACCCGGTTGGAGCCGGTCACCGTGCCCGGGCCGCAGTGCCCGGCGGTGAGGAAGCCGCCGTTGACCGAGAAGCCGATCGAACACCGCGAAGAGCTGTTGATGTAGTAGGCGTCTCCGCCGCGGACGTCGTACTTGAGGGTCGGCACCGAAGTGGTCTCGACCACCGCGACGGCGGTCTTGTCCACCTTGGCCTTCTCCAGGTACGAGTCGACGACGCCGCTCTTGCCCGGCAGGACGTTCACCGTCACGCGGTTGGTCTTCGTGTCCACACCCCAGCCGGTGATCGCGCCGTCCGCCGCGCGCTCACTCGCGTTCAGTCTGTCCACAGTGGAATCGAGCTGCGCGGCCGAGAACCGGACCAGTTCGGCTTCCGCGCCAGCGGCGAGGACCTGGCCGAGTTTCGCCGCGTCCGTGACGCCGACGCGGAGCTTGCCGGTGGCCTCGTTGTAGCTCGCGCCGCCGAAGCTGCCGGCGAGTGCCGAGGAGAGTGCCTGTTCGAGCGTGCCGGCGGCGTTCTCGCTCCGGATCCGGGCGAGTGCCTGATCGGCGGTCAGGCCGAGGTCCCGTTGCAGGGCGGGGACCATCTCGGCGTTGAGCAGAGTTTCCGAAGATGCTGAGGACGCTGCCGCGGGGGTACCCGTGACGAGCGCGCCGGTGGCCAGTGCTGCCGTGGCGGCCACACCGAGGAGCTTCGTGATCTTCATGCTTCTCCCTCGTCATCACGCACGGCTCCGGTTCGCCATGCGATGGCCCTCCCCTGACGGGTGAGAGTCGTGGACTCGGACGAAGCCCGCAATCCGGGTCGGCGCGGGATAGGTATACCCATTCTTCGGGAACCGAATCCCCTGCTCCACGGGCGGCCACCTACAGCAGGCACCCGGACGGACACGTCCGTAAGTAGGGTTTCGAGTGAATACCTTGCGTAGTCATGGCCACCCCCTGAACGTGGGATGAATCGCCGAATCGGGTTTGTGGCCGACGTTTCGGGTGCCCGGTGATTTTCCAACCGACGATCCGTCAGCCAACCGGTGACGCTGCGTCGGCGAACGGCCCCGGTGGGTGCCCGGCGTGTCCGGGTTGGGTGGTTTACGACCCGGTAGGCAGTGCTTAGGCTCCGCAGGACAACGCACAAGATCGTGTCGGGCTCAGCGGGAACTCCCCACCGAGGAGCGCATGATGTGGCTTGCCACCCCTCGCCCGACCTCGGTTTCGGTCCGCGCCGGATCGACGGCATTAGTGGGCCGCGACGTCGAGGTCTCGGCGATCGTGAAGATCTTGCTGCGCCGTCCCGCGGCCGTGCTGATCGAAGGCGAACCCGGGATGGGCCGCAGCAGGCTGCTCGAGGAGCTGGCCGGACGCCGCGAGTTCGCGTCGGGCCGGGTGCTTTCGGGCGCCTGCCAGCCGATGCGCGAACCGTTCCCGTTCGGGCCGGTGCTCGAAGCGCTGCGGTCGGCGGGCGACCGCCCGCTCGGACCGCTCAGCCCGGTCGCCGGGGTGCTGAGACCCTTGCTGCCCGAACTCGCGGAAAGCCTTCCGCCCCAACCGGAACCACTCGCCGACCCGTGCGCCGAACGGCACCGCCAGTTCCGCGCCGTCCGCGAACTCCTGATCGCCTGCGGGCCCGCGCTCGTCCTGATCGACGACCTCCAGTGGGCCGACGAAGGCACCCGTGACCTCTTGCGGTTCCTCGCCGCCGCGATGCCCGCCGAACTGGCCGTCGTCGCGGCCTACCGGACCGGTTCCCCCTCCGGGCACGGCGCCGGCATCCCGTTCCGCACCCCGCCGAACGTCCAGACCGCCCGGGTGACGCTGGGCCCGCTCGACCTCGACGCCGTCGGGAAGCTGGCGGAGGAACTGCTGGACCTGCCGAGGGTTTCCGCGCAGTTCACCGCGAAGCTGCACGAAAGCACCGCCGGGATCCCGTTCGTGGTCGAGGAGACCCTGCGGGCCCTGCGGGACGCGGCGGGGCGGCTGCCGATCGGCGAAGTGCTGGGTGACCGGCTGCTGGAAAGCCTCGAAGTCCCGATCTCCCTGCGCGAGGCCATCACCGAACGGCTCGACGCCCTGCCGGAACCCGCCGTCCGGCTCGCCCGCGCGGCGGCGGTGCTCGCCGTCCCCTCCGAACCGGCGGTGATCGGCGAACTCGCCTGCCTCGACGGCGACGCCCTCCGCACCGCCCTCTTGTCCACTTTGGACGGCGGCGTCCTCGGCGAACTCGGCGGCGACCGGTACGGCTTCCGGCATCCCTTGGCCCGCAAGGCCGTCTACGACACGATCAGCGGTCCGGAGCGGACCCTGCTGCATTCGCGCGCCATCAAGGTGCTCGCCGAACAGCCGGTCCCGCCGCTGACCCTGCTGGCGAACCATTCGCGCGCGGCGGGACGGACCGGCCAATGGCGCCACTACGCCGAAGCCGCCGCCGACGAGGCCATCGCGCACGGTGACACCTCGCGCGCCATCGACCTGCTCCAGTCCGTGCTGACCGAGGCGGGACTCGGCGAGGACGACATCGCCCGGCTGGCCACGAAGCTCAGCCAGGTCGCGCTGCGCGGGTTCCGCCCGGACGTCATCGAGACACTGGAGCGGATCCTCGAAGACCTCACCGATCTGCGGCCGAGCGTGCGCGGGACGATCCGGCTCAGCCTCGGGATGCTGCTGGTCCGCACGATCGGGCGGCTCGGCCGCGGCCGGGTCGAGGTGGAGAAGGCGATCACCGAACTGGCCGACGAGCCGGAACTCGCGGCGCGCGGGATCAACCTGCTCGCCCAGCCGATCGACGGGCTGACCCCGTTTTCCTGGCACGAGGTCTGGATGGAGCGGGCCCGCGAGGTCTTCGACCGGCTCGAAGACCCGGAGCTGCGGCTCGCGCTCCTCGGCGACCGGATCTCCACCCAGGCGCATATCGGCGACGGGTCGGCCTGGACCGAGTTCACCGAGCTGGCGGACCAGGGTGGCGGGGTCGCCGAACGGGTCCAGCTGGCGCGGCTGTGGTGCAACCTCGCCGACGCGCAGTCCTGGGCCGGGCATCTGGCCAGGGCGGAAAAGCTGGTCACGGAAGGGATCCGCCGCGCGACCGACGCCGGCGCGCTCTACGCCGCCGGCCTCGCGCAGGGCACCAGGGTCCGGCTCGACTGGGTACGCGGCGACTGGTCCGGGCTCGCGGAGACCACCGAACAGCTCCGCGACGGCTATCCCGACCTGGGCCCGATCGTCATGGAGTGCTCGCTCGTCCTCGGCGGGCTGGCCGCCGTGCGCGGGGAATTCGCCGCCGCGCAACGACATCTGGCCGCGGCGAGCGTGCACGCTCCCGAACACGGCCCGATTCCCGTCGTCCTTTCGGCGGCGGGCGTCCTGATCCGGGTACTCCTCGCGACGGACGACCTCGACGGGGCGTGCGCGACGGCCGACAACGCCGTCGCGGCGGCCCGGCGCAAGGGGATCTGGGTGTGGGCGGCGGCGCTGGTCCCCGCCGCGGCCGAGGCCTACACGCGGGCGGGCCGCTGGTCGGAGGCGGACGCCGTGGTCGAGGAATTCGCCCGTGGCGTCGACGGCAAGGATTCGCCCGTCTCCCGGGTCGCGCTGCTCGCCGGCCGGGCGATTCTGCTCGACGCTCGCGGCAAACATCCCGCCGCGGCAACGGTTTTCGACGAGGCCGCGGCCGGTTACGAAGCCCTGCCGATGCCGTATCAGGCCATCGGCGCCCGCGAGCGGGCGGCGCTGTGTCGTCTGACCGCGAGCCGTCTCACCGCCGGCCGCCTGACCGCGGGCCGTCCCGACGCGGGAGACCGTAAGGCGATCGAGGAGCTCGCGGTGGCCGCGGAGGCCTACGAGCGGCTCGGCGCGACCAGGGACGCCGGCCGCTGCCGCCACCTGCTGCGGGAACACGGCGCGTGGGCGCCCTCGCAGCGCGGGCGGCGCGGCTACGGCCAGGAGCTCTCACCCCGCGAACTCGAGGTCGCGCGCATGCTTTCCGACGGGCGCACGAACCGGGAGATAGCGGACGGCTTGTTCCTTTCCCCGCGTACCGTGGAACAGCACGTCGCCAAGGTCCTGCGGAAACTCGGGGCCCGATCGCGGACGGACGTGGCCCGCCGGATGACGACCTACGCGCCCGCCGGCGCCGACCGGTGACTCCGGCCCCGAGGTGGCTTGCCTCCGCCTGAGGTCCCCCGGATCGAGCCCCACCGCTCGTCCCTTGTGGACAGTCGGCCACCGTGGCGCCCCCGGGGGAGGGTGTCGCGAAAGCCCCGTTCGGGACATCAGACGTCGCGAAAGTGGCTTTCGCGACACCTCGGCCCGAGCGAGGCCGCCGCGAGACCGGTAACGTGCCGGTGAACGACCGTTATTCCTTTAGGGGCAAGAAAAGTGCCCGATCGGGCATTGTGATCCATTCCATCGGGTTCAGGCGTGTTCGTGTGGTTCCGTACAGTCATACGCTGTGCTAGTTTGTTTTGGCCATTAACAAAGTCGGGGCCCGGCGCCCGCGAGGGAGTAGCGCAAAAGCATGGCTGAGCGAGCCGATTTCGCGCTGGGGACGGTAGAGGCGACCGTGGTCGGGCAGGCGCTGGGCGTCGATGTCCGGCTCTTTCCCTTGCGCGTCCGCAACACTTCGATCGACCCGGAGCGGTACGCCGCGGTCATCCGGAAGGTCTACACCGATCTCGAACAGCGCCGCCTGTCGGTCAACGGCGAGCTGAACCAGGCCGTCCGCACCGCGTTCGCCCTGCTCGGGAACCACCGGATCAGTGTTTCGATCAACGGCATCGACGGCATCGGCCAGGACATCGCCGTCCTCGCCATCACCGACGGCAGGCAGGCGCTCGGCATCACGCAGGCCCACGGGGAAGACCTCCTGCAGTTCGCCCTGTTCGCGGACGAAGAGCTGGTCGAGGTCCTCGCCGGTGTCCTGCCGCGGATGCGGCCCGCGTCGACGGGCCGCCGCACGATCGTGCAGAAGGAGGAGCGCGCCGTCTCCGCGATGGCCGCGCGCCGCCAGGCGGAGGCGGAATTCGACGAGGAGGAGACCGACGCTTTCGGCAACCTCCAGTTCACCGGCGTCGTCCGCGCCCGGCCGGAAACCGCTTCCCCGCGCAACGACGAGAGCGACGTCGCCGTCTTGGAGCGGGTGCTGTCCGGGACCCGCCTCGGCGGCGGGCACATCATCGTGAGCGGGATCGGCCGCCGCGGCGAACGGCTCCGGTCGACGCCGCTGAGCTGGCTCGACACCGAAGACGGCCGGTACCTGGTCTGGACCGAGACCGACGAAGCCTCCGGTGCCGTGATCGGTCACTACGACCCGGCGAGCCAGCCGGGCGTGGCGAACGCGATCCGGGAAGCCATCGCTGACATCTACTGACCCTCCTGAACCGGGCGAGAGGATCTTCCGTTGACCGAGGAAGCACAACAACTGCAGCCGATGATGGCGGTCCGGGGCAAGCTCGCGGGCACGGAGCTGAAGGCCCTGGCGAAGCAGGGTCATTTCGCCGTCGACGAGAGCACCGGTGAAGAGATGATCCGATCACTCCAGGGAGTGATCGACAGTCTCGAAGAGCGCTGGAGCGCGCTGACCAAGCTGCAGAAGACGCCGCCGATGAGCTCCACCGCGACCGCGCGCTGGGTGTCCCAGCACATGCACGGCACCGCGACGGACGCGCAGGGCCTGCTCACCCAGCTCGAAGCCGCCCGCGCCGAATTCCCGACCTACGTCGAGGCGATCGAACTCGCCAAGCGGAACTACCGGGAACGCGACGACGAGAACCAGCGCACCCTGACGCGGATCGACACCGAGATCTAAGAGGAGAGACCCGTGACCGAAGCCGCGGAGAAGACCGCGAAGGTCTCCGATCCCAGCTCGAAGGACTACAACCCGGACGACCCGTTCTACGACGTCACAGCCGATTCGTCGTCCCAGTACTACGTCGGGCCGCTGGCGGACAAGGCCGCGTCCGGCGACGAGATCCGGGCCGGGGCCGCGGCCGGGACCGACCTGCTGTTCAACATCCTCGGCTGGGGTGACACGGCGCTCAACGGCTTCAAGGACATCTTCACGCAGAAGATGTACGAGGGGCAGCTGGACAAGGCGCGCGAGGGTCTGGACAAGAATCTGGACATCCGCAAGCCCGGCGAGCCGCCGTCCACGGTCTGGGCCAACGCCACCCACGAGCAGATGCAGGCCGCGATCGTGGACAACGCGGATCCGGCCGCGGTGGGCGAGACCTCCGAAGAGTGGATCCGGGCGGGCAACGACCTGGCCACGCACCAGCGCAACCTGGCGAAGGCGATCAACGCGAGCACGGCCAACTGGGAGGGCGAGGGCGGCGACGCGGCGCGCGAGCATCTCGCCGGTGTCGGCAAATGGCTCGGCGCGACCGCGAACGGCGCGACACTGGCCGGGCGGCAGCAGCAGATCCACTCGCAGACCCTCAACGAGACGCAGAAGCAGATGGCGGCGAACCCGCCGGTGGCGTTCAGCGTGCAGGAGGCCAACGCCAACCTGCAGACGATCACCGACCCGCACGTGTACATGGCGCAGCTCGGCAAGGATCTCTCCACCTTCAAGAAGCAGCAGGACGCGCGCGATCAGGCCGCGAAGGTGATGACCGACTTCGACACCACGGTCGGCTCGGCGATCGCCACCCCGGCGTTCCCGGCCCCGCCGAAGCTGCCGACGATGCAGGCGACCAGGCAGCTGCAGGGCACCCCCATCGGCGGTGGCGCGGGCGCGCCCGCCGGCACGCTTCGCGACCGGATGTCCCCCGAAGGCACTCCCCTGTCGGATCAGACGCGCCCGGACGGCCTCGTCGCTTCGATGGACGGGACGCCGCAGGGCGGATCCGGTGGCCCCGGCGGCGTGTCGCCGTTCAACGCGCCGAACGGCGGACCGGGCGGCGGCCCTGGTGGAGGTCCGGGCGGCGGTCCCGGTGGCGGTCCGGGCGGTTTCCCCGGCGGTGGTTTCCCCGGCGGTGGTGGTCCCGGTAGCGGTGGCCCGGGCGGCAACCTGAACATGCCCACCATCCCGAACGGGCCGACCGGCGGCGAGACCTACAAGCCCGCCGCGTCGTCGGGCCCCAACCTGCCGAACATGCCCAAGTTCGACGACGGCACGCGCACCACGGGCTACACGCCCCCGTCCGTCACGCCGCCGTCGTTCACCCCGCCGAACATCCCGATCCCGGAGAGCGGCGGCCCGCGCCCCGGCGGCGGTCTTCCGTTCACCCCGCCGAACATCCCCATCCCGAACGGGCCCAACAGCGGCGGGCCGCGGCCGAACATGCCGAACATCCCGCCGATCCCGCGTCCCGGCGGCATCGGTGAGCGGCTGACCGGCCCCTCGTTCCCCGACGTCAACTCGTACAAGGGCACGCCGTACAACGCGCCCAAACTCGGCATGCCGAACATCCCCGGCGGTGGCGGCCCCGGCGGGACCAGCGGCTTCGGCGGCGGTACCGGTGGCGGTACCGGTGCCGGCGGCGCGGGTGGCGGCGGACTCGGCGGCGCCGGACGCGCGACGGGCTCGCTCGGCATGGGCGGCGCCGTCGGCGCGGGCGCGATGGACGCAGAGGCGGCCGCGGCGCGTGCGGCGGCCTCCGGCGGCAAGCCGGGTAGCCCCGGCGGCATGGGCCCGATGGGCGGGATGGCTCCCGGCGCGGGCAAGGGACAGGGCCAGGACGACAAGGAGCACAAGGTCGCCGACTACGTCGAATCCGACGACCCGTCCTTCTTCGCCGCCGACGAGGTCGTGGCACCGCCGGTGATCGGCGACTGGAAGAACAAGGACTGGAAGTGACGGCTTCGTTCGAGGTCGATCCGGACGACCTGACCGCGCACGCGAGCCATCTCGAAGGGCTCGTGGACCGGCTGAACACCGCGCACGCCGCGACCGGTTCGGCGATGTCGTCGGACGCGTACGGCCTGCTGTGCGCGTTCCTGCCGCCGATCGTCAACCCGGCGGGCGAACGCGCGGCGGAGACGATCAAGGCGGCCGTGGAGGGGATACAGTCGACGGCCGACAACGTCCGCACCGCCGCCAAGTCCTATGTAGACGGTGACAAGACCAACGCGGAACCGTTCAAGGCGGACTTCTCGGCTTTGGACATCGGAGGAAAGAAGTGACCGGCGCGAACGAGCTCGGCGAGCTCATGCTGGACCCGGACGAGGCCCAGCGCAAAATGGAGCGATGGGCCGCGGGGCTGGAAGAGAAGGCCCAGCGTTACGCGGCCGCCCAAGAGCGGACGGAGCAGCTCCGGCTGACCGCGTCCAACTCGGACGGCGCCGTGAAGATCACCGTCGGGGCGGACGGCGGCGTGACGGACATCGAGTTCGGGAACAAGGCCAGGACGTACCCGCTGGAGGAACTGTCGCGGCAGATCCTCCAGACCATGCACCAGGCGCAGGCCGGAATCGCGGGCCAGGTCGCCGAGGTCATGCAGGAATCGCTCGGCGACGAGGACCAGGAGACCAGGGCGCTGATGATCGGCACCCTGCGCAGCCGCTTCCCCGAGATCGAAGAGGAAGAGCCCCCGGCTCCGCTACCCGCTCCCCCCGCCTCGGCGGCCGACGCTCCGCCTCCGCCGCAGGCCCCTCGCGAAAAGCGCCACGAAGCGCCGGAAGACGAGGAAAACTCGCCCTGGTAAACCCGCTCACGCGTGTCCCCAGCCGGATCACGCGTGCTTGAAGGCGGATCTCACGTGTTTCCAGCCGGATCACGCGAGTTCCGCCTTCAAGCACGTGTGTTCCGCCTTCAAGCACGCGAGTTCGGTCTCGTGTCAGGCGGCGGCGAGCGAGACGACGCGGTTCCGGCCGCTGTTCTTCGCCTGGTAGAGCGCGGAGTCGGCGACGTGCAGCAGCCGTTCCAGTACGGTCCCGCCCGACGGGTAGACCGCGGCGCCGATCGACACCGAAAGCCCGCGCACGACCCGGGGCCCCGAAGCGGTCGCGACCTCGACCTCGATCGCCATCACCGCCCGGCGGACCCGCTCGGCCACAGGAAGCACCTCGGTCTCCGTCGCGCCGGGAAGCAGCACGACAAACTCCTCACCGCCGAAGCGGCCGACGGAGTCGTAGTCTCGTACGTGCTCTGAGATCGTCTTCGCGACGACCTTGAGCACGACGTCGCCCGCGAGATGCCCGTAGACGTCGTTGACCTGCTTGAAATGGTCGAGGTCGAGCATCAGCACCCCGAGTTTGCTCTTCGCCCTCGCCGCCGACGAAAGCTCCCGTTCGCTCAGCGCGTGCCACGCGTGCGCGTTCAGGACGCCGGTCTTGCCGTCGATGTTCGCCGCGATCTCCAGCTGCCGCACCAGCACGCTGCGGTGCAGCACCAGCACCGGGAGCAGCACGAACGGGACGAGTGCGGGCGCGTGCACGATGCCGAGCGCGGTCGAGGCCCCGAGCACCAGGGTGGTGACCTCCAGCAGGTTGTCGTCGCCGGTGCCGAACAGCGACCGCAGGGACCTGCCCCCGGTGTGCAGGTAGACCGAGAGCGCCACGATGAACGCGTTGGCCACGGTGAACACGGTCGCCGCCTCGACGATCTTCAGCGAGCCGGCGAACCCGACGGGCAGCCCGTTCCATCCGGAGACGATGGCTCCCGAAGCCAGGCAGGAGATCACGATCGCCGCCGCGCAGTACACGACGCGATAGGCCGGGCGGTGGCTCATCCCGCGCCACACGCGGAGCCAAAGATGCAGGTAGATGAGCAATCCGAGGGCGAGTGCGAGCCCCGATGGCAGGACGAGCACCCCCGCGAACGTCCACACCGAAGTCATGTTGATATGCGGCCGGTCACAAAGCGTGCGCCGCAACCGTTCCACCGATCGCGAAAGCTCGGCCTGCAGGACGGCGAGGCCGAGCAGTGAGCCGAAGCGGACGAATTCCGTGGTCTCGTAGTTCGATCGGAGCAGGGCGATTACGGCGACTGCCGCCGCAAGGCCTTCCACCACAAGAAAAACCGCGGGAACACCGCGTGGCCCGGACCATAATTCCCAGCGTCGGACCCTGGTTCTCAGACGTGTACCGGCCCCTTCTCCGGCGAGTTCCACATCCCCCATAATCATCGTCACCGGTCCCCCTTCCGTACACATTTCAATGTATCCGAGGTAGTACTGAGGGTGGCTCGAGTCAATTCCGGAACACACAGATGGAGCAGTGGGAGGGAGGATCATCATGAACGGTCGCGAGGACTGATCCCATCAATTCAGCCGGTCCGGCTCCCGGCCGGGAGCCATACATCGGGGCCGGTGGCGATGGCGCGTTTCCACGCCATCGCCATCGGTCCCGCCGAGGCGACGGCGACCGTCGCGGCCACCCCGACGGCCACGAACGGACCGGTCAGCTGGGCGAGACCGCCCGCGAGCATGATCCCGATTCCTTGCACGGTCACCAAACTCGTCGAGGTCAGCCCCATCACCTGCGCCCGGACGCCGTCCGGCACCGCGCGGGCCATCAGCGCGACGGCCTGCAGGTGGTACGGCGCCGCGAAGGCCCCGCTGAGCCCGATCAGCGCGAGGCAGACGGGTAATGGCGGGCGAAAGAAGACAAACACCAAAGGAACGACGGATGCGATGGCGAGAATGCCGACGATTCGCGTTTTCCGTCGCGCCGGAACCCATTTCGTGAAGATCCACGATCCTATTACCGAACCGGTCGGATCCGCCGCGAGAATAAGACCGACCGCGAAACTGCCCGCCCCGAGCCCGACGGCGAGCGGCGCCGCGAGCCCTTCCGGCGCGATGGCGAACCCGGCGAGCATCTTCAACCCGAAGAGCACCCGGATTCCCTTGCCCTGCCACAGTTCCCTGGCGCCTTCACCACTGAAAGCCCGCGCCACCCGGCTTTTCACCGAAGATTCCGTGGCGGCGGGCCCTCGGCGGCGAACCCCGACGGACACGAGCAACGCCGAGACCACGAAGGTCGCCGCGTCGATCACCAGCCCCCAGTAGGGCGTCACGAGCCCGATCACCAGCCCGCCACCGCCGAATCCGGCCAGCTGCGCGGTTTGGATGGTGATCGTCCGGACCGCGAGCCCGGCGACGTACCGGTCGCCTTCGAGGACGTCCGGGAGCAACGCGAGCTGCGCCGCCCGGAACGGCCCGCCCGCCATCGTCAGGATCACCAGCAGTCCGGCCAGGACCGGCAGCGGCATCCCCGGTACGGCCATCAGCGCCGCGATCGCCGCGCGCAGCAGATCGCAGACGATCATCACCGTCCGCCGCGAATACCGGTCCGCCAGGCCGGCGAACAGGGTGCCGCCGATCAGCGTCGGCAGATACGTCAGGCCGTAGGTGAGCCCGGTCAGCCCGGCCGACGCCGTTCTTTCCCAGACCAGCACCGACAACGCAACCCTGGCCAGCTGGTCACCGGCCTGCGAAAGCGCCTCGGCCGCCCACAACGCCCGGAACTCGCCGACCGCGAAAGCGGCCTTGAACGCGGTGCCCCGAGCGGAATCCCCCTTCTCCATGAGCCCCTCCCCTTGGCTCACGGTAGTCGATCACTTCCGCAGTGTCAGCGGCCATCCGGCCCACGACGAGCGTCAGTGTCCACTGTGGACACTCGCGTGCTCCACCGCGGCCCGGGCGAAGGCTTGGACAAGCGGATGCGGCCGGGTCCCGTCGCCGGCGAGTTCCGGCTGGAACAGCGTCGCCAGAAAGAACGGGTGCTCCGGCAGTTCGGCGATCCGCGCGTCGCCATCGCCGTCGAATCCACTGAAGACCAATCCCTTGGCCGCCAAGGTATCCAGATGCCGGGCGTCGAGACCGTACGAACAGTGGTACCGCTCAACGGAACGCTCCGCCCCGAGGATCCGCGCCGCCAGGGTCTCCGGCGTGACGTGGATGGCGCTCTCGTGCCCGACGAGCGAACACGCCAGCGGGACGATCAGCCACTCGTCCGCGTCCGGCGCGTTCTCCGCGTGCCCGATTCCGCCGAGACCGCAGGCGTTCCGCGCGAATTCCAGCAGCGCGTGCTGGAAACCGGCGCAGGTGCCGAGGAACGGGATGCCGTTCTCGCGGGCGGCGCGCACGGTCTCCACCGCACCGGATTCGGACCGATAGGGACTGCCGGGCACCAGCCAGACGGCGTCGAAACCGGTGAGGTCACCGACGGCGTCCGTCGGGATCCAATAGGCGTCGAGTTCGAGGCCGTCGCGTTCGGCGAGACGCTCGAACAGCATCGGGATACGGACGTGGGAGCGGACGCCGTCCGAACGGTCGCCGACCAAGGCGACCCGGGCTGTCTGTGTCATGCGGCCATCCTGACCCGCGGATCGAGTTCAGCGCCAACGATGATCTCTGCTGTGTCCATAAGCGATACTGATCGCCATGGAGACTCACCTGCTCCGCACCTTCGTGGCGGTCGCCCGCGGCGGCTCGTTCTCGCGGGCGGCTCGCGATCTCGGCTACACGCAATCCGCGATCTCCCAGCACATCGCCGCGCTCGAACAAGACCTCGGCACCGCGCTGCTCACCCGGCGCCCCGTCGCCCCGACCCGGGCCGGGGAACGTCTCCTCGAACACGCCGGCCCGCTGCTGACCCGGCTCGACGCCGCCCGCGCGGACCTCGCCCGGCTCACCGCGGCTCCCACCGGACGGGTCGTCCTCGGACTGACCCCGTTGTCGCTCACCGCCGAAGTCGCCACCGCCGCGCGTCGCGGCACCGAATTGCGTGTCCTGGGCCGGGAGGACGTGCTGACGGAGGTCGCGACGGGCGCACTCGACCTCGGTCTCGTCGACGGGATGACCGCGCCGAGCGATCCGCTCCCGCTGCCGGACGTCGGCCCGCTCACCACCACCGTCGTCGGCGAACGCCCGCTCGCGGTCGCGGCGCCCGGCGGCCATCCGATGGCGGGCCGGACCGTCCGGCTCGCCGAACTCGCCGACGCGGCGTGGATCGACGCGCCGGATACGGCGATTCCCTTGGAACGCTTGAGAAAGTCCGCCGCGACCGACGGATTCCGCGGCAGGCTGCGGTACACCGGGAACGACGTCCGCGGTCTGCTCGGCCTGGTCGCCGCCGGTCAGGGACTGGCGTTGCTCCCAGCGGACGTGATCACCGGGGTGAGCGCGCTTTCCCTGTCCTCGCCGCGTGTCGTGCACCGCATCGAACTCGTGCACGGAGATCCCGGTGAGGGCTCCTCACTGGCCGCCGCGCTGACGGGTCAGCGGCCGTAACTCATCATTCCCTGCGCCATCTGCATCGCCAGCGAACTCGCCACGACGGGGTCCATCATGCTCCGGATGTCCTGCGCGGCCTTGTCACGCGAGCCGACGTCGGAGCGGGGCTGCTCCGGCACCTTGGTCTCGGCGGGTGGGAGGGCGACGACCTGTTCCTTGGCGGGCTTCTTCTTCGTCGCGGGCGCTTGCTGCTTCACGGTGACCGGGACGTAAACGGTCACCGGCGCGGCCTGCGGCGCGGGCGGCGCGACCGGCGGTGCCGCCTGCTGGGTCACCACGGCGGGCAGCGGCTGCTCGGGCAGGGCGGTGTCGTCGATCGGCTGGAAGCTGAAGGTGCCGGCGAACCAGCCGATCGCGAGCAGCGCCACGCCCGCTCCACCGACCAGCCAGGACCGGGCGCGGCGATGGATGACGACGGCCTTGGGCCGCAGATCCTTGTCCACCACCGGTTCGCAGACCGGGGGCCGGACCGGCATCGGCTCGGGCTCGGGTTCGTTCTCCGGGCTGCGCCGCCGTTTCGGCAGGCTCGCCGCGATGATCCCGGTCCGGTCCAGCAACTCCGCCGTCTCGACGGAGAGCGCGGCATCGGTCGGCGTACGGCGCTGGGCGGCGCGCGGCATGGGGACCTCCGGAAGCGGAATCACGAACTTGAGCATTGTGGTGCATTTCCGACGCCGCCGTAAGTAACGCACCCCGATCGAGTTATCCCGAGCCGTCCGGACCACGGAGGGTTACTCCGTTCAGTGGCTTCCGTTTTCTCAGAGATTCCGCATTCCCAGCCGCCCCAACAGGGCGAGCGGCCGCTGGTAAAAAGAGCCGAGCACCCGGGGAATCGCGTCGATGGCGTACGCGTCCGGACCGATCAGGATCCGCGCCGTCCCCCGTTCGATACCGCGGACGATGGTCTGCGCGGCCTTCTCGGGCGTCGTCCTCGCGATCTTTTCGAATCCCTCGGCGGCTTTGTCGATGTCCCGCTCGACGCCGCCCCGCGCGTCACGGGCGATATTCGTCTTGATGCCACCGGGATGCACGCAGCTGACCTTGACCGGATGCCGGGCGATCAGCATTTCCTGCCGCAGTGCCTCGGTGAACCCCCGCACGGCGAATTTCGCGGCGTTGTAAGCGCTCTGCGTGGGCACGCCGATGAAACCGAACACACTCGAAAGGTTGACGATGTGCCCGTCACCCGAAGCGATCACCTGCGGCAGGAACGCTTTCGTGCCGTTGACCACGCCGCCGAGATTGATCCCCATCAGCCAGTCGTAGTCGTCCCAGGTCATTTCCTCGACCGTGGCTCCGAGCGCGACCCCGGCGTTGTTCACCACGACGTTGGCGCCGCCGAAGTCGACGGCGACCTCCTCGGCGTGCGCGAGAACGGCGTCACGGTCGGCGACGTCGAGCTCGTACGCCTTCGCGGTCGCGCCCGCCTTCTCGCACTCCGCGACCGTGCCCGCGGCGCGGACGGCGTCGACATCGGAGAGCGCCAGCCGGGCGCCCCGCCCCGCCAGGTCGATCGCGAGCGCCTTGCCGATCCCCGAGCCCGCGCCCGTGATCACCACGACCTTGTCCGTGAACGACTTCATACCCGCTCCAACCCGCTCGACTGTTACCGGAGGTAACACATACTACGGCTGTGAGCTTGCTGTGCGTTGATCGATTCGGGCTGTGTTCGCGTACCACTTATGGTGATCTATGACCGGACAGCCGTGGACGAGCGAAAGGAAGGCGATGCGCCGCGCCCTGTTGCTCGTGCTCTGTGTCGTTCTGTCCGGTTGCTCCGCCGCTTCGGACCCTGTCGCGACCGAAGACGCCGACACCGCCGCGACCGTGGCGGTCACCCCCGCGGCTCCGCGGACCAATCCCGCGATCGGCGCGCTCTTCCTGGACGGAACGCATTTCTGCACGGCCAGCGTCGTCCACAGCGCCCCCGGCGACCTCCTGCTCACGGCGGCGCACTGCCTCCACGACGGCGAAGGCGGCGAGTACGCGACGGGGATCTCGTTCGCGCCCGGCTACCACGACGGTGTCGCGCCGTACGGCTATTGGGAAGTCTCGAATCCGCAGGTTCCCGACGGCTGGGCCGATTCCTCCGATCCCGATCTGGACGTCGGGTTCGCGACCGCCCGCCAGGCGGGCACCACGAAGACCCTCGAAAGCGTCACCGGCGCCAACACCCTGCTGACCGGTGGCGGGTTCGACCACCCGATCACCCTGACCGGGTACCCCGACGAACGGGAGGTGCCGGTCGTCTGCCACGGCACCAGCGCCCAGGCCGACACCTACCAGATGCGCGTCGGGTGCCCGGGCTTCACGACCGGCACCAGCGGTGGGCCGTGGGTGGTCGACCCCGACCCGAAGACCGAACTCGGCACCGTCGTCGGCGTGATCGGCGGCTACCTGTACGGCGGGGACGATCCGGACACGTCCTACAGCAGCTACTTCGACACCGACGTCGCCACCTTGTACCGGAAGATGGACGCACGGGGATGATCTCCCCATGAGCATCCACGACGTCCCGATCACCGGCGAACCGATCCGCCTCGGCCAGTTCCTCAAACTGGCCAACCTGGCCGAAGACGGATCGCACGCCAAAGACCTCCTCGACGCCGAAGAGGTCACGGTCAACGGCGAGGTGGAGGTCCGGCGCGGCCGCCAGCTGACGAACGGCGACGTCGTGGAGGTCGGCGGCGAAGGCGGCCGCGTGGTGCTGGGCTGAAGGGCGCTTTCCCCGCATGTAATGCGAGGAAAGCGCCCTTCACCGCGTCAGATGAGGGGAAAGGCCCCTTCAGCGGCCCTGCAGCGGGGCCAGGCGCAGCGCCCTCGCGAGTTCTTCGAGTTCGCGATGCACCGGCTCGTTCAGCGGGACACCCAGCGCCTGGCACTGTTCGAGGTACTGCGCCTCGCGCCAGCCCGGGTAGCGGACCGGGGTGCCGCCTTCCCAGCCGAGCAGGCTGCCGAACAACGCGCTCGCGGCCTTGTAGAACCCGTCGGCGCTGCGCAGCGTCGTCGGCGCGATGGCCATCACCATCAGTCCGGTGTCGTGGTCGTGGTCGCCGACACCCGACAGGACCCCGGCGAAGATCTCCACCAGCAGCGCGAAACCGGCGACGGCGGCACTGTCGACATCCGCCAGCGTGTCCAGGTCGAGGACGAACTCGGGGTACGCGCCGGCGGGGGCGGCCATGCCGAGCGGGTTCGCCGCTTTCCCGAGCTCACCGCCCGCCGCCATGACGAGCCCGATCATGGTGTGCGGCAACGCCCTCGCGGCATGGTGCCCGGCGCGGCCGAACGGCCCGACGCCGCGCACGGACATCAGCCCGACGCCGTACCGGCCCGCCCGGGACACCGCCCGGTCCATCGCGTCGCCGACGGCCCACAGGCCCGGCGCGCGGCGGTAGTCGATCAGGGCGGCGGCGCCGCGGTCGGCGATCATCAGCGGTTCGGCCCTCGGCCGCACCAGGCCGTCGGTCAGCATCGGCAGATGCAGCCGGGTCAGTTCGGCGACACCGGATTCCGGCGTTCCGGTGAGATCGCCGTGGCACAACGCCTCGGCGGCCATCCTGGCACGCGACCACGGCAGGTCGTGCGCGGTGAAGACCTCGGTGACCAGGTCGATCAGGGCGTCGATCGGGACGCGCTGCCAGACCTGTTCGGGTATCGGGGAGGGTTCGGCCGGTTCGGGGATCGGCTCGACGGGGGCACGGCGAAGAGAGCGAGGTCTGAGGGGCACTCCGCCGAGGGTGCCCAAACGCGTTTTTCGGCGTCAACGAACCGGGGCAGCTTCTAACCGACTGTGTGATCGAAGCACTCGGAAACGTCGGTGGGCGGACGTACGATCGGGGCATGTGCCGGAACATCACCACGCTACGGGGCCTGGAACCGGCGGCGACGCCGGACGAGATCGAGGCCGCCGCCCGCCAATACGTCCGCAAGGTGTCCGGGGTGCAGAGCCTGTCCGACGCCACCCGCGAGCCGTTCGAGGCCGCCGTCGCCGAGATCACCGAGATCACCCGGCGAGTGCTGTCCGAGCTGCCCCCGCGCCGTCAGCCGCCGGCGACGGTGCCGCCGTTGCGCCGTCCCGAAGTCCAGGCACGAATCGCGGCGAAGGCCGCGAAGAGCCAGGCATCCTGAGCTCCGGCGGTTACGGTTAGCGGGTGACATACCCGCAGGACCCCTACGGTCAGCAGCAGCCCTACGGCCAGCAACCTCCGTACGGGCAGCCGTACCAGCAACCGGGTTACGGATACGGCCCGGCGATGCCGCCGCAGGAACAAGGTCTGGCGATCGCGGCGCTGATCGTGTCGATAACCAGTCTGGTCGCGTGCAGCGGGCTGCCGTCGATCGCCGGCGTCATCATGGGGCATATCGCGCATTCCAAGGCCAAACGCGGGGAAGCGGGCGGCCAGGGGATGGCGCTCGCGGCGATCATCATCGGCTACCTCGGCGTCGCCGTCATCGTGCTGATCCTGGTGGGCGTCCTCTTCGTGGGCATCTTGACGGACTGGCAGTTCGACTAGATCCGAAGCAATTAGGCAAAGCCCCGTCGGATATCCTCGACAGCGGTAGCGTGTCCGAGCGGCCGAAGGAACATGTCTTGAAAACATGCGAGGGCTCTGTCCTCCGTGGGTTCGAATCCCACCGCTACCGCCAGCCTTGAAAAGCGCCCCAGGCCCGCAGACCTGGGGCGCTTCTTCGTCAAGCGGGCACGAGGGCCCAGACGGTCTCGTCGCTCCGGCCGCCCACGAAGGGCCGCTGCTCCAATACCGAAGCGGTGCCGTTGTTGACTTGCCGCACCGCGAGCTTGCTCGCCCGGTTCACCAGCCCGTAGCGCATGTCGGCGCTCCGGAGCAGCTTCCACTGCTGGTTCGTGGCCGAGCCGCAGTGCGTCTGTTCGAGTTGCGCGCCCTCCGCAGTACTGCCGGAGACCGGCCGCAGACACTGCCCGCTCCGCTCGTTGGAGATCTTCCAGTACCCGCCACCCGCGTCGGTGAGCCGCCACTTCTGGCCGTTGTCGTTCTGCCGGGCCACATTGGTGATCTTCGCGCCCGCCGACGACGAGCCGTCGACGACCGCGGCGCTGTTCCCGTTGGTGGCGACCGTCAAGTAGTACTTCTTGCCCGCCTTCGGACCCGGATCGGCGACGGGGTTCAGAGTCCACTGCTGGTTGGCCGCCCCGGTGTACGGCTGCTGGACCAGAGGCGCCGGGTACGCGCCGCCATCGGTGATCGCGTACCCCGTCAGATAGTTGAAGATCGCCACCTTGCCGTTGCCGAGCGGCTGGAACGCCCACCGCATGCCGTTCTGGCCGTTGCAGTTGTACTGGAGGATCGGCGTGCCGGGCGCGGTCCCGCTCTGGGCGCTGTCGGCGCACAGCTGGCTGTTGGCGTTGACCAGCTGAAGACCGGTGTTGTAGCCGAGGACCCACTTCTGGCTCATGGAGTCGGTCCGCGGCCGACGGCTGATGTTGACGAGGCCGCCGGTCGACGAACCCACGACGTCGATGGCGTCACCACTCGCGCCGGTGATGACGTAGGTCTTCCCGCCTCGGGCGTGCCCGTCGTCGTTGTCGGGGGTGTCCTTCTTGATCAGGAAGGCGCTGTTGGCGACGTTCCAATGGGTGGCGAGCCAGCTGCCCGGCGTGGGATTCGTGCTGAAGTAGTCGTCGTTGCCGCAGTCCAGCAGCCGGTCGAAGTCGCGTTCCGTGCAGTCGAAGGACTGCGTGTCGCCGTAACACATCAGGTCCCATTCCTGGGAGCAGTGCCCGCCGCCCTGATAGTGCGGGGCACCCGGCAGGACCGCGCCGAGCATGTGCCCCAGTTCGTGGGCGGCGGCGTTGACACCCCAGCACGGGACGGCGATCTCCGTATAGTGCCTGCCGTTGTTGAAGGCGTTGGCGGGACCGGGCTGGTCGTCGTTGTCGCCCCAGGTGCCGGCACAGGTCGAGGGATTGTCGGAGAACAACATGTAGTCGCGGTCGGCGTTGTACAGACCGGCCTGGATGGCGCGCTCGCGGATCGCGCCGGACTTGTACGTGCCGTCGGGCACCACGAGGTTCGCGACGGCGACCTGACAGCCCGCGCCCGCGGTCGTCACGTAACGCAGGTGCCTGCTGCCGCCGGTCGCCGCGGCGCTGTCGTTGAACGAATCGTCGATCCCGGACGCGTAGGCGCGCAGGGACGGCACGACGGTCGCGTACCGGTCGGGCTGGCCGGCCTCACGGACGTAGACCAGCTCGACGCGTTTGCCGGAAACCCCGTCGCCCTCGCAGATCACCGGGTTGGCGGCGATCTGCGCCCGAGCGACGGCGGGAGCGAGCGGGGCCACCGGGGCCGCGCCGGGTGGCAACGGCCGGCTGTGCTCTGGCCCGGCCGATTCATCGGATGCCGCGGCCTCTCCCGTCAACAAGCCACAGACGAGACCGATGGTCACGAGTAGGCAGGCGGATCGCCGTTTCGCCTTGGACAAGGGCTCTTCCTTTCGCGATGGAGGAACGCGATAAGGACGCTAGAGGTCGGATGTATAGACCACCAGGCAGAAGGACCGGCAGACTGCCATTACCCTTCCGGCATGCCCAAGTACCTGCTGCTCAAGCACTACCGCGGCGCTCCGGCGGCGGTCAACGACATCCCGATGGAGCAATGGGCGCCGGAGGAGATCACGGCGCATATCGACTACATGAGGGACTTCGCGAACCGGCTCGTGGAGACCGGCGAGTTCGTCAGCGAGCAGGCTCTCGCCCCCGAAGGCACCTTCGTCCGGTACGACGGCGAAGGCAAACCGCCGGTCACCGACGGTCCCTTCGCCGAGACCAAAGACCTCATCGCCGGCTTCATGATCATCGACGTCGACAGCTACGAGCGGGCGCTCGAACTGGCGGGCGAGCTGTCGGCCGCCCCGGGAGCGGGCGGGAAACCGATCCACGAATGGCTCGAACTGCGTCCGCTGTGGGGCGAGCCGCTCGTCATCACGGAGTGACCACCGAACTGGACGAGGCCCTGCTGCGAAGCCTCACGCCGAACGTCCTCGGGATCCTCGTCCGCCGCGGAGCCGATTTCGCGTCGGCCGAGGATGCCGTCCAGGAGGCGCTGATCGAGGCCGTCCGCGTCTGGCCCGACGGCCGTCCGAAGGATCCGAAGGGCTGGCTCGTCACCGTCGCCTGGCGCAAGTTCCTCGACATGGCCAAGTCGGACGCCGCCCGCCGCCGTCGCGAGGACCTCGTCGACGAGGAGCCGGTCCCGGGCCCCGCCCCCGCGGTGGACGACACGCTGCAGCTCTACTTTCTTTGCGCACACCCGTCACTGACGCCGTCTTCGGCGGTCGCGCTCACCCTGCGCGCCGTCGGCGGGCTCACCACCCGCCAGATCGCCCAGGCGTACCTGGTGCCCGAAGCGACCATGGCGCAGCGCATCAGCCGGGCCAAGCGCACCGTGTCCGGCGTGCGGTTCGACCAGGCCGGCGACGTCGCCACCGTGCTCCGCGTGCTCTATCTCGTGTTCAACGAGGGCTACTCGGGCGACGTCGACCTCGCCGCCGAGGCCATCCGGCTCACCCGGGGGCTCGCCGCCTCGATCGACCACCCCGAGGTCGCCGGACTGCTCGCCCTCATGCTGCTCCACCACGCCCGGCGCGCCGCCCGGACGGCGTCCAACGGCGAACTGGTGCCCCTCGCGGACCAGGACCGCGGCGCCTGGGACACCCGCCTGATCGCCGAGGGCGTCGAGATCCTGCAAGCGGCGCTGGCCCGCGACAGGCTGGGCGAGTTCCAGGCGCAGGCCGCCATCGCGGCGCTCCACGCCGACGCGCCCACCGCGGCGGAGACCGACTGGGTGCAGATCGTCGAGTGGTACGACGAACTCGCGCGGCTGACCGGCAGCCCGGTCGTCCGGCTCAACCGCGCGGTCGCCGTCGGCGAGGCGGACGGACCGCGCGCGGGGCTGGCCGCGCTCGCGGAACTGGACGATTCACTGCCGCGGTACACGGCCGTGGCGGCGTACCTCCATGAGCGCGACGGCGACCTGGTGACCGCTGCGCGGTTGTACGGCGAGGCCGCCGGTAAGGCGGCCGACCTGGCCGAACGCGTCCACCTGACGCGTCAGGCCGCGCGGCTCAACGCCCTCAAGAAGTGATCGGCGGCAGGCGCGGGAGGCCGTCGATCTCCGACAGGTGCTCCAGCACCCGCCCGAAGGCCTGCCCCAGCACCCGCTGCTCCTCGGGGCTCAGCAGGTCGATCAGATGCTCCCGGACCCCTTCGACATGCGTCGGCGCGGCGCCCTCCAGCAGTTCCGCGCCGCTTCCGGTCATCTCCGCGACGACGCCGCGCTTGTCCGCCGGGTCGCGGGTGCGGCGGATGAGGCCCTCGGCCTCCAGCCGGACCATCTGGTGCGAAAGCCTGCTCTTGGTCGAGCCGAGCATGCTCGCGAGCTCCGTCATCCGCATCCGCCGGTCGGGCTGGAGTGAAAGGCAGACCAGGACCTCGTAGTCGGCGAGGGTGACGTCGTGGCGCTCGGAGAGTTCGCGATGCAGGCGCTGCCGCAGCCGCATGGTGGCGACGATGTACGAGCGCCAGGCGACCATCTCGGACTCGGACAGCCAGCGCACTTCCTTCTGCTCCACCGCCATCCACGCAGAGTAGAGCGTTGATCGCGTAAGGCGCATACCCACCGGTCACTTTTCGGCCGCTGAAAAATCCGGCGGAACATTCGCCCGAAGGAGGGTTACGAAAAGGTTGAGACTCGGCGCGAAAAGGCGCATTCTGCTTGTCAGCGGATGGTCGGGCAAGTACCGGGCGAACCCGTGGAAGGGTCGCCGGACCTGCTCCCAGCCGGGAAGGGTCAGGTGGTGGTATGGCGGGTGATTCTCGCGGTTGACCGCCTGCTGTGTCCCCGCGACCGGAACGGAAAGGACCGGGTCGGTCGCGACTGTGAACAGCGACGAGCGCGGGCATCTCGGATGCGCTCGACAATTCTGGCGCATTCGGCGTCTCTCCGGCCTGTTTCGGGTTAGCGGCCTCTTCGACCGCCTCGGCAGTGCCAGGACGCCGGCCCGATGATCGCGGCCAGCCGGCGATCAGTACAAAGACAACCTCGGTAGTTCTGGGTGCGGCCGTGACAGCACGGCCGCACCCAGGCATATCCGGGGCCTTCCGGCTACGCTTCCCCCGTGCGATTCGACGAAGGCGCGGGCCTGGACACCTCCGAGGTCGAGGACCTGCGCGGCGGTGGCGGCGGCGGCGGGATCGGCGGCCGGGTGGCACTCGGCGGCGGCGGGCTCGGCGTGGTCGGCCTCGTCATCTACTTCCTGTTCTCCCAGTTCGGCGGCGTGAGCCTGAATCCGTCCTCGGGTGGGCTCGGCGGCCTTGGCGGCGTGGGCTCCGGGCAGCAGATGGACAACACGTCGCTTGAACAGGAGTGCAAGACCGGCGCGGACGCGAACCGGAAGCACGACTGCGCGATCGTCGCCATCATCAACTCGGTCCAGGACTACTGGGGGCAGGAATTCCAGCGGTCCGGGTCGACCTACCGCAAGGCCGTCACCAATTTCTTCAACGGCGGCGTGAACACGGCCTGCGGCAACGCGACTTCCGACGTCGGGCCGTTCTACTGCCCCGGCGATTCCGAGGTGTACATCGACCTCGGCTTCTTCAACGAACTCCGCACCAAGTTCGGCGCGGAGGGCGGGCCGTTCGCGGAGGCGTACGTGCTGGCCCACGAATACGGCCATCACGTGCAGAACCTCACCGGAGTGTCCAAAAAGGGCACCGGGAGCGGACCGACGTCGGGTTCGGTGCGGCTCGAACTGCAAGCCGACTGCTACGCCGGCGTCTGGGCGAATCACGCCACGACCAGCCCGACCGAGTCCGGACGGCCGTTGATCAGCGAGATCAGCCAGCAGGACATCAACTCCGCGCTGGACACCGCTTCGCGGATCGGCGACGACTACATCCAGTCGAAACTCGGCGGCGGCCGGGTCGACGAGTCGAAGTTCAGCCACGGCACCTCGGCGCAGCGGAAGAAGTGGTTCACCACCGGCTTCCAGACCGGCGAGCCGGCGCGCTGCGACACCTTCGCGACCAAGAGCCTGGGCTGAAAACTCGTGAGTGGTGGGGGGGGGGGGGGAAGGCCGAAACCCCCACCCGGGCGGTTGTGGGTTTTGGGGGGGGGGGGGGGGGGGGGGGGGGGGGGGGGGCGGGGAAGGTGAC
>NZ_JBIWKX010000011.1:0-176463 GCF_044765885.1 Amycolatopsis sp. NPDC102389
CACAAGCCCTGGTCACCACGCCGACAGGCCGGTCAGTGTCCGTGAGGTCCTGAAACATCAACTGTCCGACATGTCCTGAACTCAGACATGGGGTTAGAACCCCACTTGCCACTCACGACCTCCGCGCGAAGATGTGCAAAGTTCCCAAATCGGTCACTCTGGGCTGAGGGTATGTCCTTTGTGGACACTAGGGACCGCGCCGATCCTCTGGGACCTGGTGTCCGGCGGCCGTTTCCCGAACTTCGCCGGTGTCGTCTCGCGCGCCCCGTTCGACTACGACCTCGACACGCTCCTCGAGTTCGGCCTGCAACGACTCCTCGACGGCTACGCGGTTCTCCTCGCGAAGGCGGGTTAGCCTCACCTCCATGTCCTTCCCTGGTCCCGCACCACGTTCCGACGTCCCGCCGTTCCATGTCATGGACGTCCTTTCGGCCGCGCAAGCCCGGCAGCGCAGTCACGGAGACCTGGTCCCGTTGCTCGCCGGGCAGCCGTCGGCACCGGCGCCGCGACCCGTGCTCGAAGCCGCGCAACGGGCGCTGAAGGACCACAATCTCGGCTACACCGAGCAGCTCGGCATCCCCGAACTGCGCGAAGCCGTCGCGGAGCACTACAACCGCACGTACCCGGTCGAGGTGAGCCCGCAGGACGTCATCATGACGACCGGTTCGTCCGGCGGCTTCCTGCTTTCGTTCCTCAGCGCCTTCGAGGCGGGCGACCGCGTCGCGATGGCGCGTCCCGGCTACCCGGCCTACCGCAACCTGTTGAAGGTGCTCGGATGCGAGGTCGTCGAGTTCGCCACCGGGCCGGACACGAACTTCCAGCCGACCGTCGCGCTGCTCGACGAATTGGGGCCGATCAAGGGACTCATCGTGGCCAGCCCGAGCAATCCGACCGGCACCGTCCTCCCGCCGGGTGAACTGGCGGCGATCAGCGGCTGGTGCGCGTCACGCGGCGTGCAACTGATCAGCGACGAGATCTACCACGGGATCTCCTACGGCGCCGGCCTCGACTGCGCCTGGCAATACGGCAACGAGGCGGTTGTCCTCGGCTCGTTCTCCAAGTACTTCGCCATGACCGGCTGGCGGCTCGGCTGGATGCTCGCGCCTCAGCGGCTGCACCGCGCGATCGACGTCCTGACCGGCAACTTCACCATCTGCCCGCCCGTGGTCTCCCAGCACGCCGCGGTCTCCGCGTTCACTCCGGAGGCGTATGCGGAGGCCGACGCCCACGTCGAGCGCTACCGGGCCAACCGCGACGTGCTCTTCAGCGGGCTCAAGGGCATCGGCATCGACAAGTTCGCCCCGGCCGAAGGCGCCTTCTACGCCTACGCCGACGTCTCCGCGTACACGAGCGACAGTCTCAGCTGGTGTCAGCGGCTCCTCGCCGACACCGGTGTCGCGATCGCTCCCGGGATCGACTTCGACCCGGTCGACGGTGGCCGTTTCGTGCGGTTCTCCTTCGCGGGTGCCCGCGAGGACATCGACGAGGGCGTCCGCAGGCTCGGCGACTGGCTCACAAGTCAGGGGGAACCCGGAGTTCTCCCTGAACGTTAGCCGGAAAGAAGGCGCTCACGACTCCCGCCTGACAACCTGGACTCACCGGGCCCGCTCGGGCACGGTGAGGCAATCGGAGGATGCCATGTTCTGGAAGATCGTCGGCGGGCTGATCCTGGCTTGGGTGGCCTTCATGGTGCTCGGATCCGTGCTCGGTTTCCTCGTGAAGGCCGTCTTTTGGATCGCCGTCATCGGCGGTGCGGTCTTCCTTGGCACGGCCGCGTACGGCGCCATCAAGGGCAAGGGCACCCCGAAGCAGCTCCGCCGCTGAGTCACCGAAAAGCTAGGGCTTACGCGCCACCCCGCCGAGCGACGTGAAGTTCACGGGCGAAAGCGGGGTGAAGCGCGGGCCGTCCGGCCACCACAGGTGCGGGTACGTCAGCCCCGGCTCCATGAGATCGAGTCCTTCGAAGAACGACTCGATCTCCTCACGCGTGCGGAACATCGTGTCCAGCCCCGTGCCGGTGAAGCGCTTCTCGAGTGCCGTCGCGATGTCGGCGGCTTCGGAGCCGTCGGCGGGATTGTGCTGGTGCAGCAGCGCGACGAACGAGCCCGGGGCCAGCGCGTCGACGTAGGCGCGGACGATCTTCCGCGCCTCGTCGAGGTCCTGGATGTGGTGGACGATCGCGCACAGGACGAGCCCGACGGGCCGATCGAAGTCCAGCCGGTGGGTGCGGGCGAGTTCCTCGACGACCTCGGCCGGTTCGGTCAGGTCGGCGGCAGCCATATGCGCGAAGTCGTTCGCCGCGAGCAGCGCGCGGCCGTGCGCCTGCACCACCGGATCCCGGTCGACGTAGACGACCTGCGCCTCGGGGTTGTACCGCTGCGCGACCTGGTGCGTGTTGTCCATGGTCGGGAAGCCGGAACCGAGGTCGAGGAACTGGTCGATGCCTTCCTGGTCGGTCAGGTAGCGCACGGTCCTGACCAGCCAGTGCCGGACCTCTTTGGCCATCGCCCGCGAACCCGGCGCGATGTCCAGGATCTGCCGCAGAGCCACCCTGTCGGCCTCGTAGTTGTCCTGGCCGCCCATGAGCGCGTCGAAAACCCTCGCGATGCTCGGCCGGTCGAAATCGACGGGTACGAACGGACGCTGGTCCGCGGACATGGGCACCTACCGGGTGATTCGGTCTGGACGCGTCCAGCGTAGGTCATCGGCTTCACCGCGCGTAAGCGGATGAGCGGTGAGGGTGAATTATTCCTCCGAAGAGCCGAAGCCGGATTTCGCTGTTGTCACGCCGACCCAGCGTTCGGCTCGCATCCCGACCGCCCGTGCACCGTCCACATTGGACTGACGATCGTCGAAGAAAAGGCAGTCCGACGGCTCGGCGCCGAGTTCGGCGAGCAGGATCCGATAGATCTTCGCGTCGGGCTTCATACAGCCGAGGTCGCCGGAGAAGAGCTTCACGCGGAACAGGTCCGCCCACTCCTGCTCGCGCACCCAGCGGCCGAAGGTGGACGACGCGTTCGAGAGCAGCGCGAGGGCCGCGCCCGCTTCGTGCAGCCCTTCCAGCAGTTCGAGCACGTCGGGTTCGACGTGTGTCCAGCCCTCGACGTCGATGCGGGTCAGCTCGTCGGAGAACGCCTTGTCGACAGGGGTGCCCAGCGCGCGGCCGACGCTCTGCCAGTACTCGAGGTCGGAGCCGCCGGAGTCGTACCGGACCCGCTCGGCCCAGTAGTGCGGCTCGAAGTCGGCGACTTCGAGGTCGAAGGCCTTGGCCAGGGCCGGCAGCGCGTCGGTGTGCGCGCTGATGACGTCGCCGTAGTCGAAGACGATCCAGTTCATGTTCAGCCCCCGGTCTTGATGCGTTGAAGGGTTTCTTCGATGTCCGCCGCCGAAAGGTCCCGGTGCGCCACGAACCGGATCCGGCCCGAGCTGGGCAGTGTCCGGATCCCGAGCCTGGCCAGCCATGCCAGCCGTCCTTCGAGGTCGGGGGCGGTGACCTGCACGATGTTGGTTTCGGGGGTGTTGACCTCCCAGCCGTGCTCGGCGAGCCCGGCCGCGAGCCGTGCCGCGTTCTCGTGTGTCTCGGCGAGGTCGCCGATGCGGTCCAGCGCGACCAGGCAGGCCGCGGCCAGCACGCCGCCCTGACGGATGCCGCCGCCGAGCATCTGGCGCATCCGCCGTGCCTTCTCGACGAACTCCTCGCTGCCGGCCACCACCGAGCCGACGGGCGCGCCGAGCCCCTTGGAGAAGCAGGCGGAAACGGTGTCGACCCCGACCGTGAGCGCCGCGGGCGGGACCTCCAGCGCGACCGCCGCGTGCCAGATGCGGGCGCCGTCGAGGTGCACGGTCAGCCCGGCCTCCTTCGCCACCGCGACCAGCTGGGCGTGCTCGTCGGGCGGGGTGACGGCGCCGCCCGCGGAGTTGTGCGTGTTCTCCAGGCACAGCAGTGGGGTGCGCAGCGCGTAGTACGGCCCGCGCGGGTTGCCGATCGCGGCCGAAAGCGTCTCCGGCGTCGGCCGCCCCGGCCCGGCGTCGTGCTCCAGCGGCTCCGGCATACCGCCCGCGAGCCAGGCGGCGGACCCGAGCTCGTCGGTGATGACGTGCGCGCCGCGCGGCGCGAGGTACCGGTCGCCGCGCTGGAGATGGATGCTCAGCGCGATCAGGTTCGCCATGGTCCCGGACGGGGTCCAGAGCGCGGCGGGCATGCCGAGGAGTTTCGCGGCACGCCGTTCCAGCGCGCCGACGGTCGGATCACCGTCGAGGACGTTGTCGCCGACGTCGGCCTTCGCCATGGCCTGACGCATGACGTCGTCCGGCCGGGTCACGGTGTCGGAGCGGAAATCGATCAGCGGAAGCGAGCGCGAGGTCACGGTACGATCACATCACATCGACGGGCCCGCCATGAATCTCCTCCCCGGCTGGTCCGCCGCGCCCGCTCATGCAACCGTGGACGCCCCCGGTTCCGTCCTACCCACCGACGAGGCAAGAGCGGAGACAAAAACCGCGTGAACCAGCGCGACGAACAAGAATTCGCGGAGTACTTCGCCGCGAAGCGGGACTCCGTGCGCAGGACCGCGTACATGCTCTGCGGTGACTGGCATCGTGCGGACGACCTCGCGCAGACGGCGTTCGTCGCGCTGCACCGGAGGTGGAAGAAGATCAGAGAACGGGCGGCGACCGACGCCTACGTGCGGAAAACGCTGGTCAGGGCGGCCATCGACGAGTCGAGGCGGCCGTGGCGGCGGGAGTGGCAGACCGAAGAGCTGCCCGAACCGCCGCAGGACGGCTTCGACCTCGGCGAACAGGTCGTCACCAGGGAAGACCTGCTGGCCGCGTTGCGTGAAGTGCCCCCGAAGCAGCGGGCCGTGCTGGTGCTCCGGTTCTTCGAGGGGCTGGACGTCGGTGCGGCGGCGAAGGCGCTGGGCTGCAGCGAAGGGAACGTGAAGAGCCAGACCGCGCGCGGGCTGGCGAACCTCAGGCAGGTCATGGAGAAGGAGGAGGTGGCACGGGATGGACGAGAATGACCTGAAGGCGTTGTTCCGTGACGCCCCCGGCGACGCGCCGTCGCCGACCTTCGACACCGCCGACGTGGTCCGCGCCTCGAAACGCGCCACTGCTCGACGCCGAAACGGTATCGCGGTGGCCTGTAGTGCGGTGGTTTTGGTTCTGGCCGGAGCGGGCATGTTCGGCGTGCTCGGCGGAACCGGAGACCAGCTGGGGACTGCGGCCAAATCCGATCAGGAAGCGGCGTCCGCGGGGCAACCCGGGGCGGCGTCCGCACGTCCTCTTGACAGCGGGGACCCCTCGAACTTCTCGAACCCGCCGCCTCAGCAGGGGGGCGACGGGCCAGAGAGGACCGGCCGGATGACGGCCGAAGGCACCTTCGGGTGCGACCAGGTGGACCGGGAGCTCGCCACCGCCCTCGCTGGCGAGCTCCCGGTCCCCGTGGATGTCGCCAAGTCGACGCCCGGCGACATCTGTACGACGGGGGCCAGGTCCGCGGGGTTCCAGGTGCCGGGCGGCACGGTGTCGGCCGCGATCTTCCCGGCGGGCTCGTCCGTCCCGCCGACGCCCACCGGGGCCGCCGAAGCGCGGCGGACCACCGCGAAGGGGTCGTTGGTGGTCGTGGTGAGCCTCGGCGACGGTTCCGGCAGGCCCGCCCTCCCCGAGTCCGACGTCGACAGGCTGGTCGGCGTGCTCGCCGCCCGCTATTGAGCGCAGCTGGCAAAATAGCCCGTCATGACCGCCGCAGCGACCACGCCGAAGGGTGAGCGACGCCGTGCCGAGCTCATCGAGGCCGCCGCGTCGCTGCTGGCCGAGGGCGGTTTCGACGCCGTGCGGCATCGTGCGGTCGCCGAGCGGGCCGGACTGCCGCTGGCCTCGACGACGTACTACTTCGACTCGCTCGAAGAACTCGTCACGGCCGCGGTGGAACATCACGCGAAGGTGGAATTGGAGACCGGGCGGCGGCGTCTCGACGAGCTGGCGACCCGCAACCGCGGTGTCGAGGCCACCGTCGACCTGGTGCTGGACATGCTCCTCGGCCCGCTCCGCCCGGATCGCGAGGCCGACGCCGAAGCGGTCCTCCTGCGCTACGAACGCCTCGTCGGCACAGGGCGTCGTCCGTACCTTCGCCCCCTGATGCGCACGCTGTCCGCACAGCTGTACGAGCTGCTCCACGAGATCTTCGCGCGCTCCGGCACCCCCGTGGACGCGGCCGAACTGGAGCGGCTGGTCGCCTTGGTCGACGGCGCCGTGGTCAACGCGCTGATCGAGGTCGACCCGGAGCCGCGTGCCGCCGCCGCCCGGATGCTCCAGACCGCCCTCGCCTGAACTCCCGCGTTTCGTCCTCTAAATGCGGTAGTTGGCATGACGAACCACCGCATTTAGAGGACGAAACGCGGGGCGGGTTAGTCTGGCCGCGTGACGGACAAGCCCCGCATCCCCAACGTGCTCGCCGGCCGCTACGCCTCGCCTGAGCTGGTCGAACTGTGGTCCCCGGAACGCAAGGTCGTGCTGGAGCGTGAGCTCTGGCTCGCCGTGCTCCGCGCGCAGGCCGACCTCGGCGTCGAGGTGCCGGACGGTGTCGTCGCCGACTACGAACGCGTCCTGGAGCAGGTCGACCTCGAGTCGATCGCCGCGCGCGAGCGGGTCACCCGGCACGACGTGAAGGCCCGTATCGAGGAGTTCAACGCGCTCGCCGGGCACGAGCACGTCCACAAGGGCATGACGTCGCGGGACCTCACCGAGAACGTCGAGCAGTTGCAGGTGCTGCGGTCGCTGGAGCTGGTGCGCGGACGCGTCGGCGCGGTGCTGGCCAGGCTCACCGCGATCGCGGTCGAGCACGCCGACACGGTGATGGCGGGCCGTTCGCACAACGTCGCCGCGCAGGCGACGACGCTGGGCAAGCGATTCGCCACCGCCGCCGACGAACTGCTGGTCGCCTTCGACCGGCTCGAAAACCTCATCGGCCGCTACCCGCTGCGCGGGATCAAGGGCCCGGTCGGCACCGCGCAGGACATGCTCGACCTGCTCGGCGATGAGTCCACTTTGGACGAACTGGAGTCGAGGGTCGCGGCCCACCTCGGCTTCGAGAACGTGTTCACCAGCGTCGGCCAGGTGTACCCGCGTTCGCTCGACTTCGACGTGCTGTCCACCGTCGTCCAGCTCGCGGCCGCGCCGTCGAGCCTGGCGAAGACGATCCGCCTGATGGCCGGCCACGAGCTGGTCACCGAGGGCTTCAAGCCGGGGCAGGTCGGCTCGTCGGCCATGCCGCACAAGATGAACACGCGGTCCTGCGAGCGGGTCAACGGGCTCGCCGTGATCCTGCGCGGTTACCTGTCGATGATCGGCGAGCTCGCCGGCGACCAGTGGAACGAAGGCGACGTGTCCGACTCCGTCGTCCGACGGGTCGCGCTGCCCGACGCGTTCTTCGCGCTCGACGGCCTGCTGGAGACCTTCCTCACGGTGCTGGCCGAGTTCGGCGCCTTCCCGGCGGTCATTTCCCGTGAGCTCGATCGCTATCTGCCGTTCCTCGCGACCACCAAGGTGCTCATGGCCTCGGTCCGCGCGGGCGTCGGGCGTGAAACCGCTCACGAGGCGATCAAGGAGAACGCCGTCGGCGTCGCGCTCGCGATGCGGGAGCAGGGGCTGGCGGAGAACGACCTCCTCGACCGGCTCGCGGCCGACGAGCGCATCCCGCTCGACCGCGGTGAGCTGGACAAACTCCTCGCCGACCGGATCTCGTTCACCGGTGTCGCACCCCGCCAGGTGGCCGCGATCGCGTCGCGCGTCGAGGCCATTCTGGAGCGTTTCCCGGAGGCGGCGAACTACTCGCCGGCCCCGATCCTCTGACCTGTGAGCAGCCCCACCGCGGGGCGTTCACAGAGTGGGACGAAGTTACTCGATCGGGCGAAATGCCTAATCTCGATCGCTGAACCCGGAGCGCCAGGCCGCCCATGAGGCGGCCTGGCGTGTTTGTATCGCGCCTTGCGCGCCGAACCCACGGAAGAAGCGATGAGATCCACGCTGTCGAAAATCGTCGCCGTCGTCACGGCCGGAGCGGCCACCCTCGCCCTCGCCGCCTGCGGCTCCGGTGACGCGAGCACGACCGGCCAGAAGCTGCGGGTCGGCACCCTGACCGACGCGCCGCCGTCCATCTACCTGGAGAACGGCACCTTCACCGGCTACGACAACGAACTGCTGCGCGACATCGCGAAGCGCGAGGGCTTCGAGGTCGAGTTCGTCGGCACCGAATTCGCCGGCCTGCTCGCCGCCGTCGCCACCAACAAGTTCGACATCGGCAGCTCCACGATCTCCACCACCGAGGCTCGCAAGAAGACCGTCGCGTTCAGCAACGGCTACAGCACCGGGTTCACCACGATCCTCACCAAGAAGGGCGCGTCCCTCAAGGACGTCGGCGCCTTCAACGGCAAGCGGCTCGGCGTCGTGCAGGCGTCGGTGCAGGACGACTTCGCGAGCGGCAAGGTGCCCGGCGCCAACGTGGTCCGCTTCCCCGACTACAACGCCGGTTTCGCGCAGCTGAAGGCAGGCAGCCTCGACGGCTGGGTCGTGCCGAAGGACATCGGGCAGAAGTACATCGACCAGAACCCGGACGTGCCGCTGGAGTTCGGCTACACCGTCGAGACCAAGGACACGCCGTCCGCGTTCGCCGTCCGCAAGGACAACAAGGAACTGCTGAAGAAGCTCAACGACGGCCTCGCGAAGGCCGTGGCGGACGGTACCGTCGCCCGCCTGCACGCTCAGTTCTTCAAGACCGAGCCGCTGCCCAAGGAACTCGAACAGGGCGGCCCCGGCCTGCCCGTGCAGAACGCGGGGGTCTGAAAACCATGAAGAAAGCCTTCCTCGCCACGCTGGCCGCGGGTCTCGTCGCCGTGCTCGCCGCTTGCGGTGGCGGCGAGTCCGCCACGGAGAAGACCCTGCGCGTCGGGACGCTGAGCGACGCGCCGCCGAACATCTACGTCGAGAACGGCAACTTCACCGGCTTCGACAACGAGCTGCTGAAGGCCATCGCCACCAAGCAGAACCTGAAGCTGGAGTTCGTCTCGACGGACTTCTCCTCGCTGCTGGGCCAGGTCGCGAACAACCAGTTCGACATCGGCAGCTCGGCCATCGCGCAGACCGACGAGCGCAAGAAGAACGTCGACTTCTCCAGCCCGTACAACTTCGAGGTCATGAGCATCCAGACCAAGGACGGCTCGCCGATCACCGAGGAGAAGGGCCTGTCCGGCAAGCGGGTCGCGGTCATCCAGGCGACCGTCGGCGACAAGTGGCTCACCTCGACCGTGCCCGACGCGCAGGCCGTGCGCTTCCCGGGGTACGCGCCGGCGCTGGCCGCGCTCAAGAGCGGCGCCGTCGACGCCTACATCCTCGACCAGGCGATCGCCGAGACGAACGTCAAGGAGAGCACCGACGCGAAGCTCAAGGTCGTCAAGTCCTTCACCACCGACGTGCCCCACGGCTTCGCGGTGAAGAAGGGCAACAGCGAGCTGCAAACGAAGATCAACGAGGGCCTCAAGCAGGTCATCGCGGACGGCACCTGGGTCAAGCTGCACGAGAAGTTCCTGCCGACCGCCCCGGTCCCGGACCAGTTCAAGGCGTGAGGATCACGATGAAGAAGTCACTCGCCGCCGCTGTCGGTGCTGTCCTCGTGGCGGTGCTGGCGGCGTGCGGCGGCGGTGAAGACGCCGGCGCGGGCACCTTGCGCGTCGGCACCCTCAGCGACTCGAAACCCAACGCCTATCAGGAAAACGGCGTGTTCACCGGGTTCGACAACGAACTGCTGAAGGCCATCGCCGCACACCAGAACCTGAAACTCGAGTTCGTCTCCACGGAGTTCTCGGCGCTGCTCGGCCAGGTCGCCACCGGAAAGTTCGACATCGGCAGCTCGGGGATCTCGCAGACCGACGAACGCCGCAAGACCGTCGACTTCTCGGCGCCGTACAACTACCAGTCGCTCGGCATCGAGACCCGCGACGGTGTCGCCATCACCGACGAGAACTCCTTGGCGGGCAAGCGGATCGGTGTCGTCCAGGGCACGGTGTCGGACAGCTGGCTGGCGGCCAACGCGCCCACCGCGCGGGCCGTCAAGTTCCCGCAGGACGCCGCCGCCCTCGCCGCGCTGAAGTCCGGCGCGATCGACGGCGCGATCTTCGACCAGGCGACCGCCGAGGACTACGCGGCGAAGAACCCGGACGCGAAACTCAAGGTGGTCAAGGCGATCACCACGACCATCCCGCACGGCTTCGCGGTCAAGAAGGGCAACACCGAATTGGCGGGCAAGATCAACGCCGGGCTCAAGGCGGTCATCGCCGACGGCACCTGGGAGAAGGTGCACCAGCGGTTCGAACCGAACGCGCCGGTGCCCGCGGAGTTCAAGGCCGGGCAGAAGTAAGTGGACGACTTCCTCAACACCTTCCTGAACTGGGAGTACATCTGGGAGGTCTTCCCGGACCTCCTCGGCACCGGCCTGCTGAACACGCTGATCCTTTCGGTGTTCTCGGCGCTGATCGGCACCGTGCTCGGCATGGTGCTGGCCACGATGGGCCTGTCCGGCAAGGCGTGGCTGCGCTGGCCAGCCCGGGTGTACACCGACATCTTCCGCGGCCTGCCCGCGATCCTGACCATCCTGGTGATCGGGCAGGGCGGCGGGATCCTGATCCCGTCGCTGTCCCGGAATCCGTATCCCCTGGGCATTCTGGCGCTGAGCCTGATCGCCGCCGCGTACATCGGCGAGATCTTCCGCGCCGGTATCCAGAGTGTCGAAAAAGGACAGATGGAGGCCAGCCGCGCGCTGGGCATGAGCTACACCAAGGCGATGACGCTCGTCGTCATCCCGCAGGGCGTGCGGCGCGTGCTGCCCGCGCTGGTGAACCAGTTCATCTCGCTGGTCAAGGATTCCAGCCTGGTGTACTTCCTCGGCTTCCTCGCCGAGCAGCGCGACCTCTTCCGCATCGGGCAGGACCTCGCGGCGAACACCGGGAACCTGTCGCCGCTGGTCGCGGCGGGCGCGGTGTACCTGGTGATCACCGTGCCGCTGACGCATCTGGTCAACTACATCGACAAGAAGCTGCGCACCGGCAAGAAGATCCGGGTCGACGACGACGGCGGCGAAACGGAACTGCTCAACGCCGGAAAGGTGCCGCTGTCATGACCACCGCTGTCCGTTCGTCGAGTGTCGAACTCCGCGACATCCACGTCTCCTTCGGCACCCTCGAAGTGCTGAAGGGCGTGAACCTCAAGGTCGAGAAGGGCCGCACGACCTGCATCATCGGGCCGTCGGGCTCCGGCAAGTCGACACTGCTGCGCTGCGTGAACCGCCTCCAGGAGCCCGATTCGGGTGACCTGCTGCTGGGCGGCGAGAGCGTCATCTCCTCCGACCCGGACGCGCTGCGGCAGCGGGTCGGGATGGTGTTCCAGCACTTCAACCTGTTCGGGCACCGCAGCGTGCTGGACAACATCACCCTGCCGCTGCGCAGTGTGCGGAAGCTGGGCAAGGCGGAGGCCGCGGAGATCGCGCACGCCCGCCTCGCCGAGGTCGGCCTCGCGGACAAGGCGCCGTACCGGCCGAGCGCGCTTTCGGGCGGGCAGCAGCAGCGGGTCGCGATCGCGCGGGCGCTTGCCATGGAGCCCGAGGTCATGCTGTTCGACGAGGCGACCAGCGCACTGGACCCGGAGCTGGTCAAGGGCGTCCTCACGCTGATGGCGGGGCTCGCCGAGCGCGGCCTGACGCTGCTCGTGGTCACCCACGAGATGGGTTTCGCGCGCGGCGTCGCCGACGAGGTCGCGTTCATGGACGACGGGAAGATCGTCGAACAGGGTGCCCCGGAGGCGATCTTCGACGCTCCGCGGAGCGAACGGCTGCAGCGGTTCCTCTCGCAAGTGCTCTGAGCCGGCGAGCAAGGGGCACGGCGCCGAGTGGGTCACCGTGGTGGGGGGGGGGGGGGGCCGCTTGCGTGCGTCGGGCGTGGCGGCCCCGGGCGCCGCGCCTGCGGGGGGGGGGGGGGTGTGTGGGGGGTCCCGCCGCCCCCCCCCCCCCCACCCCCCCCCCCCCCCCCCCCCCCCACCACCTGTACCGACCTGACTCGTTAATCTGCGGCTATGGCGAGAGTGGCGAAGCTGGTCTATTACCCGGTCAAGGGCTGTGCGGGGACGTCGGTCGAGACGGCCGACGTCACCCCCGCGGGGCTGAGGTTCGACCGGGCCTGGATGGCCGTCTCCCCGGAGGGCGAGTTCCGCAGCCAGCGGAAGCATCCGGTGATGGCCTCGATCCGGGCCGAGGTGCTCGACGACGGCGCCCGCCTGCGCCTCGCCGCTCCCGGCGTCGAAGATCTGCTGGTCGAGACGGTCACGGACGGGCCGAGGCTGCCCGCCGCGACGTTCACCTGGCAGGGCAAGGGCGTCCACCAGGGTGACGAGGCCGCCGAGTGGTTCTCCGCCGTCCTCGGCCTGCCGTCGGTGCTCGTCGGGCTCGCGCCGGAGCACGAACGCGTCACCAACGGCGAGATCCCCGGCACCGCGGCCTTCGCCGACGCGCACGCGATCCTGCTGGCCTCCGAGTCCTCTTTGGACGGTCTGAACGAGCGTATCGCGTCGCGTGGCGCCGAAGCCGTGCCGATGGACCGCTTCCGGCCCAACATCGTCGTCGCGGGCTGGCCGGAGCCGCATCGGGAGGACGACGTCCGCTCGCTCACCGCCGGTGGCCTCGACCTGGGGTACGCCAAGGTCTGCATCCGCTGCACGGTGCCGATGGTCGACCAGGAGACCGGGAAGAAGGCAGGCCCCGAACCGATCCGTTCGCTCGCCGACTACCGTCGCGAACCCGAGGGCGGCGTCTCGTTCGGGATCAAGATGGCGGTGACCGGGCCGGGTCAGGTGTCCGTCGGCGACGAGGTGATCGTGCACTCCTGGGCGGGGCCCAGCCCGAGCACCGCAGAGGCCGAACCGCCGTTCACGGCGACCGCGAGCCGCCCCGCGGAATCGGTGTAGAGCACGTTCCGGCCCGGCGGCACCGTGCCGAAGGTGTCGCCGATCAGCGCTTTCACCAGGACGTGTTCGCTGCTGACCGAGACCGCGCCGGACAGCCCGGCCAGTTCGAGGTCGGCGGGGCTCGCGGCGAGCTGGACGTTGCCGAAATGGTCGACCGTGAGCACCTCGGTCACCAGTTTGCCGGGGAACACCGCGACGAACGGGTCCGGCAGCCGCACGAGGTCGTCGACGCGCGGCCCGAACTCCTCGGGCGCGACACCGAGCGCGAGATGCGCCGCCGCGGGGGCGAAGACGTCACGCCCGTGGAACGTCGACGACGTCACCGGAAGGCGGTATTCCGGCGCCGCGAGTTCGTACGCGGATATCACCCCGCTGAGTGTTTCGGCGGCGGGAATGAGAAGTCCGTTGTCCGGGCCGACGAGCATTCCGCGCTCGGTGACCACCACGACACCGCGCCGCGCCGTGCCGACGCCGGGGTCGACGACGGCGAGATGGACCGACTCCGGCAGATACGGAACGGTCTGGGCGAGTACCTCGGCGCCGGTCCTGACCTGCTGCGGAGGGATCTGGTGGCTGACGTCGATCACCCGTACGGACGGCGCGATCCGCGCGATCACGCCGTGGCACGCGGCCACGAAACCGTCGCTCAGCCCGTAGTCGGTCGTGAACGATACGCAGTGGAACGGCATGATCAGCCATCATCCTTGCTCGCTAGGGTGCAGCCGTGACGACGCTCGAATACCCGAAGATCGCCGCCGGCAAGGTCCGTGAGCTCTACGCCGTCGATGACGAGCATCTGCTGCTCGTCACTTCGGACCGGATCTCCGCCTACGACGTCGTCTTCGACACGCCCATCCCGGACAAGGGCCGGGTGCTGACCGCGATGAGCGTGTTCTGGTTCTCCCTGCTCTCCGATGTCCTCCCCAACCACCTGGTCTCCTACGACGACGAACGTATCCCCGCCGAGGTCCGCGGCCGCGCGCTGCTGGTGCGGCGGCTGGCGATGCTGCCGTTCGAAGCCGTCGCCCGCGGTTACCTCACCGGTACCGGTCTGGCCGATTATCGCGCGCGCGGCACGGTTTGCGGTGTCGAACTTCCGCCGGGCCTGACCGAGTCGTCCCGCCTTCCCGAGCCGATCTTCACGCCCGCGACCAAGGCCGACCGCGGCTCGCACGACGAGAACATCGCCTTCTCCGACGTCGTCGGGCAGCTCGGCCGCGAACGGGCCGAGGAGGTCCGCGAGGCGACGCTCGCGGTGTACCGCCGCGGCGCGGAGTTCGCCGCCGAACGCGGCATCCTGCTCGCGGACACGAAGCTCGAATTCGGTGTCGACCGCGAAGGGAACCTCGTGCTCGCCGACGAGGTCCTGACCCCGGATTCCTCGCGCTACTGGCCTTCCGGTGGTTACGCGCCGGACAGCCCGCAGCCGTCGTTCGACAAGCAGCCGCTGCGGGACTGGCTCACCAGCCCCGCGTCCGGCTGGCACCGCCGGGACAGACCCGGGTCACCACCCTTGCCCGAGGACATCGTCGCCGCCACGCGGGCGAGGTACATCGAGTCGTACGAACGCATCACCGGCCGGTCGTTGCAGGATTGGCCCGCCTGACCTGCGGCGTTCACTCCGTCGTCAGTCCGGCGCAAGCCAGGGCTGGCCCACTGGTGGGGTGGACGCACGTTTGCTGGTTTCCCTGTCCGGCGTGACCACCCGGACGTTGCACCGCTGCGCCGATCTCGCGGCCGAACTCGACCGGCGCAGAGTCCCGTTGTCCGTGCTTTACGCCGCTCGTACCGGCGAGGGCCCCGTGACCGAGTGGGTCCGGACGCGCCGCACTTCCGGCGACTCAGTCCTCCTACACGGTTACGACCACCGGATCCCGCCCACTCATCGCGCCGTCTACCTGGGCAAACGTGCCGAGTTCGCGGCACTGCCCGCGCATGAGGCGCGGCTGCGCCTGATCGCGGCGAAGGCGGCGCTCGACGCGAACGGCATGACCGTCGACGGGTTCGCGCCGCCACGCTGGATCGCGTCGGACGGCACCCTTCAGGCCCTGCGCGAACACGGGTTCACGCTGTGCGCGGATCTGGCGTCGGTGCGGGACCTGGTCACCGGCGACGTCCAGCGCGCCAGGGTGCAGGAGTTCGGCGGGCCGTCGCACCGCACGGAGACCGTCCGGTGTTTCGCGCTGGTGCTGGCCGCCGCCAGGGCCGCGCGCCGCGGCGGGCTGGTGCGGCTCGGTATCGACGCCGCGGACCTCGCCCGGCAGGGGCTTCGGCAGGCGTTCCTCGACGCCGTCGACGTCTCGCTGGAGAACCGCGCTTTCGGAACCACCTACGGCTCACTCTCGGGAACGCGGGTTAAATTGTCGGGATGACCGACGAGGGTGGCGCACCGGCGACGCTGATGCGGCTCTGGCGCCGGTCGGAGCGCCCGGCGCGCGGCAGGCCGTCCGTGCTCGACATCGACGGTGTCGTGGCGGCCGCGGTGGACCTCGCCGATCGCGAAGGCGTCGCGAACGTGACGCTGGCGAACGTGGCGAAGGATTTAGGCGTCACGAAGATGTCGTTGTACCGCCACATCGGTTCGAAGGCGGAACTGCTGGAGCTGATGGCCGACTTCGCCATCGGCGATCCGCCGCCGGTGGAGCCCACCGGTGACTGGCGGGCCGAACTGACCACGTTGGCCGAGGCCAACCGCGACGTCCTGATGAAGCACCCGTGGCTGGTCGAGCTGCCGCTTTCCGGCCCGCCCGCCGGTCCGCACGCGGTCGCCTGGATGGACGCGATCCTCCGCACGCTGCGCGACACCGGGCTCGACTGGGGCACCAAGGGCGGGATCCTGGTCCTGGTCGGCGGCTACGTCCGCCTCGCCTGCGCGCAGGCGATCCAGCTCGCCGAGGGCCGGGAGGACAGCGGGCTGAGCCAGGCGCAGGCCGAGCAGGCCTACGGCAAGGGGCTCGCCGAGCTGATCGACCCGGAGCGTTTCCCTGACGCCGTGGGCTTCCTGACCTCGGGGCTGAGTGGCTCCGACCAGAACTCCGATTTCGACTTCGGCCTAGACGTCGTGCTCGACGGCATCGCCGCCCTCGTGGACGCGAGCTGACAAGCACCCCCCTCTGCTTTAGTATCCGCCGGACATTAATTAGTGTACGTTGGATACTAAAGAGGGCTCGTCACGCTGGCGCATACCGCGAGCATCTTCCTCGGCAACACACCGGGCGTCGATCAGACACCGGAAGGCCTGGAGCGGCCGTACTTCGTGGTGCTGTTCTTCTCCGGCGACGTGCTCGGCGCGTACGGAGTGATCGGTGTGGTGTTCGCGCTGCTGCTTTTGCGGCGTGGCAAGGGTTTCTATCGGATTCCGGTGCTGTACCTGGCTTTCGGCGTCTGCTACCTCGCCGTGCTGATGTACCTGGTGCTCACCGGGAACTCCGGGAGCGCGCCGGTCCCGTCCGTCGACGACGCGTCGTCCTTGGCGCCGACCTACGGCGACGCCGTGCGGGAACGGCTCGTCGAATGGCCGATGACCACGGCGATCCTGCTTCCGTCGATCCTCTTCGTCTGGGTGGGCGCCTGGGCCGCGAAGAAACGCGTGCTGGAGGAGCCGAATCGGAAACTGCTCCTCTTCGGCGTGTTCGGCGGATTCGGCATCGCGATCGCGGGCGCGTTGCCGATGGGGCTCTTCGCCGGCGATTACGTCGGCTTCGACGAGGGGACCGCCGATCTCGCCAAGCTGATGTACGAGGGGGCCGGTCTGTTCGGCGCGGTCGGCTACATCAGCCTGTTCGGGCTCATCGGCATGGCGGTCGGCAAGAAGCGCCGCGGCGTCGTGGTCACCGCGATCTCCGCCCTCGGCCAGCGCACCCTGAGCGCGTACCTGTTCCAGTCGGTGGCGTGGCTGATCCTGGCGCCACCGTTCATGCTGGGGCTGGGCGGTGACACGTTCGTGGCGGCCGCCTGCGGGCTCGGCGTGTGGCTGCTGACCGTCGTCGTCGCGTACCTGATGCACCGCCGGGCGTATCGGGGACCGGCGGAGATCCTGGTGCGGAAACTGGCCTATCGCTAAAGCTTCACCGGCTCCCCGACGTCGAGCACCTTCACCTCGGTCCCTTCCGGAGCGAGGTTGGCGAACAGGCCGTAGTGCATCTGTGGCCGCGCGAGGACCGCTTCGTGGATCGGGACGGCGAGGCGCGGCGACACCGCACGCAAGTAGTCGACCGCCTCGCCTGCCTTGAGCCACGGGGCGCCGGTGGGCAGGCCGAGGACGTCGATCTTCTGTTCCGGCACGAAGAACGAGTCGCCAGGGTGATAGAACGCGCCGTGGTCGACGACGTAGCCGACGTTCGGGATCACCGGGATCTCCTCGTGGATCACCGCGTGCTCGCCGCCGACGACGTTGATGGCACTCCTGCCGATTTCGATGGCGTCGCCGGGGTTCGCGATCTGGAACTCGGTGCCGATCTTCCCCACCGCTTCGGCGGAACCCGGATCGACGATCAGCCGCACGCCGGGGTTGGCCTCCAGCAACGTGGGCAGCCGGTCCAGGTCGAGGTGGTCGAAATGCTGGTGGGTGATCAGGATGGCGTCGAGTTCACGCTCGCCTTCGAAGCCCGCCGAGAAGGTGCCGGGGTCGATCAGGATCCGCGCGCCCTCGGTCTCCAGAAGGGTGCAAGCGTGTCCAAAGTGGACAATACGCATCGGTGTTCTCCTTCGCGGTAGCTCGATTCCAGCCTATGCCCGGAGCAAGGCGTCGCCAAGTTCGGTGCGCCGGTAACGGACTTCGCGCCCGCGCCGCCGGGTTTCGAGCAGGCCCGCGGCGTGCATCGCGGTCAGGTGCTGCGAGACCGTCGGCGCCGAGAAGCCCAGCCTGCGTGCCAGTTCGGTGGTGCTCGCGGGTTCGTTGAGCGTCGTGAGCAGGGCGGCCTTCGTCCGGCCGAGCACTCCCGCGAGCGCGCCGGGCGGACGTTCGGGATCCGACCAGAGTTCGGCCACCCCGCGAGCCGGGTACAGCAGCGAAGGCTGCCACGGCTCCATCGTGATCACCCCGACCGAAGGCCACGCGAAGACGCCGGGGATCAGCAGCAAGCCGCGGCGGTCGAGGTGGACGCGGCCGCGTTCCTTCATCTCGATCACCAGGACGTCGTCGACGAGCCGGACCCTCGGGTGGATGTCCTCCAGTACCAACGCGATACCGCCCGCGGCCAGGCGCCGCGAGCGTTCCTCGATGTCGGCGACGAGGAAACGGCGCATCCGGGGCCAATGCGGTTCGACCAGTTCGGTCCAGGCGATCTCCATCTGACTTGCCAGCAGATCCCTTGCCTCGGCGGCGTCCGGCGGGAGTCCGCTCAGGTCGGCGTCTACTTTGGACAGTTCGCGGGCGACCTGTTCCGGTGGTGTGCGGCGGATTTCGGCGAGCTGGGCGGACGCGGTGGTTTCCGGGCCGCTAGGCGGCGGGCTGAGGAAGTCGGTGATGTAGTGCCGCGCGCTCATCACCTTGGCGAAGGCGCCGATGGGCAGGTCCGGCAGTTTCGCGGCGGCCTCGCGCAGCCACGGCAGATGGCTCGGATGTCCGCGTCGTCCGAGCAGGGTCTGCATCGCGCCCATGGTCTCGTCGAGCGGGGAGATACCGAAGCGGACGCGGTTGGCGCTTTCGGCGGTCAGGACCAGCTCGATCATCGGATTAGGCTATTCCCTAATCAATGGTCCTCGCCAGGCCGTGTTCGGCAGGGTCCTCCAGCATGACGTTGCTGCGTAATTCCGGGTATTGGCGCTGGTCGGCGGGGGTACAGCTGAACCGGCTGCCCGCGACGATGGCGCCGCTGGCCTTCACCGTGCTGACCACCGCGACGACCGGTTCGTACCGGCTCGGCGGGGTCATGATGGCCGTTTTCGTCGCCGCCGAGATGGCAGGCGCCGTGCCGACCGGACGGCTGCTCGACCGCGTCGGCCCCGCCCGCGGTCTCGTCGTGCTGCTTCCCCTGGTCGCGGCCGGGCTGTTCCTGCTGGCCGCGGTCGCTTCCGCCGGAGCGCCGGACTGGGCGCTGCTCGGGCTGGCGATCCCGCCGGGACTGGTCGCGGGCGGGTTGAACGGCGGGTTCCGGACGCTGCTGGCCGCGACGGTGACCGACGAGGAGCTGCCGAGGGCCGTTTCGGTGGACGCGATGATCCTCGAAGGCGTCATCGTCGGCGGTCCGCTGCTGGTGGCGCTCCTGGCGACGTCCGGCCCGGCCGTCCCGGTCCTCGCGATGGCCGTCGTCGCCCTGCTCGCGGCCCTGCTCGTGCCGCGCCGCGCGGTCCGCGTTGATCCACAAAGGACAGTCGAACGACAGGCGATCCCGGTCGCCGCCTGTGTTCCCTGGCTGGCGGGGTTGTTCACCGTCGGGCTCCTGCTGTCGACCATCGAGGTCGGCCTGCTGCCGCTCGTCCAGCGCCTTGGCGCCCCCGATTCGGCGACGGCGATCGTCATCGTCGTGCTGTGCGGCGCCAGCGTCGGCGGGAGTGCGCTGTACGCGGCGCGCGGAAAGGTCGGCGATCCGCGGCTGTTCCTGGCCGGTTTCGTGCTCGGCGGGATCGTGGTTTCGGCGGGCTTCGGGTGGGCCGGGCTGCTCGGCGGGGTCGCGCTGGTCGGGCTCTGCACCGGGCCGATGATGGCCGTCTCGTCGGTCAACCTGCAGCAGCTCCTGCCGGAACGCCGCAGGTCAGAGGGGTTCTCGCTGGCCTTCACCGTGCAGGCGTCGGGCTTCGGGCTGGGCTCGCTGGCGATCGGAGTGCTGCCGGTGTGGCTGTGCCCCCTTCTCGGTGTCCTTGCGGCGCTCGTCTCCTGTGCGATGCTGGTGGCACACCCCAGGCGAGCTATTGGCACGCCGTCAGTAACGTCGTAGCCTGGGCTTTGAGCCGAGACACGGGAGAAGTCGATGACCGCAGTCCAGCCGAAGCCGACCGCGCACAGCGTGGGGGAGACCTTCGATTCCCTCAGCCCGGCGACCGACGAGGTCGTCGGCACCTATCCGGTGCACGGCAAGGAGGACGTCCGCGCCGCGATCGCCCGCGCGAGGGACGCCGCCGAGTGGTGGGCCGGGCTCGGCTTCGACGGGCGCGCCGAACGGCTGCGCCGCTGGAAGGGCGTCATCACCCGCAGGCTGCCGCAGCTGTGCCAGGTCGTCCGCGACGAGACCGGCAAGCCGATCGCCGACGCGCAGCTGGAGAGCGTCCTCGCCATCGAGCACATCGCGTGGGCGGGCAAGCACGCGCGCAAGATCCTCGGCAAGCAGCGCCGCGCGGCCGGGCTGATGATGTCGAACCAGGCGGCGACGGTCGAATACCAGCCGCTCGGCGTGGTGGGCGTGATCGGCCCGTGGAACTACCCCGTGTTCACCCCGCTCGGCTCCATCGCCTACGCGCTCGCCGCCGGCAACACCGTCGTCTTCAAGCCGAGCGAGTACACGCCCGGCGTCGGGAAATGGCTGGTCGACGCGTTCAACGAGGTCGTCCCGGAGTGGCCGGTACTGCAGCTGATCACCGGCTTCGGCGAGACGGGCGCTTCGCTCGTCAGCGGCGGTGTCGACAAGATCGCCTTCACCGGTTCGACCGGGACGGGCAAGAAGATCATGGCCGCGGCCGCCGAGACGCTGACGCCGGTGATCATCGAGGCCGGTGGCAAGGACGCCGTCCTGGTCGACGCGGACGCCGACCTCGAGGCCGCCGCCGACGCGACCGTCTGGGGCGCGTTCTCCAACTCGGGCCAGACCTGCATCGGCGTCGAGCGCGTGTACGTCCACGAGCGTGTGCACGACGAGTTCGTCGCGAAGGTCGTCGAGAAGTCGAAGGACGTGCGGGCCGGTTCGGACGCGGCAGCGCAGTACGGCCCGGTGACGATGCCTTCGCAACTCGCCGTGATCAAGCGCCACATCGCGGACGCCATCGAGCGCGGCGGCAAGGCGCTGGTCGGCGGTGTCGACGCGGTCGGCGACCGCTACGTGCAGCCGACGGTGCTCGTCGACGTGCCCGAAGACTCCTCGGCGGTCCAGGAGGAGACGTTCGGCCCGACCGTCACCATCGCCAAGGTCCGCGACATGGACGAGGCCGTCGAGAAGGCCAACGACACGAAGTACGGCCTCGGCTCGACGGTGTTCTCGAAGGCGCGCGGCCTCGAACTGGCCGGACGGCTGCGCACCGGCATGACGTCGATCAACGCGCCGCTTTCCTTCGCCGGTATCGCTTCGCTGCCCTTCGGTGGCGTCGGCGATTCGGGCTTCGGCCGGATCCACGGCCCGGAAGGCCTGCGCGAGTTCGCCCGCCCGAAGGCCGTCGCGCGGCAGCGCTTCACCGCGCCGATCGTGCTGACCTCGTTCTCCCGCAAGGAAAAGACCGACGCGCTGGTGGCGAAGCTGATTACGGTGCTACACGGCAAGCGCTGAGCTGAAGGGCGCTTTCCCCGCATCGGATGCGGGGAAAGCGCCCTTCGCCGCGTCTGATGCGGGGAAGGGCCCCTTCAGCCGCGGCCCCGGATAAGATCCGCGGCCTTCTCCGCCACCATGATCGTCGGCGCGTTCGTGTTCCCGCGCGGCACCACGGGCATCACCGAAGCGTCCACCACCCGCAGCCCCTCCACCCCGCGCACCTTCAGCGACGGATCGACGACGGCGTTCTCGCCCGTCCCCATCGAGCAGGTCCCGACAGGGTGGTACAGCGTCTGCGTCTTCTCGCGCACGTAGTCGGCCAGTTCGCTGTCGGTCAGGTCGTGGCGCTCCGGCAGGAACGGCTTGTCCAGATACCGCGCCAGCGGACCGGATTTCCCGATCTCCACCAGGGCGCGCAGCCCGGCGAGCATCTTCTCCATATCCACGGATTCGGCGTAGTAGGCCGGGTCGATTTCCGGCTTCCACAAAGGATTCCCCGACTTCAGCCGCAGACGTCCCCGGCTCGCGACGTCCACGAGGGTCGCCGCAGACGTGAAGCCCGGCACCGTCGGCTCGCGCATCCCGTTGTCGTAGAACAACGTCGGCGCGACGTGGATCTGCATGTCCGGCGGCGAGACGCCGTCCGCGGCGGGGAAGAACGCGCCCGCCTCGCCGATGTTCGAAGCCAGCGGGCCGCGTTTGGTGAGCTGGTAGCGCACCAGGCCGCCGGGTGTCGCCGCGTCCACCAGGTCGGTGGTGCCGCGCGTCGACCAGATGATCCCGCAGGCCGGGTGGTCGTGCAGGTTGTCGCCGACGCCGGGAAGCGCGGCCACGACGTCGATCCCGTGTTCCCGCAGGTGTTCCGCCGGGCCGACCCCGGACAGCATCAGCAGCTGTGGCGAGTTCACCGCGCCGCCGCTCAGCAGGACCTCGGTCGACGCGCGCACCGTCGTCTCGGTTCCTTGGTCCAAATAGGACACTCCGACGGCGCGGGTGCCTTCGAAGACGACGCGGGTGGCTTGCGCGTTGGTCCGCACGGTGAGGTTCGGGCGCGCCAACGCCGGCCGCAGGTACGCGTCGGCCGTCGACCAGCGGCGGCCCTTCTTGCACGTCACCTGGTAGACGCCGGCGCCTTCCTGCGACTCGCCGTTGAAGTCGTCGGTGCGCTTGAGGCCCCAGGCGACGGCGGAATCGACCCAGGCGAGGGACAGCTCATGGGTGAAGCGCCGGTCCTCGACGTTCAGCGGCCCGTCGGTGCCGTGCAGTGGACCGCCGAGCCGCTGGTTGCCTTCCGCCCGTTTGAAGTACGGCAGGACGTCGTCGAAACCCCAGCCCTCGGCGCCGTGACCGTCACGCCAGCCGTCGTAGTCCGCGCGGTTGCCGCGGATGTAGATCATCGCGTTGATCGAGGAACACCCGCCGAGCGTCTTCCCGCGCGGCCAGTACAGCGTCTTGCCGGTGTGCTTCTGCTCGACCGTCTCGTAGTTCCAGTCCCATTTGGTCTTGAACAGGCCGGGGAACGCGGCGGGGATGTGGATCTCGTCGGCGTCGTCCTCGCCACCCGCTTCGAGCAGGAGCACCCGCGCCGACGGATCCTCGCTCAGCCGGTTCGCCAGTACGCATCCCGCGCTGCCCGCGCCGACGATCACGTAGTCGAAGGAGTCCTGATCGGCCACGGTGCCTCCTGCTGCTCGCCCGGTGTTGACGCCCCGCCAATGGGCTCATCTTGGCCCAGCGCCGCGCTCCGAGCATCCCCCAGACGAAGGATCGGTGCGAGCTCAGTCGGAGTCGGGTGAAAAAGAAGCCACGCAGGGGCCGCCCTCGGCGTCGTCCTCGGTCTCGACCCGGCCGGGCTTCCGGACGCCGTCGACCTCGCCGGCGAGGTGCAGGATCGTCTGCTTCGCGGTGGTCAGCACGTCGGCCTTGTCGACGGTGTACTTCGCCTCGCCGTGGATGATCTGCTGCACGCCGTCGCGCGTCGTGTCGGGCACCTTCTCGCACAGCACGGACAACGCCGCCGGGATGTCGCGCGCGTTGATCGCGTCGACGAACTTGTTCCCGGCCTCTTCCCCGGTCGTGACGTCGGGGCGGGGCGACGGTTTCGTCTCGATGCCCGGCAGCGGCTCGGGCTCGCCGCCGATCTTGGCGTCGCGCACGCACCAGCCGCCCTCGCCGGGGATCATCGCGATCCCGACGGTCTGGCCCCCGGCGGTGAACGCCGCCGAGTACTCCTGCGCCGCACGCTGGTGCGCGGGCGTGCTCAGCTGTGCGCCTTCGGAGACGGCCATCATCTGCTCGAAGGTGTAGGACCGCTTCGAGCGGATCGGGCACCAGAGCTGGCTGACACGGCCTTCGCCCACGCCGTTCACGAACGACTGGCCCAGCTGCTCCGGCGTCGCGCGCGAGGTGGTGTCGGCCTTGGCCTTGAAGAACCCCGGCGTCACGAAGCCGGTGAACGCGACACCGCCCGCGATCAGGACGAAGACCAGCGCCAGCGTGATCCAGAGCCCGGTCTTCGACTTCTTCGGCGGCGGCGTGTACCCGTACTGCGGTTGCCCGTAGGTCATGCGGCAACCGTAGTGAAGTAGGCTCGGGCGGTACCCACGACCTGCGTGAATAAGGAGCAGCCTGCCGTGGCCCGAGTCGTCGTCGACGTCATGCCCAAGCCCGAAATCCTCGACCCGCAGGGCCAGGCCGCGCTCGGCGCCGCCGGCCGTCTCGGCTTCACCGGCATCGCCGGGATCCGTCAGGGCAAGCACTTCGAGATCGAGGTCGACGACTCCGTCGACGACGCGACGCTCGAAAAGATCGCCGAAGGTTTCCTCGCGAACCCCGTGATCGAGCAGTGGACCATCAAGCGGGTGGACGCGTGAGCGCCCGCATCGGGGTCATCACCTTCCCCGGCACGCTCGACGACGGTGACGCGGCCCGCGCGGCCCGCTACGCCGGCGCCGAGGCCGTGCCGCTGTGGCACGCCGACGAGGACCTCAAGGGCGTCGACGCCGTCGTCGTCCCCGGTGGCTTCTCCTACGGCGACTACCTGCGCGCCGGCGTCATCGCCCGGTTCGCGCCGGTGATGTCGTCGGTGATCGAAGCCGCCCACAAGGGCATGCCGGTGCTGGGCATCTGCAACGGCTTCCAGATCCTGTGCGAGGCCGGGCTGCTGCCGGGCGCGATGATCCGCAACGCGGGCCTGCACTTCATCTGCCGTGACCAGTGGCTGCGCGTCGAAAACAACGACACCGCGTGGACCACCCGGTACGACAAGGGTGCCGAGATCCTCATCCCGATGAAGAACATCGACGGCTGCTTCGTCGCCGAGCAGGCCACCCTCGACGAGCTGGAGGGTGAGGGGCGCGTGGTGTTCCGCTACGTCGGCGGCAACCCGAACGGCTCGCGCAACGACATCGCCGGGATCCGCAGCGAGAACGGCCGCGTCGTCGGGCTCATGCCGCACCCGGAGCACGCCATCGACGCCCTCACCGGGCCCTCCGATGACGGCCTCGGCATGTTCTACAGCGCCGTGGACGAGCTCGTTTCCGCCTGACGACACTCCGCATTTCGTCCTCTAAATGCGTGATACCGCATTTAGAGGACGAAATGCGTCAGGAGGCGGCAGCGACCAGGGCCGCGTAGGGACCTCCGGCCGCCAGCAGCTCCGCGTGCGAACCCAGCTCGGTCACCCGGCCGCCCTCGATGACCGCGACCCGGTCCGCCGCGGCCGCCGTGTGCAGCCGGTGCGCGATCGCGATCACCGTGCGCCCTTCGAGCACCGCGCTCAGCGACCGCTCCAGCTCCCGGGCCGAACCCGTGTCCAGCAGCGACGTCGCCTCGTCGAGCACCAGCGTGTGCGGATCGGCCAGCACGACCCGCGCCAGCGCCAGCTGCTGCGCCATCGCCGCCGGGACGGCGACCGCGCCGGCCCCGACCTTCGTGTCCAGCGCGTCCGGCAGGCTCGCCACCCACTCCGAAGCGCCGACCGAGGCCAGCGCGGCCAGCAGCCGGTCGTCGGACCAGTCCCCGGCCGGGAGCGTGAGGTTGTCCCGCAGCGTCCCCGCGAACACGTGCTGCTCCTGCGTCAGCAGCAGGACCTCGCCGCGCAGGACGTCGTCCGGCAGCGTCGACACCTCGGCGCCGCCGATCCGCACCGAACCCGACGTCGGCGCCGACATCCCGGCCAGCAGCCGTCCCAGCGTCGACTTGCCGGCACCGGACGGCCCGACGATCGCCAGCCGTTCACCGGCGGGCACCCGAAGGTCGATCCCGTGCAGCACCTCGCGGTCCGCGTTGTAACCGAAGCGCACGTCGGTGACCTCGATGTCCTGGCCGCGTGGGGCCTCTGAAGCCTCACAGGAAGGCGGAGCGGGCCGCACACCCAGCAGCCGCCGCAGCGAGACCCCCGCGACCTGCATGTCCGCGAGCCAGAACAGCGCCTCGTTCAGCGGTCCCGTCATGACCTGCGAGTACAGCAGCATCGCGGTGATCGTGCCGAGCCCTTCCCAGCCGTTCGAGTAGGCGAGCAGGCCCAGCCCGAGCATCACCGGCACCGGCAGCACGTAACTGATCTCCAGCGACGGGATCCACCGCATCTGCAGCGCCCGGACCTCGCGCTCGCCCAGCATCGCCGCGTCGAGACCGTCGTGTCCGGTCCGGATCCGGCGGCCGGTCAGGTTCAGCGCCTCGGCCGTCCGCGCGCCCTCCGCGGTCTCGTGCGTGGTGGACTGCAGCTCGGACCATTTGTCCAGCATCCGCCGCATCACGTCCGGGATCCGCCGCTGGTACCAGATGTTCACCGGCACCAGCAGCGGCAGCGCGACCAGCAGGCCCAGTGCCAGGAACGGCGACGTGAGCACCATCGCCACCACGGTGAACACCACCGTGACGGCGGCGATCAGGATCTCCGGCGCACCGAAGCGCACCGCGTGGTCGATGCGGCTGACGTCGGTGGTCGCCCGGCTGAGCAGGTCACCGGTGCCCGCGGCCTCGACCGTCCCGAGCGGCAGGTTCAGCGCGTTCCCGACGAACTCCTCGCGGTTCTTCGCCAGGATCCGCTCGCCGAACACCCGCGCGCGAAGCCGTGCCAGACCCTTGAACCACGCCTGCGCGCCCAGCACGACCACGAACGCGACGGCGAGCCAGGTGATCGTCGCGGTGGTCGTGCCTTCGACGACCTCGTCCACCAACGCGCCCAGCAACTGTGGCCCGGCCAGCCCGATCGCGGTCGCGACGCAGAACAGCCCGAGCATCACGGAGAACTCGCGCTTGTTGGCGCGCGCGGTCTCCTTGATCCAACGTCTTACGTCTTTCTTGTCTGCCAGCGGCAGCTTCTTCATGCCGGTACTTTCGTACTCACGACCACATCGGCCACATGTGTCCACAGTGGACTTTGACTGAACACGACGGTGGTCTTGCCGCGCCGCAGCTTCGCGACGCGTTCGGTTATGCGGGCTTCGGTATGCGCGTCGACGGCCGAGGTCGGCTCGTCGAGCAGCAGGACGTCGGCGTCGGTCGCCAGCGCGCGGGCCAGGTTCAGCCGTTGCCGCTGACCGCCGGAAACCTCACGTCCGCGTTCGCCGATCACCTCGTCGACGCCGTGGGGCAGCGCGTCCACGATGTCCTCGGCGTCCGCCGCGTACAGCGCTTCGGTGATCTCGACGTCGCCGGGCTCGGTGGGGCTGACTTGCTCGCGCAGCACACCGGAGAACCAGATGTCCTGGTTGTGCGCGAACACGACCCGCCGTCGCAGCTCGTCGAGCGCGACCCGGTCCACCGGAACCCCGCCGACGAGGGCAGGTTCACTCGGATCGGTGAACCGCGCCATCCGCGATGCCACCGCTTCGGCGTCGGCACCGACGTCGACGACGGTCAGCTTCCCGGCCTCGACCTTGATCCCGGACGTCTCGTCGTACAGGTCCAGCGGGCCTTCCGGCAGCGGCACCGGATGCTCCGGCTCGGCGAGCGTGCGTTCGGTGGACAGCAGTTTGCACACCTTCCGCGCCGAAACCAGCGCGGCGCTCAGCACGCCCGCGAACTCGGTCGCCGTCGTCACCGGGATCACCAGGAACACCGAGACGCCGTAGAACGTGATCAGCTCGCCGACGCCGATGGTGCCGTCGATCGCCAGCTGCGCGCCCAGCCAGGTGATGACCACCGTGACCAGCCCCGGCAGCGCGACCTCCGCCGCCGAAAGCCACGCCTCGCTGCGCCCGACCTGGACGCCGGCCGCGCGGACCCGCTGGCTGGAGCGGCGGAAGCGGTCGAGGAACTGCTTCTCGCCGCCGACACCGCGAAGGATCCGCAGGCCGGAGACGATGTCCGCCGCCAGCGCGTTGACCTGCGTCTTCTCCTCGCGCTGCTTCGTCTGGCGCTTCTCCAGCGGCTTCAGCAGCGGCCCGATGCCCACCACCGCCAGCGGGACCCCGATCAGCGCGACCACGCCGAGCAGCGGGGACGTCGTCAGCAGCGCCGTCGCGCACACGATGAACGCGATCAGCGAACCGAAGGCCCGCCCGAGCACCTCGAAGGAGTCACCGATCGGGTTGATGTCGCTGGTGGTGATCGCGACCACGTCACCCGTGGTGGTCGTGTCGCGCAGGTTCGCGCCCAGCTTCGCCGCGTGTTCGGTGGCGAGCCGCTGGGTCACCCCGGCGCCGTGGATCCAGCAGCCGTAGGACGCGAAATGCTGCACCGTCCCCGCGATCGTCTGCGCGATCCCGAGCCCGGCGGCCGCGAGGCCCCACAGCCAGACGGAATCGCCGTCGCCGCGGCCGATCGCGTCGATACCCCGGCCGATCGCGACCGGCAGGAGGGCGATCGGCAGCGACCACAGCGCACCGCTGATCGCCGAGACGGCGAGCAGTCCCGGGCGCGCGAGCATCATCCTGACCAGGTACCGCCAGGCGGTCGGCTTGGCGGGCAGGCGTAGTCGCGGAAGGGGATATGTGGCGGAAAGCACGATTATCGACGGTAAGCGGATCACCGCCGCGGGCGCGACCGATTTATCCGTGGGCGACCGCAGGCGGCCTTAAACGCTCGCCTATTCTGGCGGCCGTGGCGAACCCTGATGCGGACACCGTGACCAGCACCGTTGACACCACTCAACACGCCGAGGCGACCCCCGAGCAGACCCAGCCGTACGTCGAACTCGGCCTCGCCGACGACGAGTACGCCCGGATCCGGGAGATCCTCGGCCGCCGTCCGACCGACGCCGAACTGGCGATGTACTCGGTGATGTGGAGCGAGCACTGCTCGTACAAGTCCTCGAAGAAGCACCTGCGCTACTTCGGTGAGACGGCCACTCCCGAAATGAAGGAAAAGATGCTCGCCGGCATCGGCGAGAACGCGGGCGTCGTCGACATCGGCGAAGGCTGGGCGGTCACCTTCAAGGTCGAGAGCCACAACCACCCGTCCTACGTCGAGCCGTACCAGGGCGCCGCGACCGGCGTCGGCGGCATCGTGCGCGACATCATGGCGATGGGCGCGCGTCCGCTCGCGGTGGCGGACGCGCTGCGCTTCGGCCCGGCGGACGCCCCCGACACCCGCCGTGTGCTGCCCGGTGTGGTCGCCGGCGTCGGCGGCTACGGCAACTGCCTCGGCCTGCCGAATATCGGCGGCGAGCTGGTGTTCGACCCGAGCTACTCGGGGAACCCGCTGGTCAACGCCCTGTGCGTCGGTGCGATGCGCGTCGAAGACCTGCACCTGGCGTTCGCCTCGGGCAAGGGCAACAAGATCATCCTGTTCGGCGCGCGCACCGGCCTCGACGGCATCGGCGGCGTGTCCGTGCTCGCCAGCGACACCTTCTCGGGCGACGAATCTTCGGGCGGCCGCAAGAAGCTGCCCAGCGTCCAGGTCGGCGACCCGTTCACCGAGAAGGTGCTCATCGAGTGCTGTCTCGAACTGTTCGCACAGAAGCTCGTCGTCGGCATCCAGGACCTCGGCGGCGCCGGGCTCTCCTGCGCGACGTCCGAGCTCGCGGCCGCCGGTGACGGCGGTATGCACATCTACCTCGACCGGGTTCCGTTGCGGGCCACCGGGATGACCCCGGCGGAGGTGCTCTCCAGCGAGTCGCAGGAGCGCATGTGCGCGGTCGTCTCGCCGGAGAACGTCGAGGCGTTCATGAAGGTCTGCGAGAAGTGGGACGTCATCGCCACCGACATCGGCGAGGTCACCGACGGCGAGCACCTGGTCATCACCTGGAACGACGAGATCGTCGTCGACGTCCCGGCGCACACCGTGGCGCACCAGGGCCCGGTGTACGACCGTCCTATCCAGCGTCCGTCCACACAGGACGCCCTGCAGGCCGACACCTCGGCGAAGCTGCCGCGTCCGTCCACTTCGGACGAACTGCGGGCCGACATCCTCAAGCTCATCTCGTCGCCGAACCAGGCGTCGAAGGAATGGGTGACCTCCCAGTACGACCGCTACGTGCGCGGCAACACCGTCTCCGCACAGCCGTCGGACTCCGGCGTCATCCGGATCGACGAATCGACCGGCCGCGGTGTCGCCGTCTCGACGGACTGCAACAGCAAGTTCGTCTACCTCGACCCGTACGAGGGCGCGAAGCTCGCGCTGGCCGAGGCGTACCGCAACGTCGCCACCAGTGGCGCGAAGCCGGTCGCGGTGTCGGACTGCCTGAACTTCGGCGCGCCGACCGACCCGGGCGTGATGTGGCAGTTCGAGCAGGCCGTGCACGGTCTGGCCGACGGCTGTGTCGAACTCGGCATCCCGGTCACCGGCGGCAACGTCAGCTTCTTCAACCAGACCGGTGACGTGGCCATCCTGCCGACCCCGGTGGTCGGCGTGCTCGGCGTGATCGACGACGTCACCCGCCGCATCCCCACCGGGATCGGCGCCGAGGCCGGGGAAACCCTGCTGTTGCTGGGCGAGACCCACGACGAGCTGGACGGTTCCGCGTGGGCGCGCGAACTGCACGGCCACCTCGGCGGCCGCCCGCCTCGCGTGGATCTGGCGCGGGAGAAGCTGCTCGCCGACATCCTCATCGCCGGTTCGCGCGACGGCATGATCTCCGCCGCGCACGACATCTCCGACGGCGGCCTGATCCAGACGCTCGTCGAGACCGTCCTCATCGGACAGTGCGGGGCCCGGGTCTTCCTCGACGCGGAGCAGGATCCGTTCGTGCAGCTGTTCTCCGAGTCCGCGGGCCGGGTGCTGGTCGCCGTGCCGCGCACCGAGGAACTGCGGTTCACCGAGATGCTGACCGCGCGCGGCCTGCCGTGGCGCAAGACCGGTGTGGTGGACCCGGAATCGGGCTCGCTCGAACTCCAGGACATCACGGAGTTCACGCTGGACGAGCTTCGGGAGACCTGGGAGAAGACGCTGCCGGAGTTGTTCGACTAAAACTCGTGAGTGGTAAGTGTCGTTCTAACGACACTTATTGAGGGGTAGTCAAATATGGCGCGCCGCGCACCCTTTGCGGCCTGGGTTCGCGCTGACCGACGAGGGGCGACCGCGCCATGAATGTCCACAAGGGACACTCTTTGGGCTGCAAGTGTCTGGTTTGGGTAGTATGCACGGTTTCATAAGGGGGTCGTGAGTGGCAATGAGGGTTAGAACCCTCATTGCCACTCACGACCTCGGCCAGGATCGTATAAATAGACATAAAACAAACGCCGCACAGTCGAAGAATGTCCCTTGTGGACAATCAGCGGCGCTTAGGCGTCAGCGAAGAGGGGCCACGCCACGTTTGACTTACCCCTACTACCACTCACGACATCTTCGAACCGTCCGCGAACTTCGCGCCCTCGACCGAAGGTGGCTCCGCGAAAGTGGCCACGCTGAAGTCGACGGGTTGCTCCACGACGAGATGGTTCAGCGAGACCTTGCGTTCGAAGCTCGCCCTCGTGAGGTCGAGTGTCCCGTGGATGGTCACGTCGTTGAGCAGGAACTTCCCGGAAACCTGGGCGTCGGTGAGATCCAGGTAGCTCGCCACCTCGCAACGATCCGCGCCGAACCAGCCGACCCGCCTGCCGAGCAGACCCAGCTTGTCGAGCCGCGCGTCACTGAGGTTGAGCGAAAGCGTCGGCCCGGTGCTCCCGGCGTGGGGGAGGATGTCGCGGATCAGCCGCTCGGCCGCGCGCCGGACCAGCCGTTCGCGTTCCGCGGCCGCCTCGGTTTCCTTGTCCCACTTGGTATCGCTCGGGAACTTCGGATGGTCGAACGGCCGCCGCAGGTAGGCGCACAGCACGTCGAGCACCGTCTGCCGGTACTCCGGCCGCGTCCTGGCCAGCCCCGCGAGCGAATGCATCGCCCCGACCCGGACCTGATCGGCCTCGTTGCCCAGCAGTTCGATCGACTTGGCGAACCGCTCGTCGGAGATCCGGCTGCGCTCGATCTCGTGCCGGTCCTCTTCGGTGCGCCTTCGCCGGTCGTTGAGCCAGAGCCCGTAGAGCGCGGCGATCGCCCCACCCGCCAGCGCTCCGGTCTTGAGCGCGTCGCCGCGGCTGGTCGCGCGATCCGTGAGCAGCCAGGCGGTGACGCCGACGAGCACCACGACCGACGACAGCAGAGTCCACAGCAACGGGGACTTGAGCAGGCGTCTCATCAGTCCTTCACCGTGAGCCGGGCGCGACCGTCCGGCAGGGTCTCGATCGACCAGCCCGCCGGGAGTTCGTGGTCCCTCGACGGTTCCACCGACGTGTTGTACAGGGACACCGTGCCGGGTGGCTCACGGAAACTCAGATCCGCGAAGCCCTCGAACCGCGCACGGCGCAGATCCAGCGGCCCCTCGAACCCGGCGCCGGCGAAGATCGCGTCCTTCGCGAAAACGCTGTCCTTGAAGGACGTTTCGCCGGCGAACGTCGTACCGCGGAACTCGACGTCTTCGCTGAACTGCGCTCCGCTGAACCACGCCCGCTGCTCGAACTTGGCCTCGTCGCACCGGAAGTAGCCGATCAGCTTCTTCTCGGCCGTTCCCGCGCCGGTCAGGTACACCGGTCCGGCGAACACGCAGCCGGACAGGTTGGTGCTGCTGTACAGACCGGCGTAACGGAGCAGCAGCTTGCCGATCTTCCGCTCGGAAAGATCGAAGTACTCCAGGACCGCGCCGGTCAGGTCGAGGTCGTAACCGGGCGCGTCCTCGGCGTCCGCGGCCGGGAGCAGTTCCCCGATGAGCCGCTGGGCGGTCTGCCGCACCTGGAGTTCCTGCTCCTGCTCGGGATTCCCGGTCTCCGGCCGCTTGGTGCCGTGCTGCTTCGCCTCTTCGCCGTACCGCGGATGCTCGAACGGCCGCCGCAGGTACGAGCACAGGATGTCGAGCACGGTCTGCCGGTACAGCTCGCGGCCGCGGGCCAGCCCCGCCAGCGCGTGCAGGGCCCCCACCCGCACCTGGTCGGCGTCGTGCCCGAGCAGTTCGACGGCCTTCGCGAACCGTTCGTCCGAGATCCGGTCCCGGTCCTGGTCGGCCCGCCGCAGCTCGAGCTCCTGCCGCTGTCGCTCGACCTCCTGCCTCCGCTCCTCGACGCGGCGCCGCCTGTCGTTGAGCCACAACGCGTACAGCGCGACGATGGCTGCTCCGGCGACGCCGCCGGTCTTCAGCGCTTCACTGCGGCTGGTCGCCGGATCCGTCAGCAACCAGCCGCCGACCGCGATCAGCAGGACGAACGAGAGGACGAACGTCCAGAGCAGCGGGGAACGGAGCAGCCGCCTCATCGAACCTTGGAGACGAGAATCGAGGAGACGCACCAGGAACCGGACTGGCTCTGCGCGAACATCGTTCCCTTGGCGTCCGCACCTTCGACCTTGCCGGTGAGCTCGGCCATGACGAGGTTGGTCGTCCCCTGCGTCCGCTTGACCTCCGCCGTGGAGCCGGGCGGAAGGAAGACGTCGAGCACGGAGCCCATGCTCGCCCGCCGGTTTTCACAGGCCAGGGCGATCGCCCCGGGCCGGTCGCCCGACGAGATCTTGGCGAGGAAGTCCTGGATGACCTTGACGCCCTCGGGATCGCCGGAGCTGCCGGCGGTTTCGGTGCTCCGCGGGCTGCTCCTGGGCGAGCTCGACTTCGGGCTGCTCTTCGGCTCGGACGTCGGCGCGGGCTCGGACGACGAGGGCGGCGCGGCCACGGGCTCGTCCTTGCTCAGCAGGAAGCCCGGCGCCACGAATCCGGTGATGCCGAACGCGACCAGCACCACCACGCCGATCGCGATGCCGATGATCAGTCCGGTCTTGCTCTTCTGCGGCGGCGGGGGCGGGCCGCCGAAGCCCTGCTGCTGGTAGCCCTGGGCGTTCGGGTCCCAGCCTTGCTGCGGCTGCTGCTGGTACTGCTGGGTCTGGTCCCAGCCCTGCTGCGGCTGCTGCTGGTACTGCTGCGTCTGGTCCCAGCCCTGCTGCTGGCCGTATTGCTGCGGCTGACCGTATTGCTGGTTCGGGTCCCAGCCCTGCTGAGGCTGCTGTCCCTGGGGGTCCTGGCCGTAGGGCTGGCCTGGCTGGGGTGGGTAGGTCATCGGTCTCGCCTTCCGTACTGGGGCCTGAGGCTGGAGATCAGACGACCGGCGGTCAGCGCTGGTTCCGGATCCGCCCGTGCCAGGGGTTTCAGTGCATTCTGCTCGGAAGGTACCTCGCGCGCGAAAACGGCTCCCGACCGAGGCCGGGAGCCGTTTCTTCACGGAATGCGCAGCTCAGCCGTTGGCCAGCGCCTGCAAGCGGTCGTAAGCGCCGTTGAAGGTGTTCTGGTCGAGCGGGCTGGAGGTGTACTGCCACACGGTGTAGAAGCTCCAGCCGTAGGGCAGCGCGCCCACGGTGGACGCGTAGCGCGCGATCCACAGCGGGACCGTGCCGCCGAAGTTCTGCGACGAGCCGACGCAGGTGCTCCACCAGCTGGTCGAGGTGTAGATGACGGGCCAGCGGCCGGTGCGCGCCTTGTACCGGTCATGGAACGCCCGGATCCAGGACCCCATGGCGGATTGGCTCAGGCCGTAGCAGGTCGCGCCGTACGGGTTGTATTCCATGTCCAGCGCGCCCGGGAGGGTCTTGCCGTCCTTGGACCAGCCGCCGCCGTTGTTGATGAAGAAGTCGGCCTGCGCCGCGCCGCTCGACACGTTCGGCAGGGCGAAGTGGTAGGCGCCGCGGATGAAGCCCTTGTTGTAGGAACCGTTGTACTGCTGGGCGAAGTACGGGTTCTTGTAGCTCGTGCCTTCGGTGGCCTTGGTCCACACGAAGCGCTTGCCCTGGTTCCACCAGTAGTTCCAGTCGACGTTGCCCTGGTAACTGGCCACGTCCATCCCCGCGACCGTCGCGAGCACGCCGACCTCGGGCTGCGGCTGGGCGGCCTTGGCCTTGGACTCAGGGGTGGAAGTGTCGCCTTCCACGCGCCGGATCTGCGATCCGATCGTGTGGTCGTTCTGCTGGAGATCCTGTTCGATCGACATGATCTCGGGGGACGGGGCGGCGGCCGACGCCTGGACCGTGCTGCCGAGCAGGAGCAGCGCGGAGCCGACGGCGATGGCGATTCTTCGGGAAGTGCGCATTACGACAATCCCTTCACGGATAACCCTCGCTGAGGACGGCAACCTTGCAGGTGGTAGCCGTCCGGGCACGATTGTTGACGATGAGTGCCGGGTTTGTCACTAACTTCCGTGAAATTGGTACTACGCGTGGGTGATTTTCATTTCCAAGTAGGCCGGGTTATGTGATCTTGTAACACCCACTCGGGTGAGTGCTCAGCCGAGCGAGAGCGCGCGCACGCGCTCGACCGTGCCGTTGAACCAGTTCTGGTCGCCGGGCAGGCTGCCCTTGTTCGCGAACTGCCAGATGGTCTGGTGCTTCCAGCTCGCGGGCAGCTCGCCGATCTCCGTGTTGTAGCGGGCGATCCACAGCGGGTTCTGCCAGAAGACGTTGCTGTTGCCGGTGCAGCGCTTCCACCAGTTCGTCGACGTGTAGATCGCCGGATGCCGCCCGGTCCGCCACAGGTACGTCTCGGCGAACGACGCCATCCACGCGACCATCTGCGCCGGCGTCTTGCCGTAACAGGTTTCGCCGTACGGGTTGTACTCGACGTCGAGCGCGCCCGGCAGTGTCTTGCCGTCGCCGGACCAGCCGCCACCGTGGTCGACGAAGTAGTGCGCCTGCGCCGCGCCGTCCGAGATGTCGGGGCGCGCGAAGTGGTACGCGCCGCGGATCAGGCCGGCGCCGTAGGAACCGTTGTACTGCTGGGGAAACCGGGGATTGACGAAGCCGGTGCCCTCAGTCGCCTTCACGTAGACGAACTTCGCGCCGGTCCTGGCCGCGCCGGGCCAGTCGACGTCGCCCTGATGACCGCTGACGTCGTGGCCGAGCGTCTGCGCCTCGGCGCCGTACAGCGGCCCCACCGAGACGTTGACGCCTTCGTGCAGCGCGATCTGTGAACCGGCGTAGTGCTCCTCTGCCCCGTCGTACCTGGGCCCGCTTTCCCGTGCGACGGCGGGGGTCTGCGCGAGCAGCAAAACCCCCGCCGCGAGGACGGCCCCCCAGCCTTTCGAACACACTCTGCGACTCATCACGTCGCCACGATCCCCCGGGAAAAGGGAATCAGCGACTCGAACATCACCCGAAAGAGTTGCGTTCGACCTGAATGAATTGGGCCGAGTGGGTTAATCGAGCCCTAACGACGCTCGTCCGAAAGGGCTTTGTCGAGGTGCTCCGAGGGGATGATCGCGGTGAGCCGGTCGTGGGGATTGATCGTCACCGGGTGCCCGGCGAGCAGCGGGACCATGTCCCGGCCCAGCACCGCGCGGGCGTGCGGCCATTCGCGCGGGACCAGCGATTTGGCCGTGTACGCGGGCACGAGCACCTTGCCGTCGATGTTGTGGAAGCCGATCACCGTGCGCTGCACGGGGGAAAGGGCGTAGACGAACAGCGTCGAGTCGAGGATGACCCGCGGCAGGTCGGCGGCCGGGCGGTGGTTCGTGCGCACCAGCTGGAGCAGCTGCTCCAGCTCGTTGCGCGGCTCCGGGAAACCGAGCGCCTTGGGCGAGGGCCGGTAGCGGTCGTTGGGGTGGAAGTCCTCGACGATCTCGCCCCCGCCGTTCACCGGGTACGCGCCGACGACCGCCCAGGACGGCACGGGGCCGTCGGGGTCGAAGGCCTCGTCGATGACGTAAAGCCAGCTGTTCGGGTTGGCCTTGGCGTTCGCGCGCATCTCTTCGGTGATCTTCGGCTTCTTCTTGCCCGCCGGGCTCGACGCCAACCGATCCGCCTCGTCCCGCTGCGCCATCGCCATCCCCACGTTCCGGGTGCCTGAAGGTTTGTTCGCGCTCACTCTACTGTTCTCCCATGGCCTCTTCGCGTACGGTCGACCCCGCTGAGTTACGAGCCGCGATCGCGGCGATTTCCCCCTGGTTGAGCGGATCCGGTCCGGAACCGGCCCGTCCCGAGCTGGCCGCGGCGGTGCGGCTGAGCCTGCGGACGCTGGCCGGGGACGCCCCGGGGAAGAGTGTCGAAGTGCGGGTGCCGCCGTTCGCGGCTGTGCAGTGTGTCGAAGGATTGCGCCATACGCGCGGGACCCCGCCGAACGTCGTCGAAACGGATCCGCGCACCTGGCTGGAACTGGCGACCGGGCTGCTCGGCTGGGCCGACGCCGTCGAATCGGGGCGGGTCACCGCCTCCGGGAGCAGGGCCGATCTGGCCCGCTGGCTGCCCCTGGTCCGCCTCTGAACCCGCCTGGCGTGCAAGGAAAGGTCCTTTCCTCGCGAATTTCGCAAGGAAAGGACCTTTCATTGCAGCCAGAAGGCGGCCTTAAACCTTGCGGCCGATGCCGCCCGAGATCGTCCGCTGCGCCGCGTTCAGCTCCTTGATCCGCGGGCCGTCCGGCCACCAGTCCACGCACAGCTTGACGCCGGGCTCGACCATCTCGAGGTCGTGGAACAGCTCCTCGATCTCGGCCTTGGTGCGGAAGGTGCCGGAGCCCATCGGGCTGTGGATGAAGAAGTCCTCCATCTTGCGGGCGGTCTCGGACAGCTCGTCCTCCGGGTCGGAGAAGTGCGAGATCGCCACGTACGAACCCGACGGCAGCGCGTCGATGTACTTCTTCATGATCTTGGCGGGCTGGTCGTGCGGCCCGTTGTAGTGGTGCAGGGTCCCGAGCTGCAGCAACGCGATCGGCTGCGTGAAGTCGATGTGCCGGAGGACGTCCGGGTTCTGCAGGATCCGCTCCGGCTCGAAGATGTCGTCCGAGACGAAGTGCGTGTTCTCGTTCTCCTCGAGCAGCGCGCGCCCGTGGGCGAGCACCACCGGGTCGTTGTCGACGTAGACGACCTTGATCTCCGGGTTGATCCGCTGCACGACCTGGTGCGTGTTCTCGGCCGTCGGCAGGCCGGACCCGAGGTCGAGGAACTGCGTGATGCCCGTCTGGCTGGCGAGGAACCGGCAGGCCCGGATCAGGAAGCCGCGGTTCTCGGTCGCCAGGTCCTGCGCTTCGGGGGCGGCCTGCTGGACCTTGCGCAGCACCTCCCGGTCGATCTCGTAGTTGTCCTTGCCGAGCAGGAAGGCGTCGTACACCCGGGCGATGCTGGCCCGGGTCGGGTCGACACCCACGGGCACTCGTTCCGTCCGGGTCGGGGCGTCGGGCATCTTGAACCTCACAAAACTGTGTCGGAAGTCTCGGGCTCTACGTAGAGTAGAACCACGTACGCGACGGGTAAACCGAGCCGTCCCTGTCGTGTCGAGGTCCAAACGTGTACTTTCAGTAATCGGCTTGTTCCCTGGCGAGTGTTGGCGTACGAAAGGTCCCCGGTCGATGAACGCGGTCACCCCGCCCGGCGGTGAGCAGTCACTGGGTCCCACCGCGCGACGGATGATCCTCGGCTCTCAGCTCCGTCGGATGCGTGAGGACGCGGGTATCACGCGCCAGGAGGCCGGCTACAGCATCCGCGGTTCCGAGTCGAAGATCAGCCGTCTCGAGCTCGGCCGCGTCGGCTTCAAGGAACGCGACGTCGCCGATCTGCTGACCATGTACGGGATGACCGATCCCGGTGAGCGGCAGCAGTTCCTCGACATGGTCAAGGAGTCGAACGAGCCGGGCTGGTGGCGCCGCTACGGCGACCTGATGCCGAGCTGGTTCAACGACCTCGTCGGGCTCGAAGAGGCCGCGGCCCGTATCCAGGTGTGGGAGCCGCTGTACGTCACGGGTCTGCTGCAGACCGAGGACTACGCGCGGGCGATCATGAGCCACGGCCGCAAGGACATGGTCAACGAGCAGATCGATCGCCGGGTCGCGCTGCGGATGCGGCGCCAGAAGATGCTGTCGCGGCCGGACGCGCCGCGGCTGTGGCTGGTGCTCGACGAGTCGGTGCTCCACCGGCCGATCGGCGACCGCGAGGTGCTGAAGGCCCAGATCGACCACCTGCTGGAGATGATCCAGCAGCCGAACATCTCGGTGCAGATCCTCCCGTACGACCGGAGCGGCTACTCCGCGGACAGCGCGTTCTCGCTGCTCAGGTTCGCGGAAGAGGAATTGCCCAACATCGCCTACACCGAGTACCTGACCGGCGCGCACTACATCGACAAGCGCGACGAGATCGAGCGGTACAGCCGGGCGCTGGACATGCTCGCGGTCGACGCGGAGACGCCGGACCGCAGCCGCCAGATGCTGATGAAGCGCCGCGCCGAAATCTGAGCCGCTCACCGTTGTGGGGCTGACCGCCGTTCCGGGGACGGCCGGGGTTTTCTTGCGTGCACCCGAAATTCCGTCAACGAGTGGTAGTTGTTCACCCATTGGGGGCTGCGCCCGTCACCCTTTAGTGGAACGGCTGAGGACTTAAGTCATCACTGCCCGCGAGTTCTGCAAAAACTTCTGCACGTGCATTTACCGCTGCAGTCACACGTGCTAACTTTGGGATCACAGGCAAATGCACATGCAGATGCATCGCCCTAAGTCTTCTGTCGGGGAAGGTGGGGACCATGGCTGAACAGTTCGACAACGGCATCCCGGCCGATCGTCTTACCGGCGCGCAATGGCGCAAAGCGAGCTACAGCAACGCGATCGGCAACTGCGTGGAGGTGGCACCGCTCGCGTCCGGCGAGATCGCGATGCGCAACTCGCGCTTCCCGACCGGTCCCGCCCTCATCTACACCCAGGCCGAGATGGCCGCGTTCCTCGCGGGCGCCAAGGACGGCGAATTCGATGACGTTCTCGGGTGACACCATCACCGCGGAAATCACGGACATCGAAAGCGGCCTGCAGGAACTGATCCACCGCGGGTACCAGTTCGTGCACCCGTGCGACGCGAACGGCGAGGTCATGGCCGTGGTCGGCGTGCGAGTCCACGACAACGTGGTCGACGTGGTCCGGCTCAACGCCGAGGACGACGTCGTCGCGACCCGCATGCCGGGCACCGAGGAGGACATCCTCGAGCCCGACGTCTGGTTGTGGCGGTCCGCCGGCGACGCGGCGACGGTGCTGACGGCACTGCTCGCGCTCCCGGACGAGCGCACGCCCGGCGCGCTGTACCTCCCGGAGACCGCGGCCAAGGGCTGCTGGGTCCCCGGCCGCGGCGGCACGTCCAAATGGCTGGCCGCGGGCTAGCCATCTCCCAAGCACAGCCGACCGCCTCTGTCGAGGGGGAGCGGTCGGCTGGTCGGGGGTCGTGAGTGACGGGTCTTGACACCCGCCTGTCACTCACGGTCACTGTGCTGTCCCAACTTGAAGCGTGTCCAGTGCCACTTCGCGCGGCGCGTTGATCTCGTGCCCACCGTTTACACTGGTGGCGGCCTGCCCTCTTTCTCCCTGGGAGCACCTCGGTGGTTTCCGACCCGTCCCTCGCCGGACAGCCCGTGACCGACCAGCCCGATCCGGAACCCCGCGAGGAATGCGGCGTCTTCGGTGTCTGGGCGCCCGGAGAAGAGGTCGCGAAGCTGACCTACTACGGGCTCTACGCACTTCAGCACCGCGGCCAGGAAGCGGCCGGCATCTCGGTCTCCGACGGTTCGCAGATCGTCGTCTTCAAGGATCTCGGCCTGGTCAGCCAGGTGTTCGACGAGCAGGTCCTGCAGTCGCTGCAGGGACATATCGCCGTCGGGCACTGCCGCTACTCGACCACCGGCGCGACCATCTGGGAGAACGCGCAGCCGATCTTCCGCACCACCGCCACCGGCAGCGGGTTGTCCTTCGCGCACAACGGGAACCTCGTCAACACCGCCGAGCTGCGGGATCGCACGGTCGAGGCCGGGCTCAAGCCGCACGCGGGGCTGACCGGTTCGTCCAGCGACTCCGACCTGGTGTGCGGGCTGCTCGCGGCCAACGCCGCGGACAAGGGCATCGAAGCCGCCGCGCTGGAACTGCTGCCCACCCTCAAGGGCGCGTTCTGCCTGGTCTTCGCGGACGAGTCCACCCTGTACGCCGCGCGCGACCCGCACGGTGTGCACCCGCTGGTGCTCGGCAGGCTCGAACGCGGCTGGGTGGTCGCGAGCGAGACGGCCGCGCTGGACATCTGCGGCGCGTCGTTCGTCCGCGAGGTCGAGCCCGGTGAGCTCATCGCGATCGACGCCGAGGGTCTGCGCTCCTCGCGCTTCGCGAACCCCGAGCCCAAGGGCTGCGTCTTCGAGTACGTCTACCTCGCGCGCCCCGACACCTCGATCGCCGGCCGCAGCGTGCACGCCACCCGCGTCGAGATCGGCCGCAAACTCGCCGCCGAGCATCCCGCCGACGCCGACCTGGTCATGCCGGTGCCCGAATCCGGCACCCCGGCCGCCATCGGGTACGCGCAGGGCTCCGGCATCCCTTACGGCACCGGCCTGGTGAAGAACGCCTACGTGGGCCGCACCTTCATCCAGCCGTCGCAGACCATCCGCCAGCTGGGCATCCGACTGAAGCTGAACCCGCTGCGCGACGTCATCCGCGGCAAACGGCTCGTGGTGGTCGACGACTCCATCGTCCGCGGCAACACCCAGCGCGCCCTGGTCCGCATGCTGCGGGAGGCCGGCGCGCTCGAAGTGCACGTCCGGATCGCGTCGCCGCCCGTCCGCTGGCCGTGTTTCTACGGCATCGACTTCGCCTCCCGCGCCGAACTGGTGGCCAACGGCGTCGACCTCGACGGCATCCGCCGCTCCATCGGCGCCGACACCTTGGGCTACATCTCCCTGGACGGGCTGGTCGCGGCGTCGGAGCAGCCGAAGTCGCGGTTGTGCACCGCGTGCTTCTCCGGCGAGTACCCGATCGCGCTGCCCGAAGACGCGCTGATCGGGAAGCACCTGCTGGAGAGCCTGGACTCGGTGAATGGCGCGGCGAAGCCCGTCAGCGCTGCCGGGTACGGTGCTGAGGACGCCATCCGGCGTCCCTAGACCTCTCTTCCAGAGTTGGAGTCCGCTTCCGTGAGCGAGTCCACGAGCGCCACGTACGCCGCCGCCGGCGTCAGCATCGACGCCGGCGACAAAGCCGTCGAGCTGCTCAAACCGCACGCCGAGAGGGCCACGAGGCCCGAGGTGATGGGCGGCGTCGGCGGTTTCGCCGGGCTGTTCTCCCTGAAGCTGGACAAGTGGAAAGAGCCGGTGCTGGCCTCGTCGACCGACGGGGTCGGCACCAAGATCGCCGTCGCTCAGGCGCTCGACAAGCACGACACGGTCGGCATCGACCTGGTCGCGATGGTCGTCGACGACCTGGTCGTCACCGGCGCCGAGCCGCTGTTCATGCAGGACTACATCGCCGTCGGCAAGGTCGTCCCGGAGAAGATCGCGGCGCTGGTCGGCGGCATCGCCGAGGGCTGCGTCCAGGCGGGTTGCGCGCTGCTCGGCGGCGAGACCGCGGAGCACCCCGGCCTGATGGGCGAGCACGACTACGACCTTTCGGGCACCGGGATCGGTGTCGTCGAAGCGTCGAACGTGCTCGGCCCGGAGCGGGTCCGCCCCGGAGACGTCGTCCTCGCGCTCGGCTCGTCCGGCCTGCACTCCAACGGCTACTCGCTCGCCCGGCACGTGCTGCTGGAGATCGCGCGTATGCCGCTCGACGGGCACGTCGAGGAGTTCGGCCGCTCGCTGGGCGAGGAGATGCTGGAGCCGACCAGGATCTACGCCAAGGACTGCCTCGCGCTGGCGGCCGAAGCCGACGTCCGCACGTTCGCGCACGTCACCGGCGGTGGCCTGGAGCAGAATCTCGCCCGCGTCATGCCTCGCGGCCTGGTCGCGCGGCTCGAACGCGGCACCTGGACCCCGGCGCCGGTGTTCGCGCTGATCGGCCACCGCGGCAAGGTCGAACGCGCCGAGCTGGAGAAGACGTTCAACATGGGCGTCGGCATGGTCGCGATCGTCGGCGCCGACGACGTCGACCGCGCGCTGGCGATGCTGACCGCGCGGCACGTGCCGGCGTGGATCCTCGGCGACGTGCAGCCCGCGGAAGACCCGGACGGCCCGCGCGCCGTGCTCTCCGGTGACCACCCCCGCTTCTGATTTATCGAGGGGTAAGGCGAACACTGCCTGGACCCAGGCCGCGGTACATGAAGGCCCCCTTCCTTGCGCCAGGCGCAGTGAAGGGGGCCTTCATGTACTTGGGGAAGGTGTGAAGGTCGAGTTTCCTCGGCTGAGCCGAGGGAAGGGGTCCTTCACGCGGAGCCGCTGTGACTGCTGGGGCTGGTGGTGTTGCTGAGGCCGCGGGTGGCGATCGTGGTGTCCGTGAAGGCCTCCTTCCCTACCTTCAGGGTAGGCAAGGAGGCCTTCACGAGCCCGCGACCCCTGGCCACCACCTTCAGTAGGTACCTAAGACACCCTTGGCCCTAACCCGAAACGCCACTCACGACCCGTGCTTGACCAGGGCCGAAGGCTCCTTTCACCGCATGAGACGCGGCGAAGGGAGCCTTCATCCCACCCACCATGGGCCGCCCGAGAAAACGCCACGTTCGACCTTCGGCTCAATAACTGCTTGAGCCCGGGTGACACACTGGACCCGTGGCTGATGACGTGGTGATCGGCACCCGGTTCGTGATCCCGGGTGCCGAATTGAGCGAACGGTTCTCCCGGTCTTCGGGTCCGGGTGGGCAGGGCGTGAACACCACGGACTCGCGGGTCGAGCTGTCCTTCGACGTGGCCGGTTCGGCGTCCGTCCCGGAGCACCTCCGGGCCCGGATACTGGACCGGCTTTCGTCGCGCCTGGTCGACGGCGTCGTCACGATCGCCGCGTCCGAACACCGCTCCCAGCTGATGAACCGGGAAGCCGCGCGGGCCCGGCTGGTGATGCTCCTGACGGACGCGTCGGCGCCCCCGGCCGCCAAACGGCGTCCCACCAAACCCTCACGAGGTTCGAAGGAACGCCGCCTGGCGTCGAAGAAGCGCCGCGGCGAGGTCAAGAAGTCACGCCGCGGCGGCTATTCAGATGATTGACAGGTGCACGCATTCGGCCGCGGTCGTGAAGCCGACCCGGCCGTAGACGCGTTCCGCCTGCCCTGCACCCGGCGTCAGGAACACCGACCGGCCACCGCGCGCGTGGGCTTCACGCGTCAGGTACTCCGTCATCGCCGCGGCGATCCCGCGGCTCCGGTACTCCTCGATCACCCCGATCCCGGCGACCTCCGACGCGCCGTCGAGGATCGCGGTCGCCACGCCGCCGCCGACGCATTCACCGGTTTCGGTGAGCGCCATGACGGAGATCGTCTCGCCGTTCAGCTGGGCGGGTGACGGCTCGACGTGCTCGCCGGGGTCGGGCTCGCCGAACGCCACGTTCTGCGCCCGGATCATCGGCCGGAGTTCGGCGGGCGTCTTCGGCATGACGAGCGTGATCCCGGCGGGAACCGGCTGCTCGACGACCTGCGACGGCGGGCAGATCATCAACGGGACCCGCCGTTCCAAGGTGTAGCCGCCTTCGACGAGCACGGCTTCCGCCTCGGGAGCGGCTTCGGTCAAGAACTCCAGCCGCGGCGTGAGACCGCGTGCGCGGAACGCCTCGGAGAGCTTCGCGACATCCTCGGCGGACGGAACACCGCCGTTGTCGGGGATCGCGTAGTTGAGGAACATGTGGTCGTTCCCGGTCGTGTAGGTGGCCAGGAACGGCCCGATCCGCTCGGTTTCGCGGAATTTCGCCGCGGTGACGCGGATGTAGGACTGCAGAGCGCCGATCGTCTCGGAAAGCACTGGTGGAAGGCCTTTCGGGCAAGAGGAAGAGACGCACGGGAGGATCCGCGTGCGTGGTGGAGCTGGCTTGTGCGCCGGCTAGCTCGTGCCGACGCCACCGAAGGCGTCAGGCATGAGGCATCCCTCTTTCTTGCTGCGTAGGGCTTTCGCGAATCACTCTCGCACGACGGTCAACCGGTTTACCTCCGCTGCCGATGCGCGATGCTCGAATACCGCTCGTCCCACACCGAGCGGGGAACCCGCATCCGGACGGGCGCGTCGCACACCCGCCGGACCTGCGCCGGGATCGCCACTGGCGGCTGGACGTCCAGGCGATGCCACAGCCGTTTGCTGAACGCCGCGCCCGCGATGGCGCCCAAGGTGTTCAGCAGGATGTCGTCCGCCGAGGTCACCCTGCCCGCCTGGATCAGATATTGCGTCCCCTCCACCAGCACCGAGACGGCCAGCGCGCCGAGCGCGATCCGGCCCAGCGACCGCAGACGGCGAGCCCGCACCGGGAGGAGAGCGCCGAGCGGGCTCAGCATGAGGACGTTGCCCAGCGCCTGCCAGAGATTGGCGCTGTCGTCCAGGGCGAGGCGCAGGTCGGTGCCGGGTTGCAGATTCAGCGTGCTGCCCCGCGCGCCGGCCACTGGCATGGTGACCAGGCACAACACCAGGAAGCAGGCCAGAACGAGCGTCATGTCGACTGCGGCCGTCGCCGAGGCGGAGAACGGGTCGGCCCGTCTTCGTCGCCGTCGATGCGCCGCGAGGAGCGGCCACCCGAGCAACGCGTACGGAATCGCGATGATCGTCAACGGGATCATCCCGCCGAAAGCGCGGAGCAGCTCACCCATGGCCTTCCTTTCCGGAGCGCCCAAGATCACCTTCGCATCGCAAGATCGACTCGGCAGGCCGGAGCGACCTCACTATGAGGTGATCTTTTCCGGTCGCGGAAAAGGTTTTCCCATGCTGAAGACCGTCCACAAAGGAGCCTGTGGACAAACCTGTGGACGGCCGCGAAGTAACCGGAAGAAGGCCTTGTCGCACAAGGAAAAGCCTTGTGGGTGACCTGTGTACTACTTGCCGTGTCCGGCGAGCTCCCGCGCGTGTTCGAGCAGCTTCTGGAGGTGCAGCCCGCGACGCACGTCACACGGGTGCGAGGTCGTCCCGCTCGCGGCCATCGCGGCGAAATCGTCGAGGAGCGCGGTGTACGACTCGCCCGCCGAACCCGGCTTCCGGCCCAACGTGCGGTAGCCGTGCTCGCCGTAAACGGCCACTTCGACGACCGTCGGCTGGATCGGCAGCCGCAGCGACAGGGTCGCGGTACTGGTCGCGCCACCCTCGTGGGCTAACAGCAGTTGCCACAGATCGTCATCGGTCCGGTTCGCCGCGAGCACGTCGGTGATCTCGCCGAGCGCTGCGTCGAGCAGATCGAGCGCGTGCGGGCCGATGTCGGCGAGCGCGCCGGAGTCGTGGCGCCACGCCGAGGACTGGTACTGCCCGCCGAGCAACGCGCCCGAAAGCCAGCGCGCTCCGCCGCCCCGCCAGCCGCCCGCTTCCTTGATGCCGTCGAGCCACTCGCGGGTCATCGGGGAGAACCGCAGGATCAGGACCACGAGGGCGGCCACGCCGGCGGCCTCCACCGCGTCCGCGAGCCGCCGCGCGCCGTCGAGATCCGCGGCGATCGGCTTCTCCAGGATCAGATGCTTGCCGGCCTCGGCCGCGCGGACCGCCAGCTCCGCCTGAACGGCGGGCGGTACGGCGAACGCGACCGCGTCCACCTGGTCGAGCAGCTCGTCGAAGCTGTCGACGGCTTGGGCGCCATGCGCCTCGGCCAGCTCCTTAGCGGCCTCGGGACGCCTGGCCCAGACCGCGCGCAACGTCGTCCCGGGGTGATCGGCGAGACCTGGCGCGTGCACCGTCTTCGCCCACGGACCGGCACCGACCAGACCCGCGCGCAGCTGTCCCTGTCCCACGCCCCCGAGTCTAGGGCCCCGCGTTCAGTCCTCTGGATGCGGTAGTTGCGCGCGCAAGAAACGCATCCAGAGGACTAAACGCGTAGGAAGACAAGTCAGGAGTAGCTGTAGAAGCCGCGGCCGGTCTTCTTGCCGAGCAGGCCGGCGTCGACCATGCGCAACAGCAGCGGCGGCGAGGAGTACAGCGGCTCCTTGAACTCGGCGTACATCGAGTCCGCGATCGCCTTGATGGTGTCCAGGCCGATCAGGTCCGACAGCCGCAGCGGACCCATCGGGTGCGCGGTGCCGAGCTCCATGCCGCGGTCGATGTCCTCCGCGGACGCGAAACCCGACTCGATCATCCGGATCGCCGAAAGCAGATAGGGCACGAGCAGCGAGTTCACGATGAACCCGGCGCGGTCCTGCGACCGGATCACCGTCTTGCTCAACGCCGTCGTCGCGTGCTCCTCGGCGCGGCGGGCGGTGTCGTCGCTGGTCAGCAGCGAGGGCACCAGCTCGACGAGCGGCAGCACCGGGACCGGGTTGAAGAAGTGGATGCCGACCACCTGCTGCGGGCGGCCGGTGGCCATCCCGAGCTTCATGATCGGGATCGAGGAGGTGTTGGACGCGAACACCGCGTCCTCACGCTCGACGATCTTGTCCAGCGACCGGAACACCTCGACCTTGGCCTGCTCCTGTTCCAGGATGGCCTCGATGACGAGGTCGCGGTCGGCGAACTCGCCGATCTCGGTGGTGAAGCGGAGCCGTCCGAGCGCCGCGTCGGCGTCTTCCTGCGAGAGCTTCCCGTTCTTGACGCCGCGTTGCAGCGACTTCTCGATCCGCGCCCGCCCGGAATCCAGCGCCGGCTGGTTCACCTCGGTGACGATCACGTCCAGACCGGCCCGTGCGTGCACCTCGGCGATGCCGGAGCCCATGAGCCCGGCTCCGATGACGCCTACTCGTTCTACGTCGGACATGGCACCTCCTTGTTTTTGGGCAGCACGCGACACGCGAGGGCGGTCACCGGGGCAAGCCCCGATCCACCCTCGCGTGTCACGCGTTGCTCAGCGGCGGTATTCGTCGTACCCGTCGTACGGGTCTTCGTCGTACCGCTTGTCGTCCTCGTGCCTGTCTTCCGAGGAACTACTGGACAGCTCGCGCTGCAAAGCATCGAAGTCGGTTTCGTGCGAGCTGTACTTGAGCTCGCGCGCCACCTTCGTCTGCTTGGCCTTAGCCCGGCCGCGCCCCATGGCTCGACCCCCTCGCACAGGGGCGGGGCGGCCGGGGGAATCGGCGGCCCCGCATCGTCTCGACAATTCTTTCCTGCTGACACCGTACCGTGTCCGGGGGGTTGGATGCGACGTGGCACGGTGTGCCGGTGGCGACAGTGTTCACCGAACGCCGGTTACCGGCCGGTCGGTGGCGATAGTCGCAGGTCGGCGTGCCACGATGCTCGTGTGCCCCGTCCGTTCGCGGCTTATCTCCGCGTCTATGAGCCCCTGCTCGCGCTGGGGGATCCACCGGACGAACGCCTGCTCGAGGCCGTCGAAGCGGCCCGGCTCGATCGTTCGGCCGCGGGCGAGCGCGAGCAGGCATTGTGGCTCAAGTCACAGCATGTCGGGCGATTGCTGCCCGCCGAGCTCGCGGACGGCAGGGCCGCCCCCAGTCTCGTCACCGACGTTCTCGTCCTGGACCCGGAAGACGTGCCGGAGGGTGAGCACGGCGACGCCGGTCCGGGGCCGCTGATCTGCCCGATGGAGATCCGCGCGCGCTCGGCCGCGGCGTTGGTGACCTTCCTCGGCGACGCGCATCCCGCGCTGAAGAACGCGGTGCTCGACGCCGGCGGAGCGTCGATGGACATGATCCGCTCGCGCGCGAAGTCCGCGATCGGCGACTTGTCCGCCTCGGCCTCGCACACCCTCTCGACGACGTGGACCGTTCCGCTCCCGTGGTTCGTCCTGTTCGACCCCGGGATGCGCCGGGTCAAACTCGGCAAGGGACGCGACGACCCGGAGCGCGAGGTGTCGTGGCGGGTCTCCATCGCCGACGCGCGGTATCGCGCCCGCGATGTCGGGGACCTGCTCGAAGCGACCTTCGGTGACTCCGGGCCCGGCCGGGTGCTGCTCGAGACGCGACGCTGGCTCGACAGTTTCCATCCCGGATCCGCGGTCGAACTCGACTACGGCGGGCTCGTGCAGCTCTTCGCCGACTCGATCCTGCAGGCCGACACGACCGCCGAAGAGGTGCACGACATCCTCGACGCGCTCCGCACCGGCAACGTCGACGAGCTGGCGGAACTGTTCGCCGACCTGCGGGACTTCTGGGGCGACCTGGCCGCGCGGGAACGCGCGAACTAGCCGAAGAGGCCTTCGGCGACCCTCAGCTCGCCGACCGGTTTCCCGCCGCCGAGAACGGCGTCGCGCGCGAGGGCGACGGCTTCGTCACCCGGGTCGATGCCGAGGTGACGCAGCGTCGCGAGCAGCAGCGGGATCCGGGCCCGGGCCGCGCCGTCGTCGATCTTCAGTGCCAGCGCCGTGCCGTCCGGGAGGGCGAACGCGTGCACTCCCTCGGCGCCGCCCTTCGAGAGCAGGCCGTCGATGGTCCGCATCAGCACGGTGTCCTCACGGCCGGTGCCCGCGACCTGCCACGGATGGGCGCGGACCGCGTCCGCGACGCGGCGTTCCGGGCCGCCGATGGCGGTGACGAGCCTGCCGAAGGAGCGGGCGAGACCGGTGAGGGAGAACGCGAACAGCGGGGCGCCGCAGCCGTCGACGCCGACCGTTTCGATCGTCTCGCTGGTGAGGTCGGCGACGGCGGCTTGGACGATCTTCTGCAGTGGGTGGATCTCGGCCGTGTAGTCGTCGGTCGGCCAGCCGAGCTGCGCGCAGGTCGTGAGCATCGCGGCGTGCTTGCCGGAGCAGTTCATCGCGGCCCGGCGTTTCCCCGTCGACGCCACGGCCAGCATGCTCGGCTCGTGCAGCGGGAAGGCGGGCGGGCAGGCCAGCGCGTCCTCGGTGAGTCCCGCACGGGAAAGCATCGCCAGCGCGCCTTCGACGTGGCCGGGTTCGCCGTTGTGCGATCCGCAGCCCAGCGCGAGTTCTTCGTCGCCGATCGTGAGGCCGGCGCGGAGCATCCCGACGGCCTGCAGAGGTTTGTTGGACGAGCGCGGATAGACCGGCCGCTCGATGTCGCCCGCGGAGAACCGCACCGAGCCGTCCGGGGCGGTGATCACGAGCGCGCCGCGGTGCACGCTCTCCACGAAACCGGATCGGACGACCTCGACCAGGACGGGGTTCGTCACTCGGGCCCGCCGCGTTCGGTGTCGAGCAGATCGTCGACCGACGCCGTGCCCTTGCGGTAGCGGGTCGCGATCTCGGCGTTGATCGTGTCCATCACTCCCTGCACCTCGCGGCGGTACGAGGAGACGGAGACCTCTTCGTCGGCGTAGCGGTTGAGGGCGTTGACCAGCTTCTCGTCCGAAAGGGTGCTGACGTCGGAAAGGTCCGTGTCGCCGATGAGGGCCTCGGCGAACCGCCGGTGCTCGCCCGCGCGGGACGGCTCCAGCCGCTGATGCCTGCCCGAACCCGTGGCCGGGCCGATCGCGTTGTCCGCCAGGATCGCGGCCAGCCGCTCGACGACGCTGCTCTCGCCGCCGGAGCTCCGGCGCTCCTGCTCGGCCCGCACGATGTCGATCCGCGCGTGCAGCAGGCGCCGCAGATACGACAGGTCGGTCTCCTCCTGCGCGGCCTCGTCACGGCGCTCGCGCAGCACGGAAAGGGTCAGCTCGCCGAGGTCGCTGAGATACCCAGGGCCGAGCACGCGGTCGATACGACGGCGACCACCGGGCCGGACTTCGATCACGCGCGTAGCTTATCGCGCTCCAGCGAAAATGTTCCGCAGGGAGCGATACCACAAGGATCCTCACCTCTCGCGACACCCTCCGCGGGGCCGCTGCTCCTTCGGTTCCTTCCAGAGCCCGCCCCCCACCCGTCCCGGGGGCGGCCCCTGGTCCAGTCTACCGGGGGTGGGCGGGGAAAGGTGCTGGTCGGCGGAGTTGTCCACAGGTGGGGATGGTTGTGGACAACTTGTGGATGGCTGGGTGGGCGCGGGTGGTGAGTACATGAAGGACCCCTTCCTGTACCTAGGCGCAAGTATGGGGGCCTTCATGTACTTGGGCCGCGGTAGTGAAGGCCTCCTTGAGGGACCCAGAGTCCCTCAAGGAGGCCTTCACGGAACGCGCCGACCAGCGCGCCGACCAGCGAGAAGTCGCCTAGCCCCGCAGTCGCTGAGCCGCTTCCCGGCCGGGAGCCGGAGCCTCACCCGGGACCGAGTCCGGGTCGATGGCCGCCTGCACGACGCGGTCCTCGGCGCCGACCAGCAGTTCCGCGCCGGGCTGTGTCGAGCGTTTGACCAGCGCCAGCGCGATCGGGCCCAGTTCGTGGTGCTGCACCACGCTGCCGACGCGCCCCACCGTCCGCTCGCCCAGCACCACCGGATCGCCGGTTTCCGGCGTGATCTCCGGCGAGCCGTCCAGATGCAGCAGCGCCATGTACCGCGGCGGCCGCCCGACGTTGTGGACCTTCGCGACGGTCTCCTGCCCGCGGTAGCAGCCCTTCGCCACGTGCGCGGCGGAGTCGACCCAATTCACCTCGTGCGGGATCGTGCGCTCGTCGGTGTCGATGCCCAGCCGCGGCCGCAGCGATTCGACCCGCAGCGCGTCGAAGGCCCAGCTGCCCGCGGGTCGCGCGCCAGCGTCGGTCAGGCGGCGCCACCAGGTGGCGAGTTCGGCGCGGGGCACGGCGAGGTCGACGCTGTGCCGTCCCGGCCACGGCATCCGCCGCGCGAAACCGCCGGGGATCGCCACGACCGAGTACGGCTCCGAGCCCACGGAGACGCCCACGGAGTCCAGCACGCGGTCCGCTTCGGGGCCCAGGACGGTCAGCAGCGCCAGCTCGTCCGAGACATCGCGGATGTCCACTTTGGACCAGAACTTCATCGCTTCGAGGTACTCGCGCAGGGTCTGCTTGCCGCCGGACGGCAACGCGCTGGACGCCATCGCGCCCCTGTCGCTGTCCAGCCACACCGTGCCGTCCGCGTGCGCGACGACCATATGCGTGTCGACGCGGCCCTGGCTGTCCAGCACGAGCGCCTCGGTGCCGGTGCCTTCGGCGAGCCCGGTGACGTGCTGCGAGATCACCAAATGCAGCCAGGACAAGCGTTCTTCCCCGGTCACGGCCAGGATCTCGCGGTGCGAACGGTCGATCACCACCGCGCCGCGCGCCGCGGTCCGTTGCTCGGCGAAGGGGTCACCCCAATGCCACGGGACACCCTCTTCCGGATGCCCGTCGGGTGCCGCGATCGGTCCGGGAAGGTCGAGCAGGGGGGAGCGGTAGGGCATGAAACCCATGCTAGTGAGTACCGTGTCCCCATGCGCGTGCTTGCCTTCCTCGACGGGACCCTGGCCGACCCCGAAGCCGCTCACCTGCGGGTGGACGATCTGGGACTGCTTCGCGGCGACGGCGTGTTCGAGACGATCCTCGTCGTCGACGGACGGCCTCGTGAGCTCCGCCCGCACCTCGAGCGGCTGGCCCGTTCCGCGGCCATGCTCGACCTGCCGGAGCCGGACCTCGCCGACTGGGAGCGCGCCGCGCAGGTCGTCATCGACAACTGGTCCGGCCCGGCCGAGATCGCGCTGAAACTGGTGTACACCAGGGGAATCGACGGCGATCCGGAAGCGAAGCCGTTCGGTTTCGCGCTCGGCGTGGAGATCGACGAGAAGGTCCAGCGGGCCCGCGTCGAAGGCGTCGCGGCGATCACCCTCGAGCGCGGTATCGAGCCCGAGCTCGCCGAGCGCGCGCCGTGGCTGCTGCTCGGCGCGAAGTCGATTTCGTACGGCGTCAACATGGCGGCGCTGCGGGAGGCGGGCCGCCGGGGCGCGAGCGATGTGATTTTCACCGCCGCCAATGGTTCGGTCTTCGAAGGACCGACTTCCACGGTCGTCCTCGCGAAGGACAGGACGCTCTACACGCCGCCGGCGACCATCGGCATCCTGCCGGGAACGACGCAGGCGGCGCTGTTCCGCGGCGCCGAGCGCGCGGGCTGGTCGGTCAAGGTCGAGCCGCTCAAGGTCTCGGACCTCACTGAGGGCGAAGGTCTTTTCCTCGCGTCGTCGGTCCGCAAGCTGACGAGGGTGCACACGCTCGACGGCGTCGCCCTCACCGACTCCAGCGCGATCCACGCCGAGCTGGCCGCCGCGTACGAGAGCGAGTACGCGATCAGCTGAGCGTCGCGCGCAGCTTGGCGATGGTCCGGAGGACCTCGTCCCGGTGCTTCGCCGCGGGCAGCCGCGCGACCAGGGGCATGCCGAGAGGATTCCTGAGCCCGGCGCAGGTCAGCCGCTCACGGGTGACCGAGGCCCGGCGCGAGCAGCGCGGGCAGACGACCAGGATCGGCTCGTCGGCCAGGTGCCTCAGCCGAAGTTGCGGATCGCGGAACCGTGAGGCGTCCATCAGCTGAGCGGGCTGATGATCAGCAGATGCGGCAGGATCGCTTCTTCACGGTAGGCAGCGATCTTGTGGTGCCCGTCGAGGATCACCGCCGCGTCGGAGGTCTCCAGCACGACCGCGACCGGCCGGTGCCCGCTCTTGATCGCGGTCCGGTAGTAGCCGACCCGGGACACGTCGGCGGGCGGCCAGTCGGCGCTCGGGGTCAGGTAGCGGTCCTCGGTCAGCCGTTCGGGTCCGGTGACCTGGTACTCGCCGTCGGCGAAGAGATCGAGAAGCGGACGGAGCGTGTCGCCGAGCGGACGCCGCATCTGGCCCGTGGCCAGCGCGATCCGCAGCGACTGCGGCAGTTCCGGTTGGGTTGGGAGCGAATTCGTGTCGATGACACCCGTGCCACCGTCGACCTTTACCTGTTCCACACCCTCGTGGACGAGTGGAAGCGGAGAAGGGTTCCGGGTCTGGCCTGCGCGAGGGCCGGGAGTGACGCCTGTCTCACCACGGCCGCCACGGGATAACCACCGGTAGTCGGATGATCCGCCAAGAACACCACCGGCAACCCGTTCGGCGGCACCTGGACGGCGCCGGTCAGCAGGCCCTCGCTCGGTAGTTCCCGCCCCGCGTAGTCGTCCCCGCGAGTCAACGCGGGTCCGTCGAGCCGGAGGCCGACGCGGTTGGATTCCGCCGTCACCGTCCAGGTGTTCGCGAGCCCCGCCGCCAGGTTCTCGAACCAGTGCGCCCGCGGGCCGGGGTCCACCCGCACGACCAGTTCCGCCGGTGCCGTCGTGGGCAGCACGACGTCGGCGCCTCCGGGCACGGACGCCGTGCCGAGCGGCAGGACGTCGCCCTCCTTCAGCGGCGCGGGGCCGATCTCCGAAAGGACGTCGCGCGATCGGCTGCCGAGTTCCGCGTCGACCGTGATGCCGCCGGAAACCGCCAGGTAGCACCGTAATCCGGTGGCGGGCGCGCCGATCGTCACGACCTGCCCCCTCGCCAGCCACACCGGGGCGTGCGAGCCGACAGGACGCCCGTCCACCTCGACGGCGACGGCAGGGCCGGTCACCGCGACCGTGCAGGACGTCGTCGCGCGCAGCCGCAACCCGCCGAACAGGCACTCCACGCCGGCCGCGTCCTCGGCGTTGCCGACGAGCCGGTTGGCCAGTTTCAGCGCCGGGACGTCCAGCGCGCCCGACGGCGGCACGCCGAGATGCGCGTAGCCGGGCCTGCCGAGATCTTGGACCAGCGCGAGCGGGCCGGTCGCGACCACTTCGAGGGCCCTCATCCGGCGCTCCGGAACCGCACGCGGTCGCCGGGCGCCAGCAGGGCCGGCGGGTCGGCGCGCGGATCGAACAGGACGGTCCGGGTGTGGCCGATAAGCCGCCAGCCGCCGGGTGAGACGCGTGGGTACACGCCGGTGAATTCACCCGCGATGCCGACCGAACCCGGTGGCACGCGAGTGCGCGGCGCCGTCAGCCGCGGCTGACGGAGCGGCTCGGGAAGTCCTGTCAGGTAACCGAAGCCGGGCGCGAACCCGGTGAACGCCACGGTGTAGTCGGCGCCGGTGTGCAGCCGGACGACGTCCTCAGTGGACACTCCGGCGTCCCGCGCGACGAGTTCGAGATCCTCGCCGTCGTAGGTCACGTCGAGGGTGATCTCGCGGGATTCGCCTTCCGGCGGATGTTCGAGGTCGGCGTCCGCCAGCAGGTCACGGACGGCCGTGAGCGCGCCCGAGCCCGGGGTTTCCACCACGAGCAGGCTGCGGGCGCCGGGAACGAGTTCGGTGAGCCCGGCCGGGCGCGCGGACGAGATCGTCGCGTGCGCGGCCATCGCTTCGGTGAGGGAAGCACAGTCGAGCAGGGCGGCGTGCTCGCCGTAGGCACGCCACCGCATGGGAAAGAGGTCAGCCCACCACGCGACGCAGCAGCGCCGACGTGTGCGGCTGCAGTTCCTGGCCCATCATGGCGCGCTCCTCGACGTAGCCGAGTTCGCCGTTGACGATGCCGTAGAGCCGCTGCGAAGCCGTGACGTCCTTGGCCGTCGACGTGCGGACGACCGCGTCGGTGCCCAACTCCCACGCCGGGACCGAGGCCTTGCCACGCGGCTTGCCGTAGAAGAGCTCCACGATGCCGGTGTTGTGGGTCAGCAGCAGCTCGATCGTGTCGTCGGCCTGCGGGCGCCAGAACCCGGATTCGCGCGCGGCGGGACGGATGACCTTCCCGTCCTCGTCGAGCAGCCAGGCACGCGCCTCGTGCGTGAGGAACGGGCGGCCGTCGTGCGCGATGGTCAGCTGCATGCCGAACCGGTACGGGCCCTCGATGGTCGGGTAGTCGACCTCGCCCTCACCACGCCAGACGCCGACGAGCGGCAGGAGCGCCAAGCAGGCGTCGTTGAGGTTCGGACCCTCGCGCAGGTTCGCCGTGTCGCCCGGGACGGGCATGTCGTCGAACTGGGGAAGGTTCCGGTCGCGCGTGTTCTCCGCGCGCTTTTCCGCGGCCTGGATGGCCTCGTCGCCACTAGCCGTCATGGGTCAGCGCTGGTCCGCGTAAAGCCGGTAGACGACGTACACGGCGAACCAGGTGATCGCGACGCCGGCGAGCACCAGCAGGGTCGTAAACAGGATCTCCACGCCACGCACTTTAGTCGCTACCTGCCCGGACAGGCCTGCCGAGGTCGCGTGGCAGTGCCCACAGGAGCTGAAGGACGCTTTCACCGCATGTGACGCGACGAAGGGGCCCTTCACCGCTGGAATCCAGGCCGGGGCGCGCAGCGCCTCAGTTGAGGGCGGCGGCGGGGGCATGGATGGAGCGGTGAAGGGCCCCTTCAGCCCGTCTTAGGCGACCGAGATGGCCAGCTGGTGCACGCCCGGGCCCTGCGCAGTGACGGAGGCTTCGCCGTTGCCGGAGCGGTGCAGCGCGCGCACCGTCCAGTCACCGGGGGCCGCGTAGAAGCGGAAGTCGCCGTCGGCCGACGAGACCACTTCGCCGGTGAAGTCGCCGCCGCCGTCCAGCAACCGCACGAAGGCGCCGCCGACGGGGCCCTCCGAACCGGTGACCTTGCCGGCCAGCACGACCTGGCCGCGGGTGTCGTAATCGGCGGGCGTGGCCTCCTGGACCGGCGCGCCGCAGCTGTCGTCTGCCATCACTTGGCTCCCAACTCGACCGGCACGCCGACGAGCGAGCCGTATTCCGTCCATGAACCGTCGTAGTTCTTCACCTGGTCGTAGCCGAGGAGCTCGTGCAGCGCGAACCACGCGATGGACGAACGCTCACCGATCCGGCAGTACGCGATCGTGGACTTCGACTCGTCGAGGCCCTCGTCGGAGTACAGCTCCTTGATCTCTTCCTCGGTCTTGAAGGTGCCGTCCTCGTTGGCGACCTTCGCCCACGGGACGTTCAGCGCGCCCGGGATGTGGCCGGGGACCTGCGACTGCTCCTGCGGCAGGTGCGCCGGGGCGAGCAGCTTGCCGGAGAACTCGTCGGGCGAGCGCACGTCGACGAAGTTGCTGGCGCCGATGGCCTGGACGACCTCGTCGCGGAAGGCGCGGATCGAGAGGTCCTGTTCCTTGGCCTTGTACTCGGTCGGCTCGCGCTTGACGTCCTCGGAGCTCAGCTCGCGGCCGTCGAGCTCCCACTTCTTGCGGCCGCCGTCGAGCAGCTGCACGTTCTCGTGGCCGTAGAGCTTGAAGTACCAGTAGGCGTAGGCGGCGAACCAGTTGTTGTTGCCGCCGTAGAGGATAACGCGGTCGTCGTTCGAGATGCCCTTCTCGGACAGCAGCTTCTCGAAGCCCTCCTTGTTGACGAAGTCGCGGCGGACCCCGTCCTGCAGGTCCTTGCGCCAGTCGAACTTCACCGCACCGCGGATGTGTCCGTTGTCGTACGCGGTCGTGTCCTCGTCGACCTCGATGAACACGACACCCGGGGTGTCCAGGTTCTCCTCGGCCCACTGGGTGGTGACCAGGACGTCTTCACGGCTCATGGAGCTGACTCTCTTTCTGGGTTAGGACGCGCGAGGGCTGGGGCTGAAACGCTTGATGAGCAGGTACATCTCGCAACCGAGACAGAAGTTGAACGCCGCGTTGAGGAAGGCCGCGAACAGCGCGAACGCCGTGGCGACGAACCCGAGCGCGGTCAGGCCGGCGGCGAAACCGACGGTGCCGGCCACGGCGAACACGAACCCGACGGCCTGTGCGAACCGCAGCGGGGCGGCGTCCTCGCGTTCGGTCGTCGGGCCGAGCCGCGGCGCGACGAGGTAGCGATAGATCAGGGAGTACGGCGCCGGCTTCAGTCCGACGAAGGCACCGATCGCGAACACCACCGCCTGCGCCGCGAGCAGTGGCCACCACTGGGTGATGAGCACGACCGCGAGCACGATCGTCGTCAGGATGGCGGCGAAACGCGGACCACGGGGGTCGACGGCCGGTCCTGCGGACATGGTTCCTCCTGCGAACGAGAGGGAAGGAGATGCGTGCCGTGCGGGCACGCGCAGGCGAGGTTCAGCGGACGCCGGGACACAGGCTGCTGCGAACGCGGCACAGATCCACTGCGCGGCGCTGGGTCAGCAAGGTTCGGGGCAGCCTGTTCACGGGCACGAGGGTACGCAGAGCTCCCTCAGGTTGGGAACCGTGTTCACACCTTGGGACGCTTCCCAAAATTCGGGATCAGACGTTCGCCAGATGGGGCTTCAGGGCTTCGAGAAGCTCCTGACCACGGGGAACGCCGCCGACGCGGAAGACCTCCCGGCCGTCCGGCGTCAAGGCCAGCGTCGTCGGAGTCCGCAATATCGAAAGTGCCTGGGCGACTTCGGGGGTTTCGGTGACGTCCAGATCGACGTGCGAGAGGCCGTCGGTCTTGTCCGCGAGCGATGACAGGATCGCGCGGGTGTGGCGGCACGGCGCGCAGAACGTCGTGGAGATCTGGACCAGGGTGACGCCTTCGGGTGAGAGGGCGTCCGAGACGCGGCCGGGCAGAGTGGGCGCGCCGGGCTTGGCCGCGCGGATCCGGCCGTTGCGCGCTTGTAACAGCGCGCCCGCGACCCCGCCGAGCACCAAGACGCCCAGCAGCACCCACACTCCGGTCATCCGCAAATCACCCCTGAGGCTTCGCTCCGCTGAAGGCGACGTTCTTGCCTTCACCCTTGATGGTCACCGAGCCGCTGTTGACGCGCACCGACGTCGGGGTCACCGAGAACGGCATCGCGCCGGTGTCGATGGCCGCGTTGAAGTTCGGCAGCAGCGCGTCCTGTACCGCTTGGGGAACGACGGTGGTCTCCTTGTCATTCCCGAACTGCAGCCGCTTCGGCTCGAGACGGATCTTCTGCCCGTCCAGTTCGATCATCGCGAAGCAGAAGATCTCCACCTTCTGCCCGGCGATCTGGACGTTGCCCGACACCCGGATCCCGGCGCTGGCGGTGTCCACCGGCTCGCCGTTCTCGTTGGTCGCCGTCGGCTTCGTCTCGCCCTGGCCGCTGTCGCCGTTGCGGACGTAGTCCTCGGTGACCGGTTCGATCTTGAGGTTCTCGATCTTGTCCAGCGGTGCCTGCCGCGCGATGTCCGCGGCCTTGATCGTCACCTCGCCCTTGAGCGTGCCGATGACGATCGACTTCGTGTTGCCGGACGTCAGGTCCGAGAGCGGCGCCGTGACGTCGCTCATGTCCGCGTTGAAGTCCACGTCACGCAGCTTCGGCGGAACGGCGACGCCCTGGGCGTTGATGGTGATGTGACTGTAGTCACCGGATAGGGCCTGGGTCAGGAACGGGAAACCGTGCACCGTGACCGCCGGATCGTTGGCCAGGTCGAGCTGTTGGCGGGCCTTCTGGGAGATCGTGTGCTCGGCGAACGCCGCCGCCCCGAAATCGGCCCCGACCAGCAGGACCACCAGTACCGCGAGGGCGATGAGCCAGCCCCGGCCACGGCGCTTTCCTCGCTTGGCGGACCGGCCGGGAGAGGGTCGGTCGTCCTGCGCCACGGGCCTGCTCACCATTGCGTCGAATCTCCTTCGTGAACCTCTTTGGGCAGGTGTGATCGATCCAGCACGGGGTAGGTCCTCGGCTGTTCACCCGCTATTCTCACTAAGCACCGGCGGTCGCCACGTTCGAGGCGACCACGATATGAAGGCGGTGCGGCGATGAGCCTGGACCTTCTGGTACTGACCGCGGAAGCGGATGCCACCTCGGTGTTGCCCGCCCTGGATCTGCTGCCCCACACCGTACGCGTCCGTGCTCCGGAAGTGACCGCGCTGCTCGACGCCGGCCACCGCGACGTCATCGTCCTCGACGCGCGCACCGATCTCGCCTCCGCGAAGAGCCTCTGCCGTCTGCTCAAGGGCGCCGGTGAGGACGAAGCCTCCACGCCGGTCATCGCCGTCGTCGGCGAAGGCGGGCTGGTCGCGGTCAGCGCGGAATGGCGCACCGACGACATCCTCCTCCCGACGGCCGGTCCCGCCGAGGTCGACGCCCGGCTGCGGCTGGTCACCACCCGCGACGGCAGCGCCTCCCAGGTCGACGCCGAGCTCCGCGTCGGTGACCTGGTGATCGACGAAGCGACTTACACCGCGAAGCTGCGCAAGCGCACTCTCGAGCTCACTTACAAGGAGTTCGAACTCCTCAAGTACCTCGCGCAGCACGCCGGCCGGGTGTTCACCCGCGCGCAGCTGCTGCAGGAGGTCTGGGGTTACGACTTCTTCGGCGGCACGCGCACGGTCGACGTCCACGTCCGGCGTCTGCGCGCGAAGCTGGGGCCGGAGCACGAGCAGATGATCGGGACCGTGCGCAATGTCGGCTACAAGTTCGAGCGGCCCTCGAAGGGCAGCGCGGCCAAGCAGGCCGTCGCCCCGGACGCGAGCGTCTACGAGCCGAGCGAGTTTTCCGCGCACTGAGTCCCCTCTCCTGCCTGACAAGACGCTCGGGCAGGTGCCGGGTTCCCGGGTAGGGTCGATTTCATGCTCGATCTGGCTTGGACCGGTGAACCGGACACGGAAGAGGTCCACGACTTCCTCCTCGCCGTGCGCGAGGCCGACGGCCGCCCGGAAGACACCGGTTTCGACGGTGGGCGGCACCTCCTCGGTCACGTCGACGGCGAGTTGGTCGCGTACGCGCACCTGGACACCGCGGGCGATTCGCACGGCAACCAGGTCGCCGAACTGTTCGTCCATCCCGCGCACCGCCGCTCCGGTCACGGCAGGGCGCTCACCAGGGCGCTCGTCGAGCAGGCCGCGGGGAAACCGCTGCGCGTCTGGGCGCACGGCGATCACCCCGGCGCAGTGCATCTCGCCGGGACCGAAGGGTTCGAACGCGCTCGCGAACTGCTGATCCTGCACGCGGACGTCGAGACGGCCGACTGGCCGGAGCCCGTGACGCGCGAGGGCGTCACGCTGCGCACGTTCGTCCCCGGTCAGGACGAGGAAGCGATGGTGCGCGTCAACGCCCGCGCCTTCGACTGGCACCCCGAGCAGGGCGCGCTGACCGCCGACGAGGTCCGGGCGACCGAGCAGGACGCCTGGTTCGACCCCGAGGGCTTCTTCCTCGCGGAGGAGGACGGCGAGGTCATCGGTTTCCATTGGACGAAGGTCCACGAGGCGGTCCCCGGCCGGTTCGGCGGCGAGCCCGCCGGCGAGGTCTACGTCGTCGGCATCGACCCGGACGCGCAAGGCGGAGGCCTCGGGAAGGCTCTCACGCTGGCCGGGCTGCGCTATCTCCGTGATCGCGGGCTCGGGCAAGTGATCTTGTACGTCGAAGGGGACAACGCGCCCGCACTCGCCGTGTATTCGAAGCTCGGCTTCACCCGATACGAGGTAGACGTTCAATACGCACGGTAACCGTATTCACACGGGCGGCACTTGACCGGTCACGGAGAGCAGACGCGCAGGTCACGGGCGGGACACGGGCCACTTTCGGAGTAGTCGCGCTGCTCACATCGGCCGCCTTGTTCACTTGCCGTTCACCCTTAGACGGCCGCCTGTCCACTGTCGGTGCTTAATGTCCGGGTCCGGAGGGAACGCTCCCGTTCCACCGATCCGGCGAAAGTCTCCCAGTGGAGGAAATGCAGTGAAGATCATGCGGCCCGCGGGCGCGATCGGCATCGTGGCCACCGCCGCCCTCGTGCTCGGCGCCTGTGGATCCGACCCGGCGGCGACCAAGCCCGGCAGCACGGGTGCCGCCGCCGCTCCCAGCGGCGCGGCCGACGTCCAGTGCGGCGGCAAGAGCCCGCTTTCGGCCGAGGGCTCGTCCGCGCAGAAGACCGCGATCGACATCTTCGTGCAGGCCTACGCCGCCAAGTGCTCCGGCCAGAAGGTGAACTACAACCCCAGCGGTTCCGGCGCCGGCATCAAGCAGTTCAACGCGAACCAGGTCGACTTCGCCGGTTCCGACTCGCCGCTCAAGGCCGAAGAGGCCGAGAAGGCCAAGGCCCGCTGCGCCTCCGACGCGTGGAACCTCCCGCTCGTCGTCGGCCCGGTCGCGGTCGCCTACAAGGTTTCCGGCGTCGACAAGCTGACCCTGACCCCCGAGGTCACCGCCAAGATCTTCAACGGCGGCATCACCAAGTGGAACGACCCGGCCATCAAGGCGGTCAAGGGCAACGAGAGCGTCAACCTGCCGGACAAGGCCATCCAGGTCATCTCCCGCACCGACGAATCGGGCACCACGGACAACTTCCAGAAGTACCTGAAGGTCGCGTCCAAGGGCGCTTGGACCCAGGGCGACGGCAAGAAGTTCAACGGTGGCGTCGGTAACGGTGCCGAGAAGTCCAACGGTGTGGCCAGCGCGGTCAAGGCCGCAGACGGCGCCATCACCTACGTCGAGTCCGCGTTCGCGAAGGACGGCCTCAACGCCGCCCTGATCGACAGCGGTTCCGGTGGTGTCGAGCTCAGCGCGGCGAACGTCGCCAAGGCCCTCGACGCGGCGAAGTTCAAGAAGGAGGGCACGAACGACCTGGCCCTCGACCTGGACTCCATCTACTCCAGCAACGTGCCCGGCGCCTACCCGGTCATCCTCGCCACCTACGAGATCGTCTGCTCCAAGTACGCGGACGCCGAGGTCGCCAAGGCCGTCAAGGCGTTCCTGAACGTCGCCGCCACCGACGGTCAGAAGCCGCTCTCGGACAAGGGCTACGTCCCGATCCCGCAGAGCCTGCAGGACAAGGTCCTCACCGCCGTCAAGGCCATCGCCTGACCGTCGACGAGGCTGATCGGTAACCAGGCTGGACAGAAGTAGTCGATGAGCGATTCGTCTTCGCCCAGTACGCCCACCGGCGACCCCGGTGGGCGTTCTGGCGTCCGCGAGACCTTCACGGAGGATCCGATTTCGGAGCAACCTGCCGCGTCACCGCCCGAGGAGTCCTCGGTGCGCCTCGCGAGCCCCAATTCCAGGACGGTGCGACCCGGTGACCGCATCTTCCAGATCCTGACCACCGGAGCCGGCGTCTTCGTCGTCTCGCTGATCGGCCTGATCGGGTTGTTCCTGCTGGTGCAGGCCATCCCGGCACTCCAGGCCGACAACGTGAACTTCCTGACCAGCCAGGTCTGGCAGACCACCCCGGACGACATGCGCTTCGGGATCATGGGCCTGCTGCTGGTCACGGTGTACTCGTCGCTGCTGGCGCTGATCATCGCGATGCCGGTCTCGCTCGGGATCGCCCTCTTCCTCACCCAGTACGCGCCGAAGCGGCTGGCGAAGCCGTTCGCGTACGTGATCGACCTGCTCGCCGCGGTCCCCTCGATCATCTACGGCCTGTGGGGCCTGATGGTCTTCGCGCCGGCGATCGAGCCGTTCTCCCAATGGGTCAACGACACCTTCTCGTGGATCCCCCTCTTCGCGGCGGGCAACGTCTCGCCGGACCTGCGCGGCACCATCTTCACCGCGGGCATCGTGCTGGCCGTGATGATCCTGCCGATCATCACCTCGCTGTCCCGTGAGGTGTTCGAGCGGACGCCGACCCCGCATATCGAAGGCGCGCTGGCGCTGGGCGCCACCCGCTGGGAGGTCATCCGCACCACGGTGCTCCCGTTCGGCAAGGCGGGGTACATCGGCGCTTCGATGCTCGGCCTCGGCCGCGCGCTCGGCGAGACGATCGCGCTCGCGATCATCCTGACCGGCGCGGTCGGCCGCGAGTTCACCTGGAGCCTCTTCGACGGCGGCGCGACGTTCGCTTCGAAGATCGCGGCGGACTACGCGGAACTCAACAACGAGATCTCGGCGGGCGCGTACATCGCCGCGGGCCTCGTGCTGTTCCTGCTGACGCTCGTCGTCAACTTCATCGCGCGATCCGTCATCGCCAAGAAGGGGGACTGAGCATGTCCACCACGCTCGAGAAGACCCCCGCCAGCACCCCCGCCTTCCAGCAGGTCAGCACGGCGAGGAAGGTCAAGAACGGCCTCGCGACGGGACTGATCTGGCTGTCGTTCCTGATCGCCGTCGTGCCGCTGGTGTGGCTGCTCGCCACGGTGGTCATCAACGGCGTCAAGCGGATCCCCTACAGCAACTGGTGGACCGAGGACTTCGGCTCGGTGCTGTCGGACGAGGTCGGCGGCGGCGTCGTGCACGCGGTCATCGGTTCGGTGCTGCAGGGCCTGGTCTGCGCGGTCATCGCGGTCCCGATCGGCATGCTGGTCGCGATCTACCTGGTCGAGTACGGCCGCGGCAAACTCGCGAAGGTCACGACCTTCATGGTGGACATCCTCTCCGGTGTCCCCTCGATCGTCGCGGCGCTGTTCATCTACGCGCTGTGGATCACGACGTTCGGCCTCCCGCGCAGCGGTTTCGCCGTGTCGCTCGCCCTGGTGCTGCTGATGATCCCGGTGGTCGTGCGCTCGTCGGAGGAGATGCTGCGGATCGTCCCGGACGACCTGCGCGAAGCCTCCTACGCGCTCGGCGTGCCGAAGTGGAAGACGATCATGAAGATCGTCCTGCCGACCGCGCTGTCCGGCATCATCGGCGGCATCATGATGGCGCTCGCCCGGGTCATGGGCGAGACCGCGCCGCTGCTGGTCCTCGTGGGGTACTCCGCCTACGTGAACTGGGACATCTTCGGTGGCGAGCAGGCCGCACTGCCACTTCTGATGAACAACGAACGGGTCAGCAACCCGTTCGACGAAGGGACCGTCGCGTTCGACAGGATCTGGGGTGCGGCACTCACCCTGGTACTGATCATCGCGATCGTGAACCTCCTCGCCATGCTCTTTGCCCGTCTTGTCGCCCCGAAGAAGAAGTGAGCTGTTTGAGATGGCCAAACGAATCGACGTCAAAGACGTGGACATCTACTACGGCAAATTCCACGCCGTGGACGGCGTCACCCTCTCGGTGCCGCCGCGGAACGTCACCGCGTTCATCGGCCCGTCGGGCTGCGGCAAGTCGACGGTGCTGCGCACGCTGAACCGCATGCACGAGGTCATCCCCGGCGCCCGCGTCGAGGGCGAGGTGCTGCTCGACGGCGAGGACATCTACGGCGCCGGGGTCGACCCCGTGCAGGTCCGCCGCACCATCGGCATGGTGTTCCAGCGCCCCAACCCGTTCCCGACGATGTCCATCCGCGACAACGTCGTGGCGGGCCTGCGCCTCGGCGGCACCAAGGGCAAGAAGGAGCTCGACGAGGTCGCCGAGCGCGCCCTGCGCGGCGCGAACCTGTGGAACGAGGTCAAGGACCGGCTGAACAAACCGGGCGGCGGCCTCTCCGGTGGTCAGCAGCAGCGGCTCTGCATCGCGCGGGCGATCGCCGTGCGGCCCGACGTGCTGCTGATGGACGAACCGTGCTCCGCGCTCGACCCGATCTCGACGCTCGCCATCGAGGACCTGATCGGTGAGCTCAAGAAGGAGTACACGATCGTCATCGTGACGCACAACATGCAGCAGGCGGCGCGGGTCTCGGACCAGACCGCGTTCTTCAACCTGGCGGGCGTCGGCCAGCCGGGACGGCTGGTGGAGCTGAACGACACCGAGAAGATCTTCTCGAATCCGGACGAGAAGGCGACCGAGGACTACATCTCGGGGCGGTTCGGCTGAGTCTCTTTCTTTGCGCGTGAAGGCCCCCTTTCCTCGGCTCAGCCGAGGAAAGGGGGCCTTCACGCGCTTGGGGTCTGGTCTGGCGGCGGCGAGGCGTCGCGAAAGCCACTTTCGCGACGTTGGATGTCCCGAAAGTGGCTTTCGCGACACCTTCCTGCAGCTCAAAGGGCCAGGCGAGCGGCGGTACAGGTGATCGCAGGGGTCGTGAAGGCCTCCTTGCCTACCCTGAAGGTAGGGAAGGAGGCCTTCACGGACTACGCGATCGCCACCCGGCCTCAGCAACACCACCAGCCCCAGTAGTCACAACGACTGCGCGTGAAGGTCACCTTGCAGGGGCGAGCGAGTGCGGCGGTGGCCGGGCGGTACAGGTGGTGGGGGGGGGGGGGGGGGGGGGGGGGGGGCGCCCCCCCCCCCCCCCCCCCCCCCCGCCGGCGGCGGGGGGGCCGGGCCGGCCCTGGTGGGCGCGGGGGGGCGCGCGGTCTCCCCCCCCACCCCCCCACCCACGACCCGCGCGGGGGCCGGCCCGGCCGTGACACGACGAAGGGGCCCTTCACCGCGTGAGATGCGGTGAAGGGCCCCTTCGCGACAGCGATTACAGCTCGTCCGGGCCGTAGCCGGGCATCTTGCCGGTCACCACGAAGATCATCCGGCGCGCGACCGAGACGGCGTGGTCGGCGAAGCGCTCGTAGAAGCGGCCCAGCAGGGTGACGTCCACGGCCGCGGCGACGCCGTGGTCCCAGTTCCGGTCCATGATGACCGTGAACAGGTGCTTGTGGATCTCGTCGACCTCGTCGTCGTCCGACTCGATCGTGCGGGCGGCCTCGACGTCCTTGGACTTGATGACCTGCTCGACCTGCCGGGCCAGGCTCACGCCGACCTCGCCCATCTTGGCGAAGTCCGCCTTCACCTCTTCGGGCAGCACGGGGTCCGGGTGGCGGCGGCGCGCGGCCTTGGCCACGTGCAGCGCCAGATCGCCCATCCGCTCCAGGCTTTCCGCCGCGTGGATCGCGGCGAGGACGGTCCGGAGGTCGGTCGCGACAGGTGCCTGCAGAGCCAGCAGCGCGTACGCCTGCTCCTCGCATTCGGCGCGCGCGTCGTCGACCTTCGCGTCGTCGCTGATGACCTGCTCGGCGAGTCCGAGATCGACCTCGAGCAACGCCCGGGTCGCCCGCTCCATCGCGTCGGCGACCTGGAGCGACATGCTCGCTAGGTTCTCGGCGAGCTGTTCGAGTTCGACATGGTAAGCCTCACGCATGGCCCAACCCTACGGGGAAGAGGGGCCAAAAGCCGCATCCCAGAGTGAACCTGACATGAACCCGGACTAACGAATGATCCTCAGCCTGAGCTGCTGCTCTTCTTGGCGCCGCCGGACTTGGCGGAGCTGGTCGGAGCCGACGCGGTGTCGCTCGCGGGAGGCGCCGGGGCCTTCTCTTCCAGCGGCGTGTTGTTGATCAGCGCTTCGAAGACGGCCTTCGTCCTGCTCTGCACCAGCACCTCGTTGCCGCGTTTGTTCGCCTCGCCGGTGGTGGGCACGGTGAGGAACTTGACCTTGTCCGAGCCCATGCCGCGCATCGACTTCGCCAGCGTCATCATCTGCTTTATCCCGAGGTTTTCGCCGAAGGTGGCCTTGGCGAACGCGTCGATGAAGCCGCTGAGCTTGCCGGTGTCCAGGATGACGTCCTTCGACATCACCGTCTTCAGCAGCGCGCCGAGGAAGGCCTGCTGTCGTTTGATCCGGCCGTAGTCCGACGTCGGGTCGCCCTTGACGTGCCGCGCCCGCACGTAGTTCAGCGCCTGATCGCCGGAGATCCGCACTTCGCCCGCCTGCGGGATGACCATGCCGAGGGTTTCGTCGTCGACCGGCCGCTCGTTGTACACGGTGACGCCTTGCACGGCGTCGACCATGGATTTGAAGCCGTTGAAGTCGATCCCGACGAAGTGGTTGATCTTCATGCCGGTGATCTGCTGGATGACCTTCGTGACGCACTGCGGGCCGCCGACCGCGTAGGCCGTGTTCAGCTTCGCGATCTTCTGCGCCGGCGAGGTCTCTTCCTTGTACGACGACGTCGCCGGGTCCCAGCGCTTGCATTCGGGGCGGCTGATCTCGAGGTCACGCGGGAAGGACACCATCACGACGCGCTGCCGGTCGGCGGGGACGTGCGCGATCATGACCGTGTCCGACCGGGCGCCCGGCGTGCCTTCGGCGTCGCCGACACCGTCTTCGGCGGCCGCGCCGTCACGGGTGTCGGAGCCGACCATCAGGAAGTTTTCGTCGCCGGTCTGGCCGGCGGCGTCCTGGATGTCGGTGGAGTCCTCGTCGAGCGAGGCGACGTTGTTGAACTTCGCGTCGAACCAGGTCTGGGCGCCCCACGCCGAACCGATCGAGAGGAACACGAGCGCGGCGACCACGGCGGCGGCGATCCGGCCCGCCTTGGCCGTCTGCTTGGTCTTGCGTTCCTTCTTCTCCTGCAGCCGGGTCTGCGGCGCGGATTCCTCGGCAGGGTCGGGATCGGTGGTCGTGACCACCCGCTGGAGCGCCGTGCGGGTCTGCTCCAGCAGCGCGGCGGGGCGCAGGGCGAGACGTTCGCGGCGCTCGCGCTTCTTGGCCTCTTCGGCCTCGAGTTCGTCGTGCGCGGCGGAAAACCGGGCGAGCGTGTGGTCGATCTTGCGCTTGATGATCGTCGCGTCGTCGATCGCTTCGAGCTCGTCGGTCATCGTGAGCCGGTCCATCTCGGACCGCGGCGGGACACCGGACGGTGCGGACGGCGGCGGCGAGATCGGTGCCTGCTGCACCGGCCGTTGCGCCGGGCGGCGGGGACGGCGCGGGGGCGGCGGCGCCGCGGGCTGCTGCTGCGCGCCGGGGCCTGCCAACGGTGGGCGGCGCTGCGTCGGCGCTTCGGGGCTGGGCGCGGCCTGCGGAGTACGGCGCGCGCGAGGCGGGCGCGGGGTCTCGGGGGGCTGTGGGTTCCGCGGTGCCTGTGCCGGCGGCGTGGCGGGCCTGGCCGCGCGAGGCGCGGGCGCCGGGCTTTCGGCGGGGGCGGCCGGACGAGAACGACGAGGTGCGGGCGGCTCCGTGCGAGCGGCTCGCGTGCCGGGTCTCGGCGGCTCGGACGACGGCTCGCTCTGCCGAAGGCGGCGCGGAGCGGGCGCTTCGGCGGCGGGGTCGAAGATCGGGCGTTCACCGGTATGACGTGCGACGACGTCGGAAACGCTGATCCCGCCGTGGGTGTCCATCGAGCGGCGTCGAGCCCTGCGGCCGCGCTCACCGGTGCCGCTGTCGGTGTGGCTGTGGCGACCGGTCCCGGGGTTGTGGTGCTCGTCGGGCACTCGGTCTCCTTTCAGGCCTGGCGTCGAAGCTCTTTCGTTATCGTACGGACACCTCAGGTTCGTGACGACAACCATCCCGGAATTTTCTTCACCCAAGGTACCGAGAAGCGCCGAACGGTCCATGCGATCGGGTGAGCGGTCGTGGTTAAAGCTTCGTTAAATGGTGCGAAACCGCTACGCAGAGTGGGACGGTCGACTGTGTGAGTGGATGGCGAGCGGACGGCGCGCGGCTAAGCGCCCGCGGACTCCGAGGCGTTCATCGGATGCGGAATCGTGCGTGAAGATTCCTTATCCCGATAGGCCACTTTGTTTCGTCCCGCCCGTTTCGCCGCATACAACAAAGCGTCGGCTTTGCGCAACTGCCGTTCCGGTTCGGCCGCGAGACCCGGCTCCGCGCGGCTTTCGTGCGCCAGTCCCACGCTGATCGTCACCGAGAGACCGGGACGGATCCGGCGCCACGGATGGCGGGCCACCCGGATGCGGGCGGTGTCGGCGATCCGCACGGCGCGGGCGGCGTCGACGTCCGGGATGACGAGCGCGAACTCCTCGCCGCCGTAGCGGGCGCAGAACGCCTCCGGCGGGAGCCCCTGCTGCAGCAGATCGGCCACTTCGCGGAGCACCCGATCGCCCACCAGATGCCCGAAAGTGTCGTTGACCTCCTTGAACAGGTCGAGGTCGACCAGTGCGATCGCGACGCCGGGGGGCCCTTGGTGGTCGACGGCCCGGCCGTGCAGCCACTGGTCGAGGTAGCGACGGTTGTAGCTGGACGTCAGCGTGTCACGCAGGCTGCCCGCCCTGGCGAGGTCGAAGGCGGATTTGAGGTGGTGGTACGCGCGTCGCCAGTCGCCCTGAGTGGCCAATACCCCGGCGATGGACTCGTGGAGGCTGAGCAGATCGGTGGTCGGCGCGCCCGGTGGGAGCGCGGCCTCGTCGTCGGCTGCCACGCTCACCTCCGCCACGAATTGGTTTTCGTCGTATAGGAGGGATCTCTTGAGGTATGAGTACGGGCCAAAGTGAATATCGCTCAACAGGACGACGGTCCGGCGCCATTGTCACGCACCGGAGTTCCTTTCTGTAAGCGACGAAAACGGCTCGACATCTTTGAGCTGCGAAAACTGATCTTTCGCCCAGTAACTCACGTCAGTCACATCGTCATTCAGCAACAGTGCGTAATCATTCCAGCTCAGCCAGCGCCAGTCGCCGACCTCGTCCGGATGCGGTTCCGGATCTTCGTCGACCCAGGCGACGAAGACCGGGCAGAACTCGTTCTCGACCACGCCTTCGAACGGCGGAGTGGAGTAGCGGTACGCCGGAAGTACGCACTGGAGCCCGTTCAGCCGGGGCAGTCCGAGCTCGAAGGCGGCGCGCCGCCGGACGGCTTCCTCGATCGGTTCACCCGGTGCGGGGTGCCCGCAGACACTGTTGGTCCAGACCCGGGGCCACACCTTCTTGCTGGCGGCGCGGCTGGTGATCAGCAGGGCTTGGTCGCTGCGGCGCAGCAGATAGCAGGAGAACGCCAGGTGCAGCCGGGTGTGCTCGTGGTGGGCGGCCAGTTTGGGCGCGGTTTCGCCGGTCGGCTCGCCGTCCTCGGTGACGTAGACGATGCGTTCGGTGTCCACTTCCGTCATGTTGTTCATCGGCCCCACTGAACCAGCAGGCTCGCTGTAACCGGTACCGCGACCAGAGTTACCCCTGTTAGTGGGACGAAAGGTGCTCCACGAGCAAAGAAGTGACGGCTTCGGGAGCCTCCTCCACGACCCAGTGGGAGACGTCCTCGATCATCTCGAAGCGGTACGGGCCGGTGACCCGGTTCGCGGTGTCGAGCGCGGCAGTCGAGCCGAAGGCGGCGTCTTCGGTGCTCCAGATGTAGAGCGTCGGCACCTCGATCGGGCCGATCTTCCCGCCGGGACGGCCGGCGCGGTACCAGTTGAGCGCGGCGGTCAGCGCGCCCGGCTCGGACAGGCGCCGGACGTACTCGTCGACCTTGCTCGGCGACACCTTCCAGTCGAAGATGCGGCGCAGCGCGTCGGCGTTGTTCTCGAGCATCCGCCGTTCGGTGACGCGGGTCTGCCGCCATTCGGTCATGTACGCCGACCGGAGATGCTGATCCTCGTCGGTCTTCATGGCCTCCGCCAGCGCCGCCGGATGCGGCGTCGAAACCACGGCGAGACTGCGGAGCCTGCCGGGATGCGCGTCGGCCGTCCACCACGCGACGGCGCCGCCCCAATCGTGCCCGACGAGATCGAATTCGTTCCACCCCAAGCGATCCGCGATCGCGATGACGTCACCGACGAGGTCGTCGATCCCGTATTCGGACGCCTGTTCCGGCCGGACGTCCGGCGAGTAGCCGCGCTGATCCGGGGCCACCGCGCGATAACCGAGCACGCCGAGCGTCGCGACCTGGTGCTCCCACTCCACCGCGGCCTCGGGAAACCCGTGCAGCAGCAGGACGGGGCGCCCGTCTTCGGGGCCCGCCGCGATGGCGTCGAAGGAACCGGCGTCGGTGGGGATGCTCAGCTGCTCGATCACGACGCCGACTTTACGGGGGCGGTCAGCCGCCCGAGTGCATGTCCTCGGCTTCGGGGACGCAGTCGTCGTCCGGGTCGTCGAGCCAGCCGTGCGGCAGCGTGACCTTGCCCGGCGAACCCTGCCGCCCGCGCGGACCCGTGGCCGCGGTGGGGAACGGCGCGTCGTGGTCGAGCTTGGCGATGAGGTCGTCGAGTTCGTCCATGCCGGACAGCATCGCGAAGCCGCGGCGAAGTTCGGAGCCGACCGGGAAACCCATGAAGTACCAAGCCATGTGCTTGCGGATGTCGCGCATGGCCTTGTCGTGGCCGTCGTGCTCGACGAGCAGTTCCGTGTGGCGGCGCAGCACCTTCGCGACCTCGCCGAGATTCGGCGGAGTGGGCTGCGGGCGACCGGCGAAGGCGGCTTCCAGCTCGCCGAACAGCCACGGCCTGCCCAGGCAACCACGGCCGACCACGACGCCGTCGCAACCGGTCTCGTCGACCATGCGCAGCGCGTCCTCGGCGGAGAAGATGTCGCCGTTGCCGAGCACCGGGATACTGGTGACGGCTTCTTTGAGCGCCGCGATCTTCGTCCAGTCGGCCTGGCCGGAGTAGCGCTGCGCGGCGGTGCGCGCGTGCAGGCTGACCGCCGCCGCGCCCTCCGCCTCGGCGATACGCCCGGCGTCGAGGTATGTCAGGTGATCGTCGTCGATGCCCACCCGGAACTTGACCGTGAACGGCACCCCCGCCTCGGCCGCGGCCTTCGCCGACTCGCGCACGATGTCGGCGAACAGCTTGCGCTTGAACGGCAACGCCGCGCCGCCGCCCTTGCGCGTCACCTTCGCCACCGGGCAACCGAAGTTGCTGTCGATGTGGTCGGCGAGACCCTCGCCGGTGATGATGCGGACGGCCTCGGCCATGGTCTTGGGGTCGACCCCGTAAAGCTGCATGGACCTGGGCTTTTCGTTCTCGCCGAAGGTCATCATGTGCATGGTGCCGGGGTGCCGCTCGACCACCGCGCGGGCGGTGATCATCTCGCACACGTAGATGCCGGCGCCGTACTCCTGGCACAACTGCCGGAACGCGACGTTGGTGATGCCCGCCATGGGAGCGAGCACGACCGGCGGATCGACCTCGTAGGGGCCGATCTTCAGGCTGGGCTTGCTCAGGGTGGCGGTCACGTCCTCCATTGTCGCTTGTGGTGTCTGTCACTCGCAGGTGGGCCGGTCACCATCGCCGATGAGGCCGCCGCGAGGAGCGGTCACCCACCATTTGATCGTGCCGTCGATGTAGGTCCCGTCGATGTAGGTCATGCGACCGGCGGTGATCACACCCGTGTGCTTCGGGGACCTCAATTCGATCCGCAGGTTGTGGAAGCGGTACTTCTCGTTCTCGATGACTTCGTCTTCGTCTCTCCACACGGTCAGCTCGGGGAAGTGAAGGTTGTCGAAGCGCACTGACCGGACGCCTTCGAAGAGAAGTTCGACGGGATCGGCCTCCGGCCTGAACCCGGACCGAAGGATCAACTGCGAGTGCCCGGCGCCGTATCGCCACAGCTGGAAAGTGCGGGATGTGCTGAGGAGCGTTTCGCCGGGGTTCATCCATCCAGTATGGAGAAAGTCCCGACGGCAGGTCGGAACGTCAGGACGTCTTCGCCAACTGACTGACACGCTGGAAAGACATGCCGAGCACCTCGCCCGCTTCGCGTTGTGAAATCCCGAGGGCGAGCAGTTCTTGAACTGCCGCACGGTGTTCGGCCGCGGCTTCGGCCTGCTTGCGCTGGGCCTCTTCGCGCAGGACTTCGGCGCGGGCTTGGTGGTCCTTCACGGAACTCGGCAGGTGCACCTCGAGGTGCAGGTCGTACTCGTCGTTTCCGACGCCGTCCATGATTTCGATGAGCTCGTTGGCCATCGTCACGACGTCCTTGTAGCGGAGAGCCTGGGTCGAGCGGTCGATCTCGCGGACCCGGATCAGCCAGAACTTTCCATCGCGAGTGACTTCGGCGTGGTAGGTCTTCACTTCCTCCACCATCCTTTCCCGAGGACGCCCTCGCATTCCTTGAAGATGTCGACGGCGAAGACCTCGCCCAGTTCGGTATGGCGCGGGATGGGCACCACCACGCCGTTCAAGGTGTAGATGGTGTGGTCGGCACCTTCCCGTTCCAGAATCCACGCCGCGCGTTGCCGCCTGGCGGCGACAGCGATCTTCTTGATGACCTCTCGTCGTCTCAGTATGTCTAGGCAGGGGTAGACGCAAGCGTCAAGCCCGGGCTAGACATCTCCCGAGATGGGATGAACAAGGTCGTCTCGTTGCGGTTGCGCAACGCGGCAGATCAGCGGCGGACGCGTCGGCAGATCCACGGACACGGCAAGCTGCCGTAAGAATGCCGACCTTCTGCGAGCGCTCCGGGTGTGGGCCCGGTCGCGATGATCTTGCAGGTCGCGACCACATCGTCATCACGATTGAGTAGTGCTACGGATCCCTCGGCGCGCCTCAGGCCGCATGCTGATCGCCATGACCACCGATGGGGATGTGCTCCTCAGGCTCGCCGGGGAGATCGACGACCTTGGGGCCCGCCTCGCGCGGGTCGGCACCGAGCTGCGGACCGTCCAGTCCGAGACGGAGCCGAAGCGCGAAGAGACGCCTGAGCAAGCAGAACAGCCGCGGACGGCCCAGGAGCCGGCCGAGCAGCCGACCCAAGAGCCGGCCGAGCAGCCCGCCGGACAGCAGCCGCCACAACCGCAGCAACCCCAGCCGCAGGTGCCCCAGCAGCCGCACCCGCGCTACTTCACGGACCCGCGCCACCCCCAATACCAGGCCCAGTACCAGCAGCAGCAATATCAGCAGGCCCAGTACGCGCAGTGGCAGCAGCAGTACCGCCAGCAGTACCAGCAGCCGCAGCAGCCCTACCGCCCGTACCAGCCCGCCCCGAAGGTGTCGCTCGCCGAACGGCTGGGCAAGGAGGGCGCCGGCAGCAGGCTGCTGGCCTGGATCGGCGGCGCGGTCACGTTGCTCGGCATCGTGCTGTTCCTCGTGCTCGCGATCCAGCGTGGCTGGTTCGGCCCGGTGCCGCGGGTGATCGGCGGTGCCGTGCTCGGCGCGGCGCTGGTCGGGATCGGGCTCCGCCTGCACCGCACGCCGGCGGGCCGCACGGGCGCGTTCGCGCTCGCCGCGACCGGTATCGGCGCGCTGTACCTCGACGCCATCGCGGCGACGACGATGTACGAATACCTCCCGGCCTACGCCGGTCTCGCGATCGGGCTCCTGATCGCGGTCGGCGGGTTGCTGCTGGCCGTGCGGTGGAAGTCGTCGCTGCTCGCGACGGCCGTCGTGCTCGGTTGCGTGATCTGCGCGCCCATCATCACGCAGGGTTTCACCCCGCAGCTGGTCGCGTTCCTTCTTGTCGTCCAGATCGCTTCGACGCCGGTGCAGCTGCGCCAGTCGTGGCCGTCCGTCGCGGTCGCGACCGGGATCCCGCCGCTGCTGGCCTCGGTCTGCAGCACGGCGTTCGTCGGCTTGGGCGGCAGCGTGGCCAACACCGCCGCCGCGCTGGCCGCGGGCGGCACCGCTCTCGCGCTGGCCCTGATCGTCACCCTCAAGCGGCCGGGAGACGCCGCCGGGCTCGCCCTGCTCGCGGTCGCCCCCGCCCCGTCGTTGCTCGCCGCGTTGTTCCTGCCGAAGACCTCGGCCGTGATCGTGACCGCGTCGGTCGCGCTGGTGCTGCTCGGCGTGTGGGCGGCCGGGCAGTGGTTCGACGGCTGGACGGGTGAGCTCGCGGGTGCCGCCGGGCTCGTCGCGGCCCTGCAGACGACGATGACGCTGTTCGACGGCAGTGCCCGTTCGGGGATCCTCATCGGCGAAGCGGTGTTGCTGGCGCTGGTCGCGCTGTGGACGAAGAAGCAGGTGGCGCTCTTCGGCGGGATGGGCTTCGCCGTCATCGGCGGCATGATCGCGCTGGCCTTCGACGTCCAGCCGACGCTGTTCTTCGTGGTCCGCGAGCGCCCGGACGCCCGTCTCGCCGCCGCCTTCCTGGTGGCGCTGGCGATCTTGGCCGCCTCGATCACACTTCCGTGGGTCTCGCACCGCCTCGGGCTGTTCAAGGCCGCGTCGGAGAACGTGGTGCCGTGGCTCTTCGCCGGGGTCTGCGGGCTCTACGGCGCGGGCGCGATGGTGCTGTCCGGTGCGCTGCTGGTGGTCCCCGGCCGGTCGGGTTTCCTGCTCGGCCACGTGGTGATCACGGTGTCCTGGACGGTCGCCGCGCTGGTGCTGCTCATCCGCGGCATCTCGGCGGTCAACCTGCGGGTGATCGGCTTCGTGCTGGTCGGCGCGGCGGTGCTGAAGCTGGTGCTGTTCGACCTCTCGGCGCTCGACGGCCTGGCCCGGGTCGCGGCCTTCCTCATCGCCGGCCTGGTGCTGCTCGGCGCCGGGACGCGCTACGCGAAACTCGTCGCGTCCCGCTGAGCGGGCCAGGAAGAAAAGCCGCCGGGTCGTGGTTGGTCGGTTCATGAGCTACCGACCCGACCCACGGCTCGCCGAGCGGGCGAAGGAAAGCGTCGCCTGGCTGACCACGATCAGCCCGAAGGGACGCCCTTCGCCCCGCCCGGTGTGGTTCGTCCTCGACGGTGAGGATTTCATCGTCTTCAGTCAGCCGGACACGGCGAAGACCCGCCACATCGAAGCCAACCCCGAGGTCAGCCTCCATTTCAACAGCGACGAGCACGGCGGCTCGATCCTGGTGATCGGCGGCCGGGCCGAGATCCTGCCGGACGGTCTCGCGTCGGAGCAGCCGGGCTTCCTCGACAAGTACGAGAAGCACTACCCGGCGATCGACTACGACGTCCCGAAGTTCGACCGGGAGTACAGCACCCGGATCAGGATCCGGCCCGAACGCACCTGGGGCTTCTAAAAGTCGACGGTCACACAGGCCAGCCGCGCCCCTGCGGTCCCGGCGTGGCCGGGGTCGGTGTGCGTATGCGTTTCGTGGATCACGATCGAATGCGCGCGCCGATCGCCGAACGTCCAGTCCACTTTGGACACGGCGACGCCGCGGCCGGTGGCGTCGGTGGTGAGGTCGAGCCAGATCTCGTTGCGGGGGTTGGCATAGGCCGGATCCACCGACGGCTTCACCGGGTCTTCGACGTTCTGGTAGTGCGGTCCGGCGAGATCACCGGTGGCACCGCACGGCTTCGTGTGCGCGTGGGCGCCGTATTCACGGTTGGGCAGCAGGCCGGTCACGAGGACCGCGGTCGAGGTGCCGAAGGCCTTGGAGGTCAACCCGAACACGTGCGCGCGGGCGCCGGGCGGCACCAGTTCGGGTTTGTAGCCGGTGAGGCCGCTCTTGGCGGTGATCACGTGGACCGGGGAGCCGGGGGCGGCGGTGGCCGGTCCGGCGCCGGCGGTCAGGGCCAGCGCGGCGGTGGACAGGGCGAGGGTGAGTGCGGGGACGGGGCGCATGCCCCTTGCCTAGTCCGCCCGAATCGGACACGCCAGGGTGGTCACTCCGTCGGGCGATCATTCTCAAACTATGGGCAGGGTAAGTGAGTACAAATCCTCCGGATCGCACCTGGCTGGTCGCGGTCGCCGCCGCTCTTTGGGGCACCGACGGGCTTCTGAGGCTTCCTCTCGCCGAGGCGCTCCCGGCGGCCACGGTCGTCTTCTGGGAGCACCTGCTGGTGGTGCTCGTGCTGAGTCCCTTCATTCCCGGCGCTTTCCGCGCGCTGCGCCGGACCGGCCCGCGGGAATGGCTGGCCGTGCTCGCCATCGGCGGCGGATCCTCCGCGCTCGCGACCGCGATGTTCACCGCGGCCTTCAAACTGGGCGACCCGGTGACGCCGCTGGTGCTGCAGAAGCTCCAGCCGGTGTTCGCCGTGCTGGCGGCGTATTTCGTACTCCGTGAGCGGGTCCGCCCGGGGTACGCCTTCTTCGCGATCCCGGCGCTGCTCGGCGCTTGGCTGCTGGCGTTCAAGGATCCGCTGAACATCCAGCTCGCCGCGGCGAAGGCGGCGCTGCTGGCGATCGGCGCGGCCGCGTTGTGGGCGGCGGGGACGGTGCTCGGACGGCTGCTGTCCACCGAACTGGCGCCGAAGGAGGTCACCACCCTGCGGTTCACCGTTGGGCTCCCGGTCGCCGCGGGCATCGTGGCCTATCAGGGCGGCGAGTTCGCGGTCGGCTGGGACAACGCGCTCGGGCTCGCTCTGCTCGCGCTGGTCCCCGGGCTGCTGGCGCTGAGCCTGTACTACGTGGGCTTGCGGTCGACGCCCGCCGCCAGGGCGACGCTGGCCGAGCTGGCGTTCCCCGTCACGGCGGCCGTCATCGGCGTATTGTGCTTGGACGCCGATTTGTCGGGTACTCAGTGGCTGGGCCTCGCCGTGGTGGTCGTGGCCGTGACGTCGCTCGGCTGGCATGAAAAGGTCAGGCGTCAACCGATGGTCTTGGAGCCGCCGCATGGTCGAGCACACCGGCGAGACGAAGAACGAACGCCTGACCCGCAACGTCAGTGAGCTCCTGCAGGAGCTGCGGGTCGCGCAGGCCGGTGTCCAGATCCTGTTCGGTTTCCTGCTCACGGTGGTGTTCACCGACGAGTTCCACAAGGCGAGCGGGTTCGAGAAGTCCGTCCATCTGACGGCCGTCCTGCTCACGGTCAGCTCGACGGTGCTGCTGACGGCTCCCGCCGCGTGGCACCGGCTGCTGTTCCGCACCGGTAACCGTGAGCGGATCCTCACCTACGGCAACCGGTCCGTCCTGATCGGGCTCGGCTGTCTCGCGGCCGCCATCACCACGACCGTCTCGCTCATCGCCAAGGTCGTCTTCGGCCCGATCGCGATGACGCTCTTCGGCGTGGTGTCCGCGACGCTGTTCGTCGTCATGTGGTTCGTGGTGCCGAGGATGATCGACCACAACGGCGACTGATCACCGGCCCGTGCGCACCGGGGTGCTTTCGGGCAGGCCGAAAGCGGCGGCGGACACGGACTTCGGGTCGTCCGGGCTCGCGCCGCCGAGCACCCGGCGGGCGCCGACCCACGAGAACATCTCCTTGACCGAAGGAGAGTGGCCCGCGCCGTCTTCCGCGACCTTCCGATCGAGTACGCGGAACCCACCGGGAGTGCGTTCGACGCGGTAGACCATCGGCTGCCGCCGGAATCCGGCGCGCGTGACGAGCCCGCCGGCGTCCCTCTCGACCTCGTCGCAGCTCGCGACCAGGCCGATCTTGACCTGGTCGCCGTCCGGCCTGGTCTCGATCACCTTCTGCGTGCACACCCAGCGGGTTTTCGCGTCGCCGGCACCGGCGAGCGCGCGCAGATGCTCGTCGATCGGCGGCAGCGCCTCCCTGGCGACGGCGTCGTCCACCGTCGGCATCTCGTCCACGATCCACCAGCCTGCCGCGGCCACCACCACACCGACCCCGGCGAGCACGGGCCAGCGTTTGACGTTCCCCATGTGACGAAGCTACCGAGCGGGGCAAGTGTTCATCCGCGGTTCGGGACGCGTTGCCTCCGCGACCGTAGGTTGCGGCCGTGAACGACTCCTCCAGACGGACCTTCCTGCGCGGCGCGGGCCTGCTCGGCGCCGGTGCGGCGGTCTCCGCGTTACCCGCGCTCGGTGCTCCCGCCGCCTCGGCGGCCTTCGGTCGTGGCCCGGATACCGATGACGGCCGCTTCACCCTCGCGGTCCTGCCCGACACCCAGTACCTGTTCGACGCCGACCGCGGCGACCCCGCGCCGTTGGACGCCACGCTGCGGTACGTCACCGGCGGCGACGAGAACATCGTCTTCCTGGCGCATCTCGGCGACCTCACCGAGAACGGGCAGCCGGGCGAGTTCGACCAGATCAGCCGGTCCTTCCAGCACCTCGACCGGCGCCGGTTCCCGTACAGCACGCTGGCGGGCAACCACGACATCAAGTCCTCGACCGACGACCAGCGCGGCCGCACGCCGTACCTCGACGCGTTCGGGCCGCAGCGGCAGCGGGGTTCGCGGACCTTCCGCGGCGCGAGCCCGGACGGCTACAACAGCCATCACGTCTTCCGCGCGGGTGGGCGTGAGTGGCTGCTGCTCGCGCTCGACTGGCGGCCGTCGGCGGGCGGGCTGGACTGGGCGCGGTCGGTGCTCGCGCGGAATCCGCGGCTCCCGGCGATCCTGACCATCCACGAATTGGTATGGGCCGACGAGGCGGGACAGGCGCAGTTCTCGGAGTTCGGGCAGAAGGTGTGGGACGAGCTGATCGCCGGGAACGACCAGATCTTCCTGACGCTGAACGGGCACTACTGGCCGCCCGGCCGCACGGTGAAGCGCAACAACGCCGGGCACGACGTCCATCTGCACATCGCCAACTACCAGGACCGGTACTACGGCGGCAGCGCGATGATCCGGCTCTACCGGTTCGACCTCGCGCGCAAGGTGATCGACGTCCGTACGGTCTCGCCGTGGCTCGCGGACCAGGCGCCGCGGCTGAACGAGCTGCAGCGTCAGGAGATCGAACGCACCGGACCGGCGGACTACTTCAGCCTGGAGATCGACTTCGAGTCGCGGTTCGCGGGTTTCGCGCCGATCCCGGTGCCGCCCGCGCGGCCCGCCGAACGTCAGCTGATCCGCGGGACCGTGGCGTACTGGCGGTTCGAGGGCCGTGACGGCACGCCTGTCGACAGCGTCCGTGACCTTTCCGGCCGGGGCAACGACCTGGTCCGCGTGACCCTGCCCGGCAGCGCGCCTGAAGCGCTGCGATTCTCCGGCGAGTTCTCCGCGCGGCAGCCGTCGAGGTCGAGCCTGCGGTTCGACGGTGGCAAAAAGCCGGCTCGCGGCGGGTATCTGCGCACGGCGGACTCCGCGCCGATGAACGCGGAGACGTTCGCGCGCGGCTACACCGTCGAGGCGTTCGTGAAATTGCCCGAGGATTTCAAGGACGGCAAGCATTCCTGGGCCGCGATCTTCGGCAGGCAAGGCTCGGGCGGCAAGGCGGGCAAGACCGGTGACGATCCCGGCGAGCCGTCGGCCACACTGTCCCTTTCGGACGGAGCGGCGTTCCAGTGGGCGGTGTTCCCGGTGAACCAGAACGGGATCTCCACCTGCTGGGGGCACGAACTGGCGTTGCGGGAATGGATCCACGTCGCCGCGGTCAACGACGGCAGGCGGACGACGCTCTACGTCGACGGCTGCCCGGTACTGCGGAACCCGAAGACGCCGGCGGCGGGGATCGCGAACCCCGGCGGATCGTGGCTGATCGGCGCCTACGCCTACGACTCGATCGTCGAGCAGGCGTTTCACGGCTGGCTTGGTGACGTCCGTGTGGTGGGAAGGGCGCTGGACCCGCGCGAGTTCATGCTCGGCTGAGTGCGCCGGATCGTGCGCGGTAATGGCGGGTGTTCGCCCCCATTATCGCGCACGGTCGTTTCCGGAGGAATGCGGGGTCCCTCTTGACAAGCGGTGGACAATAGAAAATCGGCGCCTAATCGAGAATGTCGATCAGTACGCCGAATGTGTTGTCAGTCTAACCGCTGTGAGGGGAACTTGTCAAATCAGGGGTACGACGAGGAATTGCGATCCGAGCGGCGGTACGTCGCGTCACTCTACGGGCGGCTGGACGCCGAGCGCGTGCGTGTGAGCGAGGCGTATGCCGGTGCGCTGCGCGGAGAAGGCTTCGCGCTTTCCGACCGCGAGGTGTCCGTCGGTGCGAAGGCCCGCGAGATGGCCAGGCTGAAGATCGCCGACGAGGGCCTTTGTTTCGGTCGTTTGGACGCCCTTTCGGGAGAACGTTCGTACGTCGGCCGGATCGGCCTTTTCGACGAAGAGAACGACTACGAACCCTTGGTGCTGGATTGGCGGGCGCCGGCGTCGCGCGCGTTTTACTGCGCGACGGGCGCGTCGCCGGAAGGAATGGCCAGGCGCCGTCAATTCCGCACGCTCGGACGCGAGGTCCTCGACTTCGCCGACGAGGTCTTCGGCCGCCCGGAATCGGCGGGGGAACGGGGTGACGTCGCGTTGCTGGCCGCGGTCAACGCGCCGCGAGGCGAGGGGATGCGGGACATCGTCGCGACGATCCAGGCCGAGCAGGACGAGATCATCCGGCTGGACCACCCGGGTGTCGTCGTCGTGGAGGGCGGCCCCGGGACCGGGAAGACGGCCGTGGCGCTGCACCGGGTGGCGTACCTGCTGTACACGAAACGGGAGCGCATGGAACGCCGCGGCGTGCTCGTGGTCGGGCCCAGCAGCGGCTTCCTCGACCACATCGGCCGGGTCCTGCCGTCGCTCGGCGAGACCAGCGTCGTTTTCGCGACGCCTGGCGACCTCGTCGCCGGCCTGCGCACCGAACGCGAGGATCCGCCGGCGGTCCAGCGGCTGAAGGGCTCGCTGGCGATCCTGGACGTGCTGGCGGCCGCGGTGGCGGATCGGCAGGAACTACCCGCCGAGGCGGAGCCGATCGAGCTCGACGACGTCACCGTGCCGTTGGACGCCGAGGTCGCGGCCGCCGCACGCGAGGTGGCCCGGGAAAGCGGCCTGCTGCACAACGAGGCGAAGGCCGTCTTCGAACGCGAGGTGATTTCCGAGCTCGCCGTGCGCGCTGTCGACCGGCTCGGCGCGGGCTGGCTGCCGAGGGACGACGAGCACACGCGCCCGGAGATGCTCAAGAACGCCCACCGGGACCTGGAGGCCAGCGAGGAGCTCCGCGCGGTGCTCGACCGCCTGTGGCCGTCGCTGACGCCACAGCGGCTGCTGGGTGACCTCTATGCCTCGCCAGAGCGGTTGCGGGCGGCCGGGGCCGATCCGGCGCTGTTCCGCGAAGACGCGGACGCGTGGACGGTGTCCGACGTGCCGTTGCTGGACGAAGCCGTCGAACTGCTCGGCCGTGACCGCACCGCCGAACGCCGGGCGGAGGAACGGGAGCGCCTGGCGCGGAAGGAATACGCCGAGCGGGTGCTGGAGATCGTCGAGGTCGAGGACGATCACGACGATTACGAGTTCGCGCTCCGGCCGACGGACGTGCTGATGGCGGAGGAACTGGCGGACCGGTTCGCCGAACGCGACGAGCGGGATCTGGCCGAACGCGCCGCCGCCGACCGGGACTGGACCTATGGCCACGTGGTCGTCGACGAGGCGCAGGAACTGTCCGAAATGGACTGGCGGGTGCTGATGCGGCGCTGTCCCAGCCGGTCGTTCACCGTCGTCGGGGATCTCGCGCAGCGCCGGTCGCCGTCGGGCGCGCGGTCGTGGGACGCGATGCTCTCCCGGTACGTCGCCGATCGCTGGGTGTACCGGAAACTGACCGTCAACTACCGGACGCCGTCGGAGATCATGGCCGTGGCGGCCGCGGTGCTGGCGAGTTTCGCGCCGGACGTCGTCCCGCCGGAATCGGTGCGGTCGTGCGGGGTGCGGCCATGGGCGCGTCGAGTGTCCAAAATGGACATCGAAGAGAAGATCGCCGAGTTCGTCCGCGAGGAGGCGGGTCGCGAGGGGACGGCGGTGGTCATCGGGCCGCCGGGGGTGCCCGGGGCGATCGCGCCGTCCGCGGCCAAGGGGCTGGAGTACGACGCCGTCCTGGTGGTCGAGCCGGAGCGGATCCTCGCGGACGGCCCGAACGGTGAGGCGGAGCTGTACGTCGCGCTGACGCGGGCGACGCAGCGGCTCGGGGTCTTGTACGGCGGGGTGCTGCCGAAAGTCCTCCGCGGTCTAGATTCCGGGCGGCGGACTCCCGACGTGTATCTGCACTGCGTCTAGCGGATGCCAACGTGTCGTGAGTGGTAAGGGCGGTTCTGGCCATCCTTACCACTCACGACCCAACAGGGCCTACTTGGTCAGATTGCCCCAGGCATATGTCTGTTTTGCCAGTTTCAGGTAAATCAGCGTTTCGGTGCTGACGACACCCGGGATGGGCCGGATGTCGTCGTTCAGCACACTCAAGAGGTGTTCGTCGTCCCGGCAGGCGACCTCGGCGAGCAGGTCGTAGCCCCCCGCCGTGAGTACGACGTAGTGGACGTCCGGCATTCCGGAGAGCTGGTCGGAGACCGCCCGCGGATCGCCTTGGACCTTGATCCCGACCATCGCCTGACGGCCGAGCCCGACGTTCGCCGGATCCGTGACCGCGACGATCTGCATCGTCTCGTCCCGCAGCAGCCGCTGGACGCGCTGCCGCACGGCGCCCTCCGACAACCCGACGGCCTTGGCCAAGGCCGTGAACGAGGCCCGCCCGTCGACTTGCAGTAGAGCGATCAGAGTGCGATCGGTATTGTCCAAACCTCTAGGTGTGCGCTGCTCCATCTGCGCGCGTGGTTCGTCACCCATGCCGTCCCTCCCTTTGTTTCGGCATGCGATTCTTGTCGCGCAGCGTATCGATAAGTGTCCAGAATGCTACCGCCGTTAAGTTGTTTGTCGTGATTCTCTTTCTCGGCGCCTTCACACGAGGGAATCTGTCGCCTGACAGGCCGGCCGCCGAGGTTTTCGGACGACTCGTCAGCCCAGATCGCGTTTCAGCAGGTCCTCCTCGGTTTCGCGGCGGACGAGCAGCGTCGCCGTACCGCGGGAGACGCCGACCACCGGCGGCCTGCCGACGAGGTTGTAATTCGACGCGAGCGAGTGGTGGTATGCCCCGGTGCACGGGACGGCGAGCAGGTCGCCGGGGTGGACGTCGTCGGGCAACGAGAGCCCGTCGGCGAGGATGTCGCCCGATTCGCAGTGCCGTCCGACCACCGTCATCGGCCGCCGGGCGGCCCGGCTGCGCCTGCCGATCAGGCGCGCCGTGTACGCCGCCCCATAGAGCGCGGGCCGCGCGTTGTCACTCATTCCGCCGTCGACGGCGACGAAAGTGCGCGAACCGCGTTTCACCGCGCAAACCCGGTACACGGTGATCCCCGCCGGGCCGACGATCGCCCGGCCCGGTTCGATCGTCAGCTTCGGCGGGGGGAAGCCGTGGGAGGTGCATTCGTAAGCGAGCGCGACACGCAGACGGCGCACATAGCCGTCGATGTCGAAACCCGTGTCACCGGGCAGATAACGCACGGCGTGCCCGCCGCCGAGATCCAGTTCGCGCAGGGTGACGCCGTGGCTCTCACGAAGCGCGACGAGCACCCCGATCATCTTGCGGGCGGCCAGTTCGTAGAAATCCACTCGCGACACCTGCGAACCGATATGGCAGTGCAGCCCGGCCAGGCGGAGCCCGGGCTGCGCGAGCACGGCGGACACGGCCCGGCGGAGATTGTCGCGGACCTCTTCGCGCAGCGAGAAACCGAACTTCTGCCCTTCGGTACCGGTGGTGATCGCCGCGTGCGTGCCGGCCGCGACATCGGGGGTCACGCGGATCAGCACCTGCTGCGCGCCGGTGGCCAGCGCGCCGAGCTGTTCGATCTCGTCGAGCGAATCCACCACGATCCTGCGGACGCCGTAGGACAAGGCGGCTTTGAGGTCTTCGGGGGTCTTCGCGTTGCCGTGCAGCAGGATCCGCTCGGCGGGGAAGCCGACCGACCGTGCCACCGCGATCTCGCCCGCCGAGCAGGTGTCGAGGGAAAGCCCTTCCTCGGCGACCCAGCGCAAGACGGCGCGGGTGCACAGCGCCTTGCTCGCGTACGCCACCTCGGCGTCGGGCAGCGCCCGGCGGTACGCGCGGGCGTTCTGCCGGACCTCGTCCTCGTCGAGCAGGTACGCCGGTGTCCCGAACCTCGCGGCGAGGTGGGACACCGGCGCGCCGGCGAACAGCAGTTCCCCGCCGGGCCCGAGCCGGGTGCTCCGTGGCCAGACCCCGGGTTCGAGGTGGTCGGCGGCCTCGCAACCGAGGCTGGGCAGGAGCTCGCTAAGCGTCACGGTTACCTCCGCGTCGATCGGGTCAGTGCCTCATCAGCACAACTCCGATCGACCCGGCCCGGCCGTTCCGGCAACGTGTCCCTGACACGTTCCGGGGTCTCGCTGACGCCTTGTTAACGCGCGAGTAACCCCGGCCACATCCGTCTAGCGGACGGGCTCCGGGACGGTGTCGAGCGCCCGCACCATGTGCACGGCCAGCGCGAAAGCCGCCTCGTTGCCGAGGTCGGTGTGTTCGTTGACGATCTTCTTCACGGTGTCGACCCGGATCTCGTAGCGGGAAACGGGGACGGTGTCGGCGTTCATGACGATCCTCTATTCGGTTGTTTCGGGTTTCGTGGCGCAGGTGCAGCCGCGGCTGAACCCGCCGGCCGCGGTCGCGGTGCAGAAGCGGCGGGCGATCGTGTCGTGCGCGGACAGCGGATGCGGGCAGACCGGGCAGCGGTCGTCGGCGGGGGGCTCGGCGACGTCGCCGAGGGAACGGGCGGAGGTCATCGCGCGCCTGCCGGTTGAGCACGCAAAGGAGCCCCGACTTCGTGCAGATGCCGGAGCACGTGGCCGTACGACGCCGCCCAGCCGCATTGGGCGTAGTCGATGGCGTGCTTCGCGCAGAACTCGCGCACGATCACCTGCGCGTGCTTGAGGTTCGGCCGCGCCATGTTCGGGAACAGGTGGTGCTCGATCTGGTAGTTGAGCCCGCCGAGCGCGAAGTCCACGACGGGACCGCCACGCACATTGCGCGAGGTGAGCACCTGCTTGCGCAGGAAGTCGAGCTTGTGGCCGGCCGACAGCGTCGGCATGCCCTTGTGGTTCGGGGCGAACGAGCAGCCCATGTAGACGCCCCAGAGGCACTGGTGCACGGCGATGAAGGCGAAGCCGACACCGGGCGAGAGGACCACGAACACCGCTGTCAGGTACGCGGCGATATGGGCCAGCATCAGCGCCGATTCGATCTTCCGCCGCTTGAAACCGCGCTGGAAGATCGCCGTCACGCTCGACACGTGCAGGTTCAGGCCTTCCAGCAACAGCAGCGGGAAGAACAGGAACGCCTGGTATTTCGCCATCCAGCGCAGGAAACCACGCCGCTCGGTGCCTTGGGCCTTGGTGAAGATGAGCGCGGCGAGGTTGACGTCCGGGTCTTCGTCCTCGTGGTTGGGGTTGGCGTGATGGCGGTTGTGCGTGCCGATCCACCAGCCGTAGCTCAGCCCGGTCAGTCCACCGTGGACGAAACCGGTGACGTCGTTCGCCTTGCGGCCGCGGAAGATCTGCTTGTGCCCCGCGTCGTGTCCGATGAAGGAGAGCTGGGTGAACATCATCGCGAAGAAGGCGGCGAGGAACAGCTGCCACCAGGAGTCCCCGAGATGCGCGAAGGCGACCCAGCCGCCCGCGAAAGCGAGCAGGTTCAACGCGATCTTCACCGCGTAGTATTTTCGCCGCCGGTCGAGGAGGCCGGCTTCCTTGACCAATTTGGACAGTTCGGCGAAGTCGCTGCCCTGCCTCGTCTGAGTGGAGGTCATGGGGGATCACACCGTTCTGGTTCGTGAAAGTGGGCAATCCAGCAACGGGTTCGCAAACACCGAAGGGGTCTGGTTCGGCCGAGAAGGGCACTGGTACCACAACACGCCACGGACGCTCCGTGGTCTTCTTCCAGCGTGCCACGACGGTGGAGCGGAAGCAATTCACCAAAGCAGCACGATCTGGCGTACAGTCGAAGACATCGAGGGAAATTTCCCCCGGTTCCGTCCGGTCGCGAGTATCGATCGGAGACAGGAGCACCGGCCAGACATCGTTCTTCGCGCTCATGGTCCCACCGGCTCCGCCGGTGAGCAGCCGCCCGCCGCGCCGTACCGCGCGCCCCGAGGCGCCCATCAGGGCCACGCCGCGATCGTCGATGGCCACGACCTCTGACCTGTCGCCGGGTGCACGTCCAGCACGCGTGCACCCGGTCAGAAAATCCTCTGGCGCGGTCCCCCTTTTTCGAGCATCGCGGCGACCTCGCCGCGTTCGCCGACGGTCAGCGGACGGCTCGGCGGGCGTACGTCGGCACGGCACAAACCCAGCTGTGCCAACGCTTCCTTCACCACGCTCACGTTGTTGGCGTTACCGTCCGCGGCCCGGAGCTCTTCGAACGGCCGGACGCGTTCCCAGCACGCCATCGCGCCGCGGAAGTCGCCGTCGCGCAGCGCGCGGAACATCTCCAGCGAGAGCGACGGCGCGACGTTCACCAGCCCCGACGTGAACCCGGTCGCGCCGACGGCGAAGTAGCCCGGCGCCGACAGCTCCGCCAGGCCGGCGATCCACGTGAAGCGATCGATCCCCGCGTCCCGCGCCACCGACGCGAAGCGCACCGGATCCGGCACCGCGTACTTCACGGCGATGACGTTCTCCGCGGCGTCGGCGAGCTTGGCCAGCCGCTCGCCTTCGATCCGCGCGTCGCGCACGTACAGCACGACACCCAGCTCCGGAACCGCCGCCGCGATGGCGCGGTGGTACTCGACCCAGCCGTCCGCCGAGACGTACGGATGCACCGGCTGATGGATCATGAGCAGATCCGCGCCCGCGTCGCGAGCGTGCCTGGCCGCGCCGATCGCCGTCCGGACGTCGTGCCCGACCCCGGCGGCCACACTCGCCCGGCCCGCCGCGGCCTTGACCGCGAGCTCCAGGCAGTGCCGCGCCTCCGCCTCGTCCAGCGCGTAGAACTCGCCGGTGTTCCCGTTCGGCGTCACGACCTCGACCCCAGCGGTGATCACCCTGTCCACCAGCTTCGCGTAGGAGCCCGGATCCACGGCGCCGTCGGCGTCGAACGGGGTCACCGGGATGGCCACGACCCCGGACAGCCGCCGTTTCCGCTCGTCGAACCGTGAGGAGGAGGTCACTGGCATGTCCTATCTGATATATGATGTGACGCCTCAGGTTAGCACGGCAGGACGATTGTCCTGAAAGTTGGGACGCTCGGTCACCGTGGTCGTGAGTGGCGTTTCGGGTCAGGCTCAAGGTCGAACGTGGCGTGTTCCCGGGCGGGCCGATGGTGGGATGCAGGCTCCCTTCGCCGCGTCTAATGCGGTGAAAGGAGCCTTCGGCCCCGGCCGGGATCGTACATATAGACATGAACCGGACATCGCGCAGCCAGAAACTGTCCCTTGTGGACACTCAGCGGCGCTTGGACGTCAGCGGAGAGAGCCCGCGCCACGTTTGACTTACCCCTCAATGGAACCCGAAACGCCACTCGCGACCCACTTGACCGTGCCGCGGACCCGTGCCGGCCCCGGGACGTCAGCCGAAGTACGAAGTGAAGTTCTTCGAGAACTCCCAGCCGCCGAACTTGTCCCAGTTGATCGACCAGGTCATCAGTCCGCGCAGCGCCGGGAAGGTGCCGCGCGGCTTGTACCCGCCGCAGCCGCTCCCCTTGGTCAGGCAGTCCAGCGACGCCCCCACCTCCGACGGCGTCGTGTGCCCGTTGCCCGCCGACGGTGACGCCGGCAGGCCGATCGCGACCTGTTCCGGTTTCAGCGCGGGGAAGACGTTCGCCGCGTCGCCCGCGACGGGGAAGCCGGTGAGCACCATGTCGGTCATCGCCGTGTGGAAGTCCGCGGTCCCCATCGTGTGGTACTGGCCGTCGAGGCCCATGATCGGGCCGGAGTTGTAGTCCTGGACGTGCAGCACGGTCAGCGAATCCCGCAGCGCGTGGAGCACCGGCAGATAGGCCCCGGAACGCGGATCGGCGCTCCCGTTCGGACCCGGTCCGTAGAACTGGTGTCCCAGTTGGACGAAGAACGTCTCCGGCGCCATCGTCAGCACGAAGCCGTCGCCGTACTTGGCTTTCAACGTCTTCAACGCGGAGATCAGGTTGACCACGACGGGCGTCTTCGGGTTCTTGAAGTCACTGTCGCCGGGATCCAGGGACAGCGAGTGGCCCTCGAAGTCGATGTCGATCCCGTCCAGGCCGTACTTGTCGATGATGGCGCTCGCTGAACTGACGAACGCGTCCCGCGCGGCGGCCGTCGTCAGCTGAACCTGCCCGTTCTGGCCGCCGACGGAGATGACGACCTTCTTGCCCTTCTCCCGTTGCGCCTTGATCCCGGCGATGAACTCCGCCTCGGATTCGACGTTCGGGCATTCCGTCGCCGGGCACAGACCGAACCGGAGTTCGCCCGAGGTCACGGAAGTCGGCTCGGCGAAGGCGAGGTCGATGATGTCCCAGTCATCGGGAACGTCGGCGATCCTCGTGTAGCCGGAGCCGTTCGCGAAGCTCGCGTGCAGGTAGCCGACCAGGGCGTGGGCCGGGATCGCGGCGTGCGCCGCGGCGGGCATCAGCAGGCTCAGTAAGAGGAAAACGATGCCGACGGCGGCTTTCCGGCGCATGGGGACTCCCTCTGATGTGGTTTAGATCACGTCAGAGATTGGACTAGACCACTAGGGATTTTGTCAAGAAATCACCGGAACTCGTCCGGTTTTGCCGCCGCCGCACGGAGTTGTCCACACGTGAACAACCTGTGGACAACTCCGTGGATAGTCTACTTAGGACAGTTCGGCGAGGAAGGCTTCCAGTTGCTCCACGACGAACGCGTGATCGTCGGCCTGGGGCAGGCCCGAGACGCCGACGGTGCCGACCGGGCCCACTCCCTCGACGATCACCGGGAACACGCCGCCGTGCGCGGCGTACAGATCCGGATCGAGCCGGGAATCGGCTTCGAACGTCGTGCCCTTCGCGCGGAACTGTTCGCCGACGAGGAACGAGCTGTGCCCGTATCGGTCGACGACGCGGCTCTTGCGGTCGATCCACGCGTCGTTGTCGGCCGAGGTGCCCGGCAGTGCCGCGTGGAACAGCCGCTGCCCGCCGCGGCGCACGGAGACCGTCACCGGGAGGGCGCGGTCCCGTGCCGCCGCGAGCAAGTGAGCGCCCAGCTTCAGCGCGGTCTCGTTGTCGAACCGGCGGAAGACCAGGCGCTCCTCCTGTGCGGCCAGGACGGCCAGGGTGTCATCGCTCATGGCACCCATTAAATCAACGCTGTTGTGTAAAGGCTATCGAAGGGCGTCGAGGGCGAAGGCGGCGTACATCGCCACGCCGTTGGCCATCGCGTCTTCGTCGAAGACCACCCGGTTCGAGTGGTTCGCCTCCACTGTGGCCAGATCGGCCTCGGGCGGGCAGGCCCCCAGGAACGCGAACGCGCCCGGCACCCGCTGCAGGACATAGGAGAAGTCCTCCGCGCCCATCACCGGGTTCTCCATGACCTCGGAGTTGCCGGCGCCGAGGACCTCGGCCGCCAGTTCCAGTACCCGGCCCGCGACCCGCGGATCGTTCACCGAGACCGGGTAGCCGGGAAGGACCTCGGCGCTCACCTTGACGCCGTGCGCCGCGCCGACCGCCTCGCACACCCGCGGCAGCTCCTCGCGCACGAACGCCTGCGTCCGCTCGGACAGCGTGCGGATCGTGCCCTCGAGGAACGCCGTCTCCGGGATGATGTTCGTCGTCGTGCCCGTCTCGATGCGGGTTACCGACACCACCGCGGGCTCGAACACGCTCACCTTGCGGGTCACCATCGTCTGCAACGCGCTCACCATCGCGGCCGCCGCCGGCACCGGGTCGATCGCCTGGTGCGGCGCGGAACCGTGCCCGCCCCGGCCGGTGACGGTGACGTGGAAGCTGTTCGCCGACGCCATGATCGGACCCGGCCGCGTCTGCACGATGCCGGACGCGACCTGGGTGAAGATGTGCAGGCCGAAGGCCTTCTCGACGCGCTCGTCCGCGGCGTCGAGCACGCCTTCGTGGATCATGTGGCGCGCGCCGTGCTCGCCCTCTTCGCCGGGCTGGAACATGAACACCACCGAACCGGCCAGCTCGTCGACGTGCTCGCAGAGCAGCCGCGCCGCCGACGCCAGCATCGCGACGTGGGTGTCGTGCCCGCAGGCGTGCATCGCGCCGTCGTCTTCGGAGGCGAAGTCGAGCCCGGTGTCCTCGTGCAGCGGCAGCGCGTCCATGTCGCCGCGGAGCAGGATCGCCGGGCCCGGCTTCCCGCCGCGGAGGACGGCGGTCAGCGAAGTGGTCGATTTGCCCTCGGTGATCTCCAGCGGCAGGCCCTCGAGGGCCGCTTTGATCGAGGACTGGGTCTTCGGCAGGTGGAGGCCGATCTCCGGATTCCGGTGGATCTCCCGGCGGAGCTCCACGGTTTTCGTCTGGAGAGCACGGGCTTCGTCCAGCAAACCGGCGAAGCGCGAGTCGGGGAGGGTGGGCAGGTCGGTGGGTCCGGTCATGTCTCGATAGTGGCGCATGCGGCGCTTCGGGCGCACCGTGCGTGCGTTCCGAATGCGGGCGGAATACGGTGTGCGCATGGCGGTGCAAGAGCCGATCACGGGGTTCGCGGTGGCCGTGGTGCGGGAGGACGGTCGGTGGCGGTGCAGCTCTCTTGATCCGGGGGCGCTCGGCGAGCTCGACGCTGCGATCACGGAGCTGGGCAAACTGCGTTCGACAGGTGCCGCGTTCGGGCTGCTGGCGGTGGACGACGAGTTCTTCGTGATCGTCCGGCCGAGTCCGAGAGGGCCGTCGCTGTTGCTGTCCGACGCCGCCGCGGCGCTCGATTACGACATCGCCGCCGACGTCCTCGACGTGCTGAGAGTCGACCCGCCGGACGAGGACGACGACGCGGTCTGGCCGGAAGGCGACCTGGAGATCCTGTCCGACCTCGGACTGCCCGGGGCCGAGCTGCAGGTGATCGTCGGCGAAGTCGACCTCTATCCGGACGAACAGCTCCAGATGGTCGCGCAGCGGTGCGGATTCGCCCCCGAGTTCACCAAGATCCTGGACGAGATCTGAGCCCCGCCGCCTCCGCCGCCGACATCGCCGCCGTCCGGGCGGCGATCGCGGCGGCGCGAGGTGCGGGCGAAGACGTGCCGATCGGTGCCGTCGTCCTGGCGCCGGACGGGACCCCGCTCGCGTCCGCGCGCAACGCCCGCGAAGAGCTCGGCGACCCGACGGCGCACGCGGAGATCCTCGCGCTGCGAGCCGCGTCGAAGATCTACGGCGACGGCTGGCGGCTCGAAGGGTGCACGCTCGCGGTGACCCTGGAGCCGTGCACGATGTGCGCCGGCGCCCTCGTGATGGCGCGGGTCGAGAAGGTCGTCTTCGGCGCCTGGGAGCCCAAGACCGGGGCCGTGGGGTCGCTGTGGGACGTCGTCCGCGACCGGCGGCTCAGCCACCGCGCGGAAGTCCTCGGCGGGGTGCTGGAGGCCGAATGCGCGGCCCTGCTCGAAGACTTCTTCCACGGGCAACGGGGTAACCGCACCGGGTGATCGATGTGTCGGACCCGGCTTCCCGGGTAACCCTCCGGACAGGCGGCCGCAAACGGCGGCCGCGGTCTAAGGAGGAACATCCGCCATGAGCGTTTTCGACAAGGCGAAGGACAAGGCCGAGCAGGCCATCGGCGCCGCCAAGGAGAAGCTCGGCGAAAAGACGGACAACCAGGACCTCGCGAACTCCGGCCGAGCCGACCAGACCAAGGGTGAGGTCAAGGAGGCCGGGCACGACCTGCGCGACCGCGCGGAAGGCGGCGTGCAGGACCTGAAGGACAAGTTCAACAAGTAGCCGCGAACGCAGAAGAGCCGGTCTCCGTGGAGACCGGCTCTTCGCTGCGGTGGCGGTGGGATTTGAACCCACGGACGGGTATTAACCGTCACACGATTTCGAGTCGTGCTCCTTCGGCCGCTCGGACACGCCACCGCCGAGAACAATACCGGAGGGCGTTGGAGGGCCTTCAGGGGGTCAGGAAAGCTGCGCGGTGATCTCGCCGATCGCCGCCGTCTGGTTCTCGACGATCTCGTGTGCCAGCGCCTTCGTCTCGGCGTGCTCGCCCGACGACAGCACGGTCTTGGCCATCGCGACGCCGTTGCGCAGATGTTCGGCCATCAGCGGGAGCCACATCTTGTCGAATTCGGCGCCGGTCAGGTTCTGCAGCGACGCGACCTGCCCTTCGGTGATCATCCCGGGCATCGCGTGCCCGGCGTGGCCCGCCGCGGGGAGCACGGCCGCGTTCCACGACTGGAGCCAGGCGGTCATCGTCCGGACTTCGGCCGACTCCGCCTCGACGATCTTGGCCGCGGTGGCCTTCACGTACTCGGATGCCGACCGTTCCGCGGCCAGGTTCGCCACCTGGATCGACTGCTGGTGATGCGGCACCATCTGCTGGGAGAAGGTGATGTCGGCCTGGTTGGCGCCCGGTGTCGCCGGTGCGGCGCCCGTGGCCGTCGAGCAGCCCGCGAGCGCCCAGACGACCAGCGCGAACAGGGCCATCGGCAGTCGCCGTCGCATCGATACCTCCGTAGTCAGGGAAAACCGGCCCCTCCGCTCTGTGATACGGCTGTGACCTTCCGGCGGTTCAAAACCGGATTAGCCTTGGCGGGCATGACGGATCCGAAGACCGTGGTGACCGGTTTCCTTCAGGCCCTCGAAGAGTTCGACATCGACCGCGCGCTGGGCTTCGTCGCGATCGACATCGTCTATCAGAACGTCCCGCTGCCCCCGGCCCGCGGCCTTTCGGCGGTGGAGAAGCAGCTGCGCACCATGGCCCGCTACGGAAGCGGGTTCGAGGCGCGCACCCACCACATCGCCGCCGACGGGCCGATCGTGCTCACCGAGCGCACCGACGTCCTGCGGCGCGGTTCGTGGGAGGCCGAGTTCTGGGTGTGCGGCACGTTCGAAGTGCGCGACGGCCGGATCGTGCTGTGGCGCGACTACTTCGACTGGACGACGTTCCTGGCGGCGAGCGCGAAGGGCGCGGGCAAGGCGGCGGTCGCCGGCGCGAAGTCGCTCATCGGCAAGTACAAGGCGCGGCAGGAACTCGAGCGCTGAGTTACGCCTCCAAGCACGCGAGTGACGCCTCTGATCACGCGAGTTACGCCTCTGATCACGCGAGTGCGGAAATGACGCACCGCCGGTGTACGGGCTCCGTCCTCCCCCGACGGGTCCCGTGCACCGGCGGTGCGCCCCCAGTTCCCCCTGCTCGCCCTCCCCGGCGAGCGTCAGAAGGTCATGTGCCGCTCGCCCAAGTCGGCCTCGCGCAGTACGGCGTCGAGCCGTGCGCCGCCGAAAGGGGCCACCGGGCGCCCGCCGCGTTTCCGGTCGCGCAGGTCGACGGCCATGGCGATGCTCAGCAGCAGAACCAGTGCCGTACCGACGATGAGCCAGTTCATCGGACACCTCCTCCGGCGACGTGAGGGAGGATTTGTGTCCTCGCTCACGTCGCCAAAGGTAGCTCCGGGAATGCCGGGTTGTACCCGGACTTGAGGTTCATTTAAGGCAGGGGAACACCAATGGGCTATCTGCGCGGGGCTCCCGCGACATAAATGTCACCGTCGGCCACGGAGACGTCACGGGCACTGGACGCTCCGGTCGCCAGAATGCGGGCGGGGTCGCGGAAACCGGTGATCACTTCGACGCGCTGGACCGGTTTCGGCGTGGTGATCAAGGTTTCCGGTTTCCAGACGCGGCCGTTCTCCAGCAGGAACGTTTCGATGTTCGGCAGCCCGTCTCGTGTCGCGTAAACGCGCCAAGTGCCGCCATTGAGCTGTTCGATCTCGCGCAATCGGAGTCCGTTCGCGACTTCCCGCACTTCCCAGTCCCGGCCGTTCCACGCGCCCGCGAAATCGCGCGGCGAGCCCGCGGCGTCGAACTGGAACCAGGTGACGAACGGTTTGCCGTCCCGCTGGGTGCCCACCTGCAGGATGTAGTCCGGCGACTTGAGCCCGCCGGGGAGTTCGAGCGGGGTCTCGACGACCTTGAGATACCGCTCCTGCTCGGCGTCGTCGACCTGCGTGCCGAGATCGTGGCCCGACGCGGAGAAGAATCGCAGGGTGCGGACGTCGAACGACAGGTAGTAGACGTTCCGGTGGTAGACGTCGTGCTTGTGCTGCGACGGCCCGCCGCCCGCGAGCGTGTAGACGAACTGGATCCGCCCGGTCGACGGCAGGTAACGCAGCTGTCCGACGTAGATCTCGTCCATGTGGTCCGCCCGGCCCAGCGAGCCGAACGCCCACCGTTTCCCGGTCAGCTGCACCGAGTTCTTCCACGTCTTCCCGTGATCGCGGGAAACGAGGTACTTCATCGGCCGGAAGTCGGAGTTCGCCGTCGGATCCAGCTCGTTCGTGGTCTCGCGGTAGAACAGGAACAGCGTGCCGTCGACGGTTTTGACCGGCATCGGGTAGCTCGCCGAGTCGCCCTCGGGCACTTCGGTAGTGGTCCAGGTGCCGTCGAGGGAATGGGCGAGTGGCGCTCGGCTGATCACGGTCCGCGTGTTGTGCATGCCGCGGAAGATCAGCAGATGTCCGTCGCCCGCCAGCAGCATCGTCGGGTAGTTGTGCGGATCGGACTCCCCGTCCGCGATCTTCTTCGGCGCGGTCCAGTCCCCGGTCCGGTGGTCGTAGGCCTGGACGTAGGTGTCCGCGGCCTTGCCGGACCACGAGATGAAGGTCTTGCGCGCGACCGGATCGAAGACCCCGCCCGCGTTCGGCCGCCGGTCGGTGCGGGACGCGACCGTGCTCGCCGGGGTCATCACGTCGAACGCGGCTTTCTCCGGTGGCTTGGCGGCCGCCGGGGGAACCGGGATCACGAGACCGGCCGCGATGAGCGCGCAAAGCAGTCTGCGCATGAAGACGCCTCCTGGTGTGACAGGCGGCGGAGTTCGATCTTCTCACGCGGGAACACGGCGAAACCAGGGTCCGAACGGGCTAGCCGTGACGAATCGTTGTCTTGTCGTCTTCCTCATTTCACTTGTTCGGGGGAGTATGCGTCGACCGATCTTGTGAAAAGGGGACTCAGCGTGACCACATCCCGACGTGCTGCCCGGAGAAGGGCGCTGACCGCGGCCGTCGCCTCCGGCCTGGTCGTGAGCGGCATGACCGCTCCGGCCGCACTCGCCGCGCCCAGCGCCGACGCCGTGATCGCCGAGGTCTACGGCGGTGGCGGCAATTCCGGCGCCATGCTGACCAACGACTTCGTCGAACTCGCCAACCGCGGCACGGCCGCGGTGAGCCTCGACGGCTTCAGCGTCCAGTACGCGCCGGCGTCGGGGAACAGCTGGCAGGTCACGCCGCTGGCCGGCGGTGTCGCGCCGGGCGCGCGGTACCTCGTCGCGCAGGCGAAGGGTTCGGGTGGCACCGTCGCGCTGCCGACGCCGGACGCCACCGGCTCGCTGGCCCTGTCCGCGACCGCCGGGACCATCGCGCTCGTCCAGGGCACCACGGCGCTGACCTGCAAGACGGCCACCGACTGCGCGGCCGACTCCCGGATCAAGGATCTGGTCGGCTTCGGCTCCACCGCCGTCATCCGTGAGGGGGCCGCGGCGCCCGCGCCGTCCAACACCGCGTCCGTCGCCAGGGGCGCGACGCTCGCGGACACCGACGACAACGCCGCCGATTTCACCTCCGGCGCGCCCACTCCGACCAACGGCAAGGGTGAGACGCCGGGCGAGACCGGCCCGCCGCCGGTCGACGCGAAGATCCACGACATCCAGGGCACCACGCGGATCTCGCCGCTCAAGGACCGGAAGGTCGCGGGGGCCACCGGCGTCGTGACCGGGATCCGGGGTTTCGGTTCGGCGCGCGGGTTCTGGATCACCGACCCCGCGCCCGACGCCGACCCGCGCACCAGCGAGGGGCTGTTCGTCTTCACCGGTTCGACCACGCCTGCCGTGGCCGTCGGCGACGCGGTGACCGCGACCGGCACCGTCCGCGAGTTCTACCCGGACGCTCCGGCGACCTCGCCGTATCAGTCGCTCACCGAGCTGACGAGTGCACAGTGGACGGTCGAGTCGAGCGGGAACGCCCTGCCCGCACCGACCGTCGTCACGCCGGACACGGTCCCGGACATCGTCGCCCCCGCACCGGGCGGCAGCATCGAGCCGTTGCCGCTGGAGCCGGCGAAGTACTCGCTGGACTTCTGGGAGACGCACGAAAGCGAGATCGTCAGCGTCTCCGACGCGCGCGTCGTCGGCCCGACGTCGTCGTTCAACGAGCTCTACGTGACCACCAAGCCGCGGCAGAACCCGAGCGTCCGCGGCGGCGCGGTGTACCTGGACTACGACCGGCTCAACACCGGCGTGCTCAAGGTCGCGTCGCTGATCCCGTTCGCCGAGCAGCCGTTCCCGAAGGTCAACACCGGCGACGTGCTCACCGGCGAGACCTCCGGCCCGGTCGAGTACAGCAACTTCGGCGGCTACACGCTGTTCGCGACGAAGCTGGGCGCCGCCAAGGACAACGGGTTGCAGCGGGAGAGTACTCGTGCGCAGCGCGGCGGTGAGCTTTCCGTGGCGACCTACAACGTCGAGAATCTGTCCGCTTTGGACAGTGCGGAGAAGTTCGGCGAGCTGGCGAAGGCCATCGCCACCAACCTTGCGAAGCCGGACATCCTGAATCTGGAAGAGATCCAGGACAACAACGGGCCGACGAACGACGGCACCGTCGCCGCGGACCAGACGCTGAAGAAATTCGTCGACGCGATCGTCGCCGCCGGCGGCCCGCGTTACGAGTGGCGTCAGATCGACCCGGAGAACGGCAAGGACGGCGGTCAGCCGGGCGGAAACATCCGCGTCGGCTTTCTGTTCAACCCGGCTCGGGTGTCCTTTGTGGACCGGCCAGGCGGTACCGCGACCACGCCCGTCGACGTGGTCAAGGAACGCGGCAAGACCCACCTGACCGTCTCGCCCGGCCGGGTCGAGCCCGGGAACGAGGCGTGGGAAGCCAGCCGCAAACCGCTGGCGGGCGAGTTCGTCTTCCAGGGCCGCACCGTGTTCGTCATCGCGAACCACTTCAACTCCAAGGGCGGCGACCAGCCGACCCACGGCCGCAACCAGCCGCCGGTCCGGAGTTCCGAGGTGCAGCGGGCCAAGCAGGCGACCCTGCTCCGGGGCTTCGTCGACAAGCTGCTCGCTTCGGACAAGAACGCGAACGTCGTCGTGGCCGGCGACCTGAACGACTACCCGTTCTCGCCCGCCGTGAAGACGCTGACCGCCGGTGGCGCGCTGAAGGACCTCATCGCGTCGCTGCCCGAGAACGAGCGGTACAGCTACGTTTTCGAGGGCCAGTCGCAGGTGCTGGACCACATCCTGGCGTCGAAGGCGCCGCGCGGGATCGACTACGACGTCGTCCACCTGAACGCCGAGTTCGCGAAGCAGGCGAGCGACCACGACCCGCAGGTGCTGCGGTTCCGGCCGAGCGCCGGCAACCCGGTCCAGGACGCGTTCTGGGACCTGGCGGACTACCTGGAGCGCGTCTTCGGGCGCCCATGACCCGCAATTAGTCCTCTGGATGCGGTACTTGCACGCGCAAGTACCGCATCCAGAGGACGAAACGCGGGCAGGTCAGGAGCGTTTGGCGCGCCAGCCCAGGGAAAGGACGGCCTGCACGAGTTCCTGGTAGCTCGGCTTGACCTCTTCCAGGTACTTCTCCAGGTACCCGGCCCGCGCGGTCAGCACCGGACGCGGCTCTTCGTCCTCCGGCAGCCAGCTGAGCCCTTCGACGTTGTGCTGCGCCATCTTCCACCAGCGCGTGCACCGGTCGACGGCGCGCTGCTCGCGTTCGGCGGCGTCCGCGACGGCCTGGTGCGCCTCGGCGAGCCGGGCTTCCAGTTCGTCCGCGCGGCCGATCTCCCAGTTCCGGAGGTTCTCCGCCGAAGCGCGCGCGAGGCCGACGATCTCCTTGTACCGCATGGCCGCGGTGATGCCGTCATCCATCGAGAAGCCCTTCCGGACGCTGGAACGGGATGATCACCTCAGGGGCACCGTGGGTGGTGCGGTCGAAGAACAGCGCGCGGCCGGGCCGCGGCGACCAGTGCACGACCTGCCCGGCGGCGAACGGCGACAGTTCGTTGCCCTGGACGTCCAACGCCGCCCAGGTGCCGATGTCGTCGGTGCCCGCGAAACCGAGCGTGTCCTTCAGCCGGGCGATGCTGCGCCACCAGCCGATGGTGTGGACGCCGTGCGTCGGGCCCTGCTTGAGCAGCACCCGAAGCTGATCCAAACCGCTCTTGAGCTGTCCGGGCGCCTTCGCCTCCAGGGCGGGAATCGAAGCGTCGACGCCGTAAAGCAACAACACCTGCGCCTTGTCCAAAGAGGACAGATTTTCCGCGATATCGATTACCCGGGCGGGTAAATCGTCGACCAGGGTCGCGTGGTGGCCCTCCGAGCGGAGTCGCTCGGCCAGCTCGGCCACCGCGGGGACCGACGCTTCGATGGGACACGAGAGCACGAACTCCACCGAGCCGTGCGGATGTTGGCGGGCCAGCGAACGCGCGGCGGAGTCCATAATGGACAATGCCTCGGCCGTGGCCGCGCCGAGGACGGCGACGTTCCGCCCCGGTGCCTTCGGCAGCTCGACCCCGCAGGCGGCCTCGTCGACGTCGATGGACTGGCCGAGCAGGGCCCGTGGCCGGTCCGTCGGCTTCAGGTCGGCGAACGCCGGGAACTGTTCCAGCACAGGGGAATGCGCGCCGTCGAAAAGCCGGGGCCGTTTGAACGACTCCGAGTACTGCTCCCAGAGCCGGTGCTGCAGCTTGTTGAAGACGTCCTTGCTGCTCGCGTCCGGCACGTGGGCGAGCTGGTTCCCGTGCGCCACACCGGAATCGTGGTTGATCACCGCGTGCCACTTCGGCGCCGAGACGGCCGCGTTGTTGGTCTCGGACAAGACCCGCCGCGCCTTCGGCATGGCGATCCGCAGCGTGCACTGCTCGAACACCGCCGGTTTGCCCCAGAAGGCCTCGATCCCGGCGACGTCCTGGCTCGCCAGCACCAGATGGATGCCCTGCGAGCGGCCTCGCCGCGCGATGTCCTCCAGCAGCTGGGTCGCGGTCGCCGTCACGCCGTCGCGGCCGGCGAACAGGTACTGGAACTCGTCGATCACCGCGACGATCCGCGGCCAGTGCCCGCCCGGGTCCTGCTCGCGCAGGTCCGCGAGGTTCGTGACCTCGTGCAGTTTCGCCGCGGCGGACCGGCGTCGCAGCTCGTCGGCGAGGAACCGCAGCAGTGCCAGGCCGAACTCGCGGTCGGTGTTGACGTTGACCCCGATGAGCTTGGCGTGCGGCAGCCAGCTGGCGTCCCGCCGCCCCGGCGCGAGCCCGGCGAACGACACGCCCTCCTTGAAGTCCAGCAGGTACAGCGCGAGTTCGTCCGGCGAGTACCGCGCCGCGAGGCTGCCGAGCAGCGAATACAGGAAGTTCGTCTTCCCCGAACCGCTCGGCCCGCCGATGAGCACGTGCGGGCTGGCGTCGCCGATGACGACCTCCACCGCCTCGCCCTCGAAGAATCCGACCGGTGCCCGCAGTTCCCGCGCCGAGCTCTCCTTGCCCAGCTCGGTGGGCAGCAGGTCGGCGAACGCGCGCGGCCCGCCTTGTTTGGCGATCAGCGCTTCGGCGATCCGCCCGGCGGCGCGGATGACCTGCCCGGACGGCATCGGCGGATCGAGGTCGACGATCAGGTCGGGGCCGGTCATGCTGCTCGTCGCGTGCCGTTCGTCGTGCAGGCTCAGCGATTCGACCGACGTCGACAGCATGGTCGGGACGTCGATCAGGATCAGGCAGATCCCGGCCGCGAGCGCCCCGGTGGCGACCCGTTTCAGTTCGCGGGCGCGTTCCGGTTCGAGGGTTTCGCCGTTGCCGTAGAGCACCGCGACGCGGAACGGTTCGACGCGCTGGCCGCTCGCCCGCCGGATCTCCCGCAGCGACGTGTGCCCCGCCTGCATCCCGGTCGCGTGGATGCGGCGGATGTGCCCGGCCAGTTCGTCGAGGAGGTCCTCGAGCCGTCCCGGGTCGTACAACGTGAGCGCGCTGGTGCGGCTCAGCGGGTACAGGTCGGGGAGGATCGCGGTCAGCTGCCCGACGTCCCACAGATGGATCCGCACCGCGCCGGGTTCGAACGTGCTCAGGATCCGCATCAGCAGGTTCTGCACGATGCCGTCGACCGCGGCCCTGGTCTTCGGCGCCGACGTGATGGACAGATGCGACTCGTCGAGCAGGGGGACCGCGACGTCGAAAGTGCGCGGGACGTCCTTGCCCGCCACGGTCGCCGAGCCGACGCGCCACAGCCCGGGCGCGGTGATGCCGGGATTCCCGCCGACGCGGCCGAGCCAGTTGCCGGGCTGTTGGCTCGCGGGCCCCGGAGCGTTGTTCGCGACGAGTTCGCGCAACGCGTTCGGGCCCGCTTCCCAGTCGGCGTAGAACTGGCCGCGCACGCTGCCGAGCAGGCCGAACACCTCGTTCGCGGCGGGATGCCGCGACCATTCGGTGTACTGCTCCGAAGTGGAGTTGTTCATCCCCACCCGGACGATGTGCTGTTCCAGCTGCAGTTTGGCCAGTTCCGCCTCGGCGGCCTGGCGGGCGCCGGCGGCGGCGCCGAGGACGAGCCCGATCTGGTGCCGGACCCGCTCGAGCGCCGTCGCGACTCGATTGCGCTGTTCACTCGCTTTGCTGCCCATACCGGCTGGCCAATCTCAGAGGCGGGATTGGTAACCGCTGACCAGGTCGTCAGCGGCGGAAAGGCGCGTCAGGAGGTTTTCCATTCCCTCGTCGGCCTGCGCCAGCTGCGACGGCACCCATGGCACGGCTTGGGCCTGGGGTTCCACGATGGCGCGCCGGGACTCCTCGAGCAGGCTTCTGGCCCGCTCGGCATGGGCTCGTCCGTCGGCGAGGCCGGTTTGGACGGCCGTCAGCAGCTGGTGCAGTTCCTCGAGGTACATGTCAGAGACGGGTCGAGTACGACTCGGCCGACGAGATGCCCGCCTGGATGGTGCTCTGCATACCGGTGATGCCTTGCAGGGCCTCGGCGAGAAGCCCGTGAGCCTGGCTCACCTCGTGCTGAGTGCTGCCCTGGGTGGCCTGGGAAAGCGAAAGCTGGGCTTCTTCGAGAGACTGCGCTGCCTGCTGAAGTGCGGCGATGCTCGCGGATGCCTTCTCGTTCGCGAGCGCGATACCAGCGCGGATCTCTTCGACTCCGGCCATTTTGGCGGACTCCTTGGGACGTCGGGGGCTGGAACGACCACTATTAAACTTAGCGTGATCAACTGACTCTGTTAAGTGAAGGTCCTGCTAAGTAATCAACAAGGCCCCGGACGTCGGAACGTCCGGGGCCTTGCTGACGGCGGAGGATACAGGATTCGAACCTGCGAGGGCGTGAACCCAACACGCTTTCCAAGTCTGCGTACCTCCGTACACGGAAGTCCGTGTACCCCATTTCCCCAGGTCAAAGCGTTCTGGACACTCTGACGAACCTCCTTGAACCGGGGCGAATGAGACTAGGACTGAGACTATCGCGCCCCACTGGGGGACTGAGATTCAGCCCTCAGTAGGTCGGCCCGGTGGTCACGTTGAGTGTGGGCCGGGCCGGGCCACCGTCAGACTGAGCGGCTTGCTTTCACCTGTTCACCGGTGCTCGGTGGCGCGGCGCTGTCGAGGAGCACGACCACATTTCACCCGTTCGCGAGGCGTACTGACACGCCCCGCACTGACGATAGGATCGGACTCATGGCTGACGAGGAGCTGGCGGAGCGTGTGGCACGGCTTGAGCGGCTGGTGGCTGACCTGAGTGATCGGTCCGCCGATGCCGCCGCGGCGCGGGTGCTGGCGGCCGGCGCGGATCGCGATGTCGCGGAGGTGCGGGCTGAGCTGCGCGCTCACACCGGGACGCTGAACGCGCTGCGCCAGGACCAGGTCGACCTTCGCGAGGAGATGCGCGAGGGCTTCGCGACTGTGAACCGCTCGTTGCAGCAGATTGTCGGCCTGCTCGGCGGCGCTCAGCCAGGCGCGGGAGAGTCGAGCTGAGCTTGATCAAACGAAGGCCGCCAGCGGAGTCGCTGGCGGCCTTCGTCGTTTACGGACAACCCTGCCTCCTCAGAACCAGGTGTCTCGTTGAACAGCGTCGGGTTTGACCTCTTCGACGTAGCCGTTGCTGAACTTGACCTTGAGGTATTCGTCGCCGAAGAGGCCGCTGCGCTTGCCCACCACTTCCCCGCGGGTGCCGGGGTCGACGTGGCGCATGAAAGGCCCACCGATCGCGTCACGGCTCTTCACCTGGTCGCCCGCCTTGTATTTCGGGGGTGCGCTTGCCTCGGTCCACCAGCGTGTGCGCGATTCCCGTGCGTCCGGTCCTGTTCGTGATTGGCTCGTTCCGCTGTCTGCGTCCTCTGCCGTGTTGCCACCGGCCGGCCGGTAGATGCGGTCGTCTACGAATGCGTTGGCCGCGTAACTGGCGGGCGCTTCGTTGATTGTGCTCGGATCACCTGGCCTCCACGGCGTGAACTCCTGCCACGCATTCTCGTCATAGTCATCGGCGCCGCGGTCGTTGTATCCGCCTGCGGTTTCTTCAGGTCGTCCACTCATCCCCTGTACCCCCTGCTGCGCGATCAACGCCTGTCTTCGAGGCTAGCTGGAAACTTCGGAAATCGGCAGTACCTGCACAAACAGCGGCTAGCGACGTAGTTCGATGTTCGACGGCACGCCCCCGTCAAGGAAAGTCTTGACCTGCTGCACGGCGACTTCGTAGCAGCGTTTCGCGGTGCCCGGAACGTTCTTCGACATGTGCGGGCTGATGATGACGCCAGGGCAGCTGAATAGTGGGTGGCCCGGCGGTAATGGCTCCGGAGCGGTTACGTCCAGTGCCGCGCGCAACCTCTCGTTTCGGAGTTCGGGGATAAGCGCGTCGGTGTCGACGATTTCGCCTCTGCCGACATTGATCAGCAGTGCGCCGTCAGACATCGTCGCCAGGAACTTCTGGTCGACCAATCCGCGTGTGTCAGGGGTCAGCGGCGCCGCGATGACGACGATGTCGTGGTCGGCGATCAAATTCGGGATGTCGTCGGCGCCATGCACACCACCCCGTGCGGTACTTGCGACCAGCGTGGTGGCGGCATCGAGCTTGCGAAGTCGCTCAGCCGAGGCTGTGCCGATGTGGCCGGCGCCGATGACGAGAACCCGTTTCCCCGCGACGGTGTCGGGGGCGACCTTGCGGTGCGCCCAGATACCTTCGCGCTGGTAGTCCAGCAGGGCAGGCCAGCCTCGGTAGAGGCAGAGAACCGCGGACAGGACCCATTCGGAGACAGAATGCGCGTGGCCGCCGCGAGCGCTGGCGAGAACCACGTCAGGGGGCACGTGCGGCGCCCATTCGTCGGTTCCGGCCGACAGGAGTTGAGTCATCTTCAGGTGAGGGAGCTGGGAAACCAGCGGGATCGGCCGATGGCTCCCCCGGAATGAAACCACGAGGATCTCGGCTTGCCGCTGTGCCTCGGTAAGTACGGACTCGTTCGGGTCGTAGCGGAGGACTTCGACGTCCTCGAACGAGCTCAGGAGGTCGGCGCCTATCTGGTCGTCGGGCTCGCAACTGATAAGGACTTTCGTCATGCGAAACCGTCCTTTCCCTGTCTCAGAGGGGAAGCGGAGAGTGTGCTCAGGGGGCCTGCCCTCACGGGGCATGGACTACTGGCGGTGGCGCTGACACCAATCGATCGCCGTCGCGACATGCGCAGGCTCGAACGCGCCGGTGTTCACGACCAGGTCGAACAGCGCGAGGTCCGCTTCGGCGAGGGTCTCGTCCCACACCGACAGCCGCTCGTCGACTCGCGCGTCGTTCCGCTCGACGAGCCGCTTCTCTGCTTCCTCCCGAGGGCAGAACACCATCACGACTGTCCAGATCAGCGGGTACCCGCGCCGAATCGCGTGGATGGCATCGACCTGGCCGATGTGCAGCACCGGAACCTGCTCGTGCTCGCGCACGATGCTGTCCAGTTCGCCTCGGTCGACGACGTAGGCCGAGTCGTAGCGCTGGTTCTCGTAGATCACCTGCCCCCGCTCGCGCAACGACGTCAGCTGCTCGATTGTGCCCATGCGGTAGCCGCTGGTCCGGCCCGGTCCGACCTTGAGCCGCTGGAAATGCGTGTACGGGCCGATCGTGATCAGTTGCTCGGTGATGGTGTCCTTTCCCGCGGCCGGCGGGCCGTAGAGCAGGACACCGCGACTACTCGCCATGGCGCATCGCCTTCACAATCCGATCTGCCTGCTCGACCAGGGTGGTGGCGGCGTTCAGCCTGTTGTCCACCAGGTAGTGCGGGAAAGACGGTCGGAAATCCGGATCGATCCCGGCGATGTATTCCTGCCAGTTCTCCAACTTCCAGGTGTCACGAGGCGCGGCCCGGTAAGACAAGTAGTCGTACATGGACTCGACGTCGCAACGCACCCAGATCACCGAGAGCGTCGCGCCGCGAGCGCGGCAGTTGTTCTGTAGCCGGGCCATCCACGCGTCGTCGCCCAGTTCGCGAATGAACGGCGCGTCGACCACAACCGACACGCCTGCGTCGAGGTTCTTCATTGCCGTGTCCATCAGGGCGCGATATTCGTAAGGCCTGACTTTTTCCAGGTATAGCTCGGAATGGCGGTCGTGTCGGTCACCGCCGAGCGCGAGAAGGAGTTGTTCGACTACCGGCCTGGTTTGAGTGTCTTTGTTCAGCTGAGCCCAGCGTGTGGCCTTGGCCAGGAACTCCGCGAACGAACCCTTTCCCGATCCTGCGAAGCCGGTGACCAACGTCATCGAGAGAGCGTGGTCCTGCTCGGTAGCCAGCTGGTGCGCAGCCAAGACCTGACCTTCCAGTGCGCCGGACTCGGGCGCGTCGGAGTCGGCGAATGCGTTGTGAATGACGTCGTCTAGCCGCGACCCGGCGGGAGCTTGCGCCACGTGGTGATCCCCGCGGCGCCACTCTGCTGCGTTCGTCGTCGCGGTTGGTCGTGAGCGTTCATGCAGCGTTGCTACGGCCTGCTCCATCGCCTCATATGCCAGCACGATCTGTCCTCCCGCCTTGAGCGTCGCGTCGGCCCACTCGCAGAAGAGTCGGTCCGGCCGCTGGCGCCCTGCTTCGAAATTGGCCAGTGAGGATCGGGTGTAGGGGTGCACGCGCGGCGCATCGCCGTTGTGGACCGCCCGCTTCAGCAAGTCGACCAGGCCGTGCTGGCCATGGCCAGCAGTGCCGCGCCAGTGCGCCAGCACGCGGCCCAGTTCTTGCTGTGCAACCAGCACGGTTTCGCGGTGCTGAGTCATTGATCCTCACTCCCCGACCCTGGCAGGTGACATTGCTTGTCGGCGTTGTCGGTACTTGTCGGTGTTGTCGGCTGGTGTTGTCGGCTCAGTGTCACTGACATGTGTCGGAGGTCACCGACATGTGACCCGGTTCGCAAAACTCGGTTCCAGACAGCGAGCACCTCGCTCCAACCGAGACAGCAGGAGGCGGACATGGCCAGCAAGAACAACCCCTTCAACATCAAGACCGGCGGCGGCATCCTCAAGAAGCTGATCATCACAGCGGTCGTAATTGCGCTGGTCGTGATGGTGATCAAGGCTCCCGGAGAATCCGCAGGTATCGCCACCGACGCCCTTGACGGCGGCGGCGACGTGATCGACAGCCTGATCACGTTCTTCCGGTCGATCCGGAACGGATAGCGCCTGTTTCGAGACGCTCGACACGCTCGGTCAACTCTCCCAGGGCCGACTTGAGGGCCGCCAGCTCGCTCGTGAAGTCCAAAGTGTCTGGTGACTCCGCAGGGGGCCTGTTGACGAAATAGCCGACAGCAGGGGTTACCGACAGCCAGCCTTCGTTCAGCAGGACTTGCAGGGCCTTTTGCACGGTCCCCGGCGAGTACCCCGTTACCTGCTCCGCAAGGACGCGATAGCCAGGCAGCATTTCGTCAGGTTCCAGCTCACCGCTACGAATCCTGCCCCGGATTATCTCCGCAAATTTCTCGTACTTGGCGGTCATGGGCACATCCTAGCCGGACCGACACATACCGACCTAGATCACTCGAACGGTCTAGCGACAACTGACATGTATCGCTCTAGTCTGACTTAGGTCAGCACAACCGAGAGGAACTTCCGATGAGGACCGCACGACCGACCCACCACCAAAGCGACCCGGGCACCACTGGCCTGGGCTCCGATGCCCGTGATGTCGAGGTCGCCCTGGATATGGCTAATGAGGCACTGGCCGCGGCTGAGGCTGGCTATCCGGTGTTCGAGTTGCCGGAAGAAGATCTCGCGGCGATGTCGCTGGCGGAGTTCGAGGTGGCGATCACCCCGGCTCCGGTGTTCGAGTTGTCGTCGGTCCTGATGGGCGGGCTGTCGATGCAGGGCAAGTCGACCGGTGTTCTGGCTGCGCTTTACGACTTCGGCGAGGTGGCGTGATGGGCGCCCGGTTGTTCGTCCCGGCCGTGTTCGCCGAGCTGTTCGCGTCGATGCCGCCGAAGACCGCTCCGGTGTCGCGGTGCCGGGAGTGGCTGGAGGCCACGGAGACCGCGCTCCGTTCCGAGATTCCCGGTCCGCACGGTGTGCAGGCCATGCGGCTGATTCCGCTGCTGGTGACCGTTCGTCACACGAGTTTCTGAGCTGACCTTTTCGCTCACTTTTCCCACTTTCTCGCCTTTGTTGTGGAGGTACCGCCATGCCTGGATACGCCGACCCGGCCGCCGTGATCGTCACGAAGTTCCGTGACCTGGCGGCGCTGCTGACCCGCAACGCCACCGTGCTGGAGGCGTCCGGGCTGCCGGTCGAGGTCACCGCGCTGCGGTCGACGGTCTACCGCGATGTCGCCGCCCAGCTCGCGTTGCTGGTCGAGGCCGAGGTGGATCTGGCCGCGGGCAACCCGCTGGTGTTGCCGCTGCACACCGAGACTGTCGAGACGCTGGTGGTGCGCCGGTTCGATCGGCTGGCCGACCAGCTGACGGCCAACGCTCGCGTCCTGGTCAAGGGCACGTCGGATGCGGTGATGCACCGCCGCGCCCGGATCTATCGTGACGTGGCCTCGCAGGTCCGGATGCTGGCCCAGCACGAGGCCGACGCGGCCACGGACCGCCAGGCCCGGGTCCCGCGAGTGCGGTCGGTGTTCCACGAGGTAGCGCGGATGCCGTCGCAGGTCGCCCGGCAGGCGGCGACCCGGGCACCGCGGGTCCGGGCCGCGTTCCTGGAGGTCCTGGTGGACGCGATCGCGAAGCGGCGCCGTCAGGGCTGGTCGGTCGCCAGGCTGACGCTGTGGCTGCGCACATCGCTGCGCGATCCGCAGACCGACCATGTGCACCCGTGTGCCCGCAAGGACTTCGTTCGCTACGTGCTCGGCCTGTTGGCCGGGGCCACCGTGCCCGCCGCGGCCGGACGGGCGGCGGCGTGATGCGACTCCGCTTCCGCCGCATCGAACCGATCCGGGCCGCGACCCGCGCCTACCGGGACGCTGAACGCCGATCCGCCCAGATCGTCAGGGACTTCCTGCCCATGGCTGGCACCGGCTGCGACCGGATCGCGGCACTGAACTGGCTGGAAGGTGAGGAGCACTACCTGGCGGAGCTGGTCCCGCTCGGCTCCCGACTGCTGGACGAGGCCGCGGTCGCCGACCGGATCCAGGCCCACCTGTGGGCCGCTGACCTGGCCGGAATGATCGCCGCCGCCGAGCACGCCGCCGACCACGGCCGCGCCTATCGGCTCGGCGGGTACGGGCTGGAGGCCGACAACTGGACGGTCTACCTGCTCGGCACCTACACCAAGCCGGGCAGCCTGGCCGGCCGGGCCGTCGTCCTGGACTCCCTGGCTATTCACCTCCACCAACGCGGCTACGCCGACCGGACCACCAACACCGCGTTCGCGATCGCCGACGCCTACCGCCGCACCAACCGCTGACTGCATCCCTGCCAGCGCTCTCCGTGAACAACAGCCGAGGAGGACATCGTGCGACCGGTTTTTGACAGTAACCACAGGGCTGTCCGGGAAGGAATCTCCAAGACCAGGATGCCCCCGCACCAGGTCGTGATGGCGATGAACAGCATCACGATCTCCTACGACGCCGGACTCCGCCCGGCCGACATCGCCAAGAGCCGCCAAGGGCTCCTCGGCGGACGAAACCCCAGTGCCCAGCCCAAGTTCATCTCCTGGGTCTTGCGGCAAGCGGGCCGTCTCTGACGCCGCAGTCCCCGCCGCACAAATCCGCACTGTCCACCGCCCCGAAGGAGGACCCCTACTCCCATGGCCAACATCAACCGCCTGACCCAGGACGCGGCCCGCTACCTCGGTGACCGGCCGAAAGGGCGGGACATCTTCCTGGAGAACGCAGTGCGACGCATCGCCGACCTGCACACCCAGGACCGCCTCGACGCCAAGGCGATCGCCCGCCGCCTCCGCGACGCCTACGGATCGGACTCGCCGTTCCGCCGCATCGACTTCATCCAGTTCGTCATCGACCGGATCTAATCCGAAAGCCCTTCTACTGGAAGGAATATGCGATGTCACCGAAATACTGGCTCGCCGCCGTCGCGGGCCGGATCGCGACCCGCTTGGACCGCCGGGCGCCGGTGTTCTACGCCGCCGACGTGGTGCTGTTCGCCGACCGCGACGGTGAGCCGCATGTGCTGCTGATCGACCGCGGGAAGAACCCTCACAAGGGCAAGAAGGCGTTCCCCGGCGGGCACGTCGAGGGCTGGGAAACCTCGCTCGCGGCGGCGAAACGGGAAGCGGTCGAGGAAACCGGGCTCGACCTCGACCGCGTGCGGTTGCACCTGGTCGGTGTCTACGACACCCCGGGCCGGGACCCGCGCGGCCGGTATGTCGGTGTCGCCTACAGCGCGAAGTTGTCGACGATGCCCGACCCGGTCGCCGCCGACGACGCGGCCGCCGCGCGCTGGATCCCGCTGACCCGCGCCCTGGAGATCGCCCGGACCGGCGGGTTCGCGTTCGACCACGCGGACATCCTCACCGACGCCATGCGGCGCATCCCGCCGCGCAACCACGAAACCCGGCGCTGACCCCCGATTTCCTCAGCGCCCCAACAGCTTCCGGGCCACGGTTCATCCCGCCAAGAACGCGCCGCACCCCGGGAGAAGCACCGCCACCACCAACCCAACTGATCAGGAGGACGTCATGGGCATTCTCAGCGCCGCCAAGGCCACCGTGAAGGCCGTCGACAAGACCGCCGAATTCGTCGGCAAGAACCGCTCGAAGGTGGTCATCCACACCGGGAACGGGCTTCCCGACACCCACTGCGGCGGGTGCGGCAAGCGCGCGAAGAAGCAGTTCAACGGCCGCACTTGCTGCGGCAAGTGGGCATGCCAGCAGAAGATCACCGCGAAGCTCTACGGCTGACCCGCGGTGGCACGGCTGATCTACCGCTGGCTCAACGTCGGCGAGACGATCTCCCACGAGGGCCGGGCCTACCGCGTGCTGGCCCGCCCGGTCCCGGCCAAGTGGGGCAAGGTCTCCATCGAGGTGCGCGACATCGCCGCCCGCACCGACACCGCGATCACGGCGCCCGCGAATGCACAGGCCTGGCGCTGGCGCTAGGCCTCCTGGCCCCGTTGCACCACAACATGTTTCGCACCCGATTCAGTTGTCCATTGTGGAAGGAGTTCGTCATGCCCGCGTACAGCCCGCTGGTGATGGAGGCCTCGGAGAAGCTGGGTCATCGTCCGGTGCTGGTCGACCCGGTGATCACGGTCATCGTCGGTCACCACCGTGAGGGTGACTCAGTGAAGAAGATCTCCGACTGGCTCAAGTGGCACATCGGCGGCGACAACCCGGCCGCGCAGACCGGGTTCGTCGAGTGGGTCCTCAAGCGCAGCGGCCGGACCCCCAGGTAGCCCACGATTCCCGGCGAGACAAGGAGTTCCGTCATGGCGAAGGTGACCTACGCCGACCTCAAGGCCAACTGGCGGTTCACCCACCACGGCCGCAAATACCTCGCGGAAGCCGATGCGGAGCCGCTGGGCAACGGGCTGGTGCGGATCAAGGTCATGGACTGGGTGACCAGCCAGCGCCGCACGATCCGCACGGCCGCGAACGGCACACCGGGCGACGTCTCCGCCCGCTAAAGGCCCCGGCCCGGTGGTTCATCCCGCCAAGAACGCGCCACCGGGCCGGGCCTTCCCACCAACCCACGCCGCCCAAGAGGGCGGCCATCAACAGGAAGGGTTTCCCATGCTACCGATCGCGATGGTCCCCACCCGGGCCGAGGTGATGGCGATGGACCTGGAACATGTCCAGGCCACCACCCGCGCGAACCTGGCCTTCGACGTCGACGACCCGTGGGCGGTCACGCTGACCGTGCGCACGGGAGGCGACAACTGGGTGCCGTGGGTGTTCGCCCGGTCCCTGCTCACCGACGCGATGGTGGCCGGCGGGTCGACGCTCGACCGGGTCGGTGACGGCGACGTCCAGATCACCGCGCACGGCTCGCACGTGCTGGTGGAACTGGATTCCCCGTCCGGGCACGCGATCCTGCGTCTGCCGCGCGCGGACGTCGACCGGCTGCTGGACGAGGCCGAACAGCTCGTGCCGGAGGGCGGCGAAGTCCTCGACTGGGACAGCGAGATCACGTTGCTGGTGGGTGAGGGGGCATGACCCGCACGATCGGCGACATGTCCGGCATCGTCCAGCCCGGCGACACGATCAACGTCGTCATGGTCGGCCCGGACGGCACCCCGACCGGCGTCAGTCACACCACCACCGTCGACCGGCTGGGCCGCTACACCGGCCGCCAGGACGTCGAACGTGGCCGCGCGAAGGTCGCAACCATCAACCGCCCGCCCCGCCGCCGCTGACCCTTCCCGTTTTCTGTCTGGAAAGGACAGTCGATTCTCCATGTCCGACAACACCATGAACGACCCGTCCAGGCTCACCCACGCCGATGCGGAGCTGCGCAAGATCCGATCGGCGCTGATGGCGTGGAGTGCCGCCATCGTCGACGCCGGTGCGATGCGGGTGTCCGACCCGGAACGCCCCGCCGCGTGGGCGAAGGTCGCGGACCTGGCCGACGAGGCCGCCGCGCTCCTGCGGGACAAGGCCAAGGACCTGGACCGCTCCGCCCGCTCGTGGCGGCAGAGCACGGAAAGGAACCCCGATACTCATGGCTGACAACATCTATCGACCGCCCTTCACCGCCTCCTTCGAGGGCTGGAGCGCCGATCCCGACGACCCATGCCTGTGGCCGAACACCGTGACCGTGGAAGCGTTCGAGACCTGGGCCTCCACTACCACCGGCTATCTCGACGCGGCCGAGGACATCTATCCCGACCGCGGCAACACCCACTACCTGTATGCCGACCGCGGCAACACCCGCCACCTAGTCGAGATCGACACGAACTACAAGCCGGACCGCACCAGCGCCTACCCAGTGCGGTTGACCCGCGTGGACGCGCTCCGGTTCGCCGACGCCGTGCTGGCCGCGGTCGACGACACGTTCAACGTCGCCCGGGTCGGCGGGCTCCGGCCGGCCGAGGCCCGCGAGCTGCTCCCGTTCGTCGACAAGGTCGCCGAACGGCTGGCGAAGCTGCGCGAACACGCCGTCGCCGACGGCGGCACCGACCCGATGACCGACCCGACCTCCGAGGAGTGCTGACCATGAACGACTCCAGGCACGACTGCCCGTGCTGCACGAAGTGACACCCGTCCCGCGCACCGACACGAACGACGTCGACCAGGGCCTGGTCGTGGTCGACGACCCGGCCGGGCTGGTGCTGGCGATCGACGCAGACTGCCCCGGCTGCGGTGGACCGGAACGCACGTTCACCGCGGCCACCGGCCTCTACGGCTGCACCCGCTGCGCGCACACCTCGGTCGAGCGCGATCACTGACCGCACTGTCCGGAAAGGACGTCCGATGTCCGAGCACTATCCAATTCCCGCGCCGGTCGACGACTCGCGGTTCACCTTCGGGTTGATCGTCGATGTCGCCGATGTCCTGATCCGCCACGGCTACCCGCCTTTCAGCGGCGGCAAGGACCACATTCGGCTGCGACAGACCCTGTTCGGGTTCTTGTACAGCACCTCCGCCCCGGCTTCGACCGGCCACGACGTCGTGACCGGAGAGGAGTGCTGACGATGCGGGACTTCACCGACGACCCGGCCGGCGCCGACACGTCGCGCGAGTTGTGGACCACCCCGGGCGAGGTGTCCAGCCTCATCCGCGAGAGCGCGGGTCGGCTCACGGCAGACCTGGTTACATCCGGCGTGTTCGCGGTGGTCGCGTGGCTGGCCGCCGACGCGGTCACGTGGCTGCTGGTGCTGGCGATCACGCTGGCCGCCCTGGCGGGTCTGCAAGCGATCTGGCACCTGGTGTTCCTGATCCGGGCCGCGCTGCGGTTCGCCGACGACCTCGACGACCAGGCCGCCCGCGACGCCAGCGGCCGCCGGATCCGTTTCCACACCGACTCACCGACCGAGGAGCACTGACCATGACCGACTTCAACGACACCACCGACACCGTGGCCGGTGTCCGGGTGGACATCGACCGCCTGGAGCGGGCCGCGCAGGCCCTGGCCGCCGCGAACTCGCGGAACTGGTCCAACGCCGACGTCCGCAACCTCTACCGCGGCCTGGCGCTGGCCACGGTCGGCGCCTATCTGGCCCCGACCGCGCCCGCCACCGACTGATCCGCCCCGACCTCCGAGGAGTGCTGACCATGAACGGACCTGCTCACTACCGCGAAGCCGAACGCCTGCTGAACGTCGTGCAGAGCGACGACACCCGACGTCTCCACCCGACCGACGTCGCCAGGATCAACGGGCTCGCGCAGGCGCACGCAACGCTGGCGCTCGCAGCCGCGACCGCGTTGTCCGGCGACCGGGACTCTGACACGGCGGCGGCATGGAACACGGTGGCGGGGGTGAAGCCGTCATGACGCCGGGGAGCGCTGGACCGTCCACACCGGACGCTGTCGCGCTGAACACGGCGGCGGGGCTGTTGCGGATGTTGCTGGAGCGCAACGGAACCTGGGTGTTGTGCAAGGTGTTCGCGGCGTTCGCGCTGTTCCTGCTCCTGCACATGGTCCGGATTCCGCTGATACTGCTGGTCCGGGTGCTGGCCGGGGTGATCGGCGAGCTGGACGGCTACACCACACGCCAGATCACCACCCCGCCGCGCGGGCCGATCAACCACTACTACGACCCCGCCACCACGACGGCGGCGGGGAGCTGGGAGCGCACACGTGTTCGGACGTAACCGTTATCTGTCCTATGTGGAGGCGTGGCGGGCGACGGCGCTGGCCGACTCGGGCTACGCGATCCGGCGCAACATCATCGTCGCGGCCGCGCTGCTGGGTATCGATCTGCTGGTGCTGGACGGGTACTGGCTGGCCTGGCCGGTCCGCGCGGTCGTGCTGTACCTGGTGTGGAACACCTGCCGGTGGGCGAAGTTCCGGTCGAAGGCACGCCGCGGCGTGATCTTCCCGGCGGAGGAAAGGAGGTGGCGCGATGGCTGAGCTGGAACGTCCGGCCCAGACCAGGCAGGAGAAAGCGGTGGCGTGGGCGGCGACCCATGCCGGGGAGCTGGCCGGCGTCGGTGCTCCGCTGATCGGCGGGGCGGTCTGGTCGCCGTGGCTGTGCCTGCTCGCGGTCCCGGGCACCGCGGCGTGGGTGGCCAGCGAGCTGCGGTTGCGGCGCACGACCCGCACCGCCCGCACCTCCATCACCACCACCGGGGCGCCCGCGCTGACCACCGCCCCGGCCGAACACGAGCAGCAGTCCACTGGCGACGGCGACCAGATCGCAGCGACCGGGAGCCCTGAGCGGAAGGAGGCGCACCGATGACCACGACGAACCTCGACCACCTCGACGGCGGGGACAACGGCGACCGGGAGTTCTCCGCCGGGCTCGCCGCGCTGGAGAAGCACCTGGCCGACGTCGCCGCCCAACCCGCTGAGACGGCCCCGCCGCCGGGTCCGCCCGCGCCGGACGAGGTCCCCGACAGCGGCCCCGCCACCTCCGAGGTGGCGGGGCCGGTTCGTCGGCCCGTCCGGACGCGGCGGGTGCAGCGGCGGATCGCCGAACACGCCGAGGCGCACCAGTTGCTGACGCTGGAGCACGACGACGCGCCGTTCGAGGTCACCTCCGACAAGGTCCGCGCCCGCCGCAAGGCGGTCGTGGAGGCCGCGCGGCTGTGGCGGCTGGACCGCGACCCTCGGGTGCTGGCCTACCGCGACGCGCGGATGGTCAAGCTGGTCACCAGGCTGGCGCTGGTGTCGCTGGTGCTCGCGCTGGCCTGGTCGACCGCCGGTGTCCAGGTGTTCGCCGCCGAAGGCGCGGCGAAGTGGTCTCCGCAGTGGTGGTTCGCGTGGCTGGTCGAACCGTTCTGCTCCCTGGCGCTGCTGATGGTCGTCGGTGGCAAGGCCTACCTCGCCACCCGCGGCCACGAGGTGGTCGACAAGGGCCTCGACCGCGCGGAATGGGTGTTCCTGTCCCTCACCCTCGGGATGAACGCCTGGCCGCACCTGCCCGGCATCGCCGCCGAGTTCACGGTGTCGTCGCTGGTGCTGCACATCCTCGGTCCCATCGTCGCGATGGCCGTGGTCCGCGCGCTGCCCCGCCTGCTGGCCGCGTTCCGCGGCCTGGCCCTCGACCTCGACGACCCACCGGCCACCGACCCGGACTCCGGATCGGACACCGCCGCCGCGACCGCGGTGACGGCCACTGAACAGGCGACGGAAAGGCCGGCCGCCGTCCGGGCCGCCCCGGCCCGGCGGACCGCTCCGGCGAAGCGGTCGGCGCGGTCGACGATCCCGGAACCCAAGCGCCGGGACATCACGCAACTGCGCGCCGAGTTCGAGAAGGCGCTCAAGGCGCGCCCGGACGGGTTCGACCCGGCCAACGGCGCGTCGATCATGCGCACCCTCAAGTGCGCGAAGAAGTACGCCAACCAGCTGCGTGACGAGTACCTCAACCGCCCGTCCGGCGGTGATGCCTAACCCACCCTCCCGCACGTCACCGGGCAGGGCCTGACCCCACCTTTCCCGGTGCGCGGTCCGGCCCTGCCCGGTGCTGCACGAGTCCGCACCGAAAGGGACCTTCGCGATGAACCCCACCGACCACAACGACACCCCCGAGTCCACGCCCGACACCGTCGTCGAGACCGGCTCCGAGTCCGCGCGGGAGTCCGCCGCGCCCGTCGGCGAGCTCGCGACGGTGCACCCGCTGCGCACCCGCCCCGACCAGCACGAGTCCACCGACTCGACCGACGGCGAGTCCGCGCCTCAGGTGGTCGAGGGACGCATCATCACCGAGCATGAGTACCGGCTGCTGACCGACCCGAAAGCACAGCGCGAGTGGCGCTACGCCGAGTACCGCAAACAGGCCGCGTGGCTCGCCCGCACCACGAAGACGGCGGTCACCCACGACCGGACGGTGCGGACGTTCAAGTTCGCCTGCCGCAACGCCCTGGCCTACCCGGTCGCGGGTGCGGGCGTGGTGATCCGGCGGTGGCAGGACACTCACGGCGCCACCCGGTATGAGCGGATGATGCGCCAGGCCGAAATGGACGGCAACCATGACCGGTTGCTGGAGTGGGAAGCCCGGGACGTGGCGGAGAAGCAGCGTCGCCACGACCGGGCCATGGACTGGGTGAAATCCCCGTGGGAGCTGGCGAAAGCCGCCGGGATCACGGTCGCGGCCGCGGCGCTGCTGCTGCTGGCGCTGGGTGTGATCCTGGCGGTCGCGGGCAAGGGCAGCGTCCTCGGGCCGATCGAAGCGGTCGTCGACGCGATCGCGTTCCTGGTGTGGTTCACCATCACCTACGGGGTGTTTCTGCTGGTCGGAGGCACTGCCGGGGTGGTGACCTACCTGTGGAACCTGGGCCGGACCCGCACCGAGGCGCCGGGCTGGTTCGCCCCGCCCGCGCCGAAGACGGAGATGGTGAACCTGACGCCGTCGATCATGGTGGCCGCCCTGCGTGACCTGGGCATCAAGGCCCTGCGAGACGCGATCAAGGCCGATCCGGACTACGGCGCGCGGATGCTCGGACCGATCACCCGCTACGGACCGGGCGCGCAGGTCGAGATCACCCTTCCGCCGCAGGTCACCGGCACACAGGTGATGAACCTGCGCGAAACCCTGGCCGGGAACCTGGACCGCAAGGCCCACGAGCTGCACTTCGAGCGCAGCGCGGACTCCGAACGGCAGATCACCCTATGGGTGGCGAATTCCGGGGCGCTGGACCGGAAACTGCCGGACTCGCCCATGCTGGACCCGGATTTCGGGCCGGTGGACATCTACCGCGACCGGATGCCGTGGGGCGTGGACGTCAAGGGCGACCCGGTGGAGCTGAACCTGCTCCAGCAGCACCTCCTGCTGGCCGGCCTGTCCAAGCAGGGCAAGACCGCCGCCGCGCGGGCCCTGCTGCTGTGGATCGCGCTGGACCCGTCCACCCGGATCCGGCTGGCCGACTTGAAGGGGTTCGGCGACTGGTCCATGTTCGAGGGCCTCGCCGAAGAGCTCATCGAGGGCGCCGGGGCGGAGAACTTCATCGCCACCTGCGACATGCTCGAAGGCGGCGAAGCCGAGATGCAGAACCGCTACGAGCGGTGGCGGGCCATGGGCCGCAAGGGCGACGTTGGCCGGGCAGATTCCCAGCCCGGGAGCGGTTTCGAGCCGCTGTTCATCGTGGTGGACGAGGTGCAGAAGCTCTACGGCTGCACCGTCGAGCACCCCGACGGCGGCGACATCGGCGGCAACGGCAAGAAATCCCGCGCCGCGCGGGCCGCACAAGCCCTGCACGACCAGGGCCGCGCGGTCAACGTCCACCTGATGCAGTTCTCGCAGAACCCGACGAACGCGAACTTCCCCGCGATCGTGCGAGAAGGCGCCATGATCAGGGCATCCTTGTTCGTCGGCACCGAGTCCATCGCGAAGATGGCCCTCGGTGAAGCCGCCGTCGACACCGGCGCGGCCCCGCACGCCCTGCGCGCCGGGCTCGACCGCGGCACCGTCGTCCTCGCACCGGGCGAGTCGATGGACCTGCCCAACGGCGCCACCCACACCACGGTCCGCACCCAGTTCATCAACACCGAACAGAGCCACACCATCGCTGACCGGGCAAAACAGTTCCGGGCGGGGATCGCGCACCGGGCCGTCACCCCGGCCGAGCGGGACCTGCTCGACGACCTGATCGCCGTGTTCGAGGCCGACGAGGACCGCGCGAAGGACACCGACCTGGTCGTCCGGCTGCGCAAACTCGCCGGACCCGGCTACCAGCCCTACGGCAAACGGCTCACCGGTTCCGGCCTGCGCGCCCAGCTCGACAACCTCGGTGTGGAGGTCAAACTGCGCGACGGCTACCACTGGGTTCAGTCACACAGCGTGCGCAACGTGGCGGCCGCCCGCTAGGCAGTGAGTGGACGTCACTTCCACGTCGAAACCCGCCCCAGACGACCGTCTGGGGCGGGTTTCCCACTGAATCCACTGGTCCACTGCCGCAACATCCTCGCTGATCACACCCAGTGGACCCGCCAAGTGGGCGCCCAAGTGGGGATCCACTGCCCCTGAGCCGATCCACTGGGCCGTCCACTGGCGATCCACTGGCCGCTCGCCACCACGGATATTACACACCGTCACGGATTGGGGGGTCTCGTCATGCCCAGATACAGCCCGGAGGAAGCGGCGCTGCTGGCGCTGGCCGCGCACGAGGTCGGGCACGCCGTCGCCTGCCAAGCCGCCGGGTTGCGAGTGATCGCGGTGCGGCTGTTCCCCGACCGTGGCTACGTCACGCACGTCGAAGCCGACCCCGCCGACCAGGACCAGGTCGACGGGGAACTGGTGACGCTGCTGGCCGGGCTGGAGGCCGGGGCCCGCTGGGCCCAGAAGCATCGCGGGCTGTGGCGCGGGGAGGCGCTGCGCTGGTCGCGCGGCTGCTCCGACTCGGACCTGGCGCTGTTCCGGCGCGCGAAACGGAACGCGTCGGTGTCGCCGTCCCGGCTGGAATCCCGCGCCCGGTCCCTGGTCGCCCAGCAGTGGGGCCGGATCGATCGCCTGTCCCGCAAGCTCGCCGACTCCGGGCGCCTGTCGCCCGGCCACTTCACCTGACCACGAGAGAGGTTTCGTCATGGGGTTGTTCAGTCCTGCCCGCGATCCGCGAGATCCGGAACAGCTGGCGACCGCGGTGCATGAGCTCGGTCACGCGTGGGTCTGGAAAGACGCCGGATTCACGGTCACCGAGATCCGGTTCCTGGGCGATGAAGGCTGGGTCAGCCTGGCCAAGCTCCGGGAAGCGGACTGGGATCAGCAGGCCATCAGGGACTACGCGATCGGCTGCTGGGCCGGTTTCGAGGCCGAAGACCGATGGCGACGCGCGCACCACCTCAAGCCCGCCAGCCGTGGGCACGCCGCGCACGACATCAAGCTCTTCAAGAACTTCGCCAAGGAACTCAAGCCCGCTCTGTCGGAGGGCAAGGCCCGGTCCCTCGCCCGTGATCGAGTCGCCCGCCGCTGGTCGCAGATCCAGCGGCAGGCCCCGGTCCTGGTCCGCGACAGCCGGATCTCGATCTGACCCGGCTGTCCCCGATCGGGACCGTTCCCGCCCCTTCACCACACGTTCGCCGGACCGGCGGCAGGCGCTCGACGCCCCGCCGGTCCGGCGGAACCCCATCACCGCAAGGAGGTTCTTCATGTTCCTGCCCATGCCCGACCTGACCGACACCGACGCGTTCGCCTGCCTCGGAGTCCGCCGCCCCACCGTGATCCTGCACAACCACGACGTGTTCGCGGTCGGGTTCACCCGGCCCGACGTCGCCCGGGACGCCGTCGAGGCGGCCGCCCTGGACCTGTGGATTCCGATGCCGACGCGGGCCGACGCGGGACGGTTCCGGCTGGTGTGGTTCGCCTACACCCACCCCCTCCGCCAAGGCGACCCGGCGATGCGCCGCGCCGCGCCCGGCGAGGACGGCGCGTTCCCGGTGATGATCTGGCGCGAGGCTGACATCGACGACGCCTGGGTCACCGAACAAGACCGGGTCGCCGCGCGCCGGACGGCGGTGGCGGCGTGATCGCCCGCACGATCGGCGTGCTCGCCGTCGCCGCCGCGGTGGCGTCGACCCCGGCCGGATGCCGCGACTCGAGAACCCCGTCGACCGCGAAGCCGACGCCGGCCGCCGCCGACCACGGCACCGCGCGGATCGACGCCGCCGCCGTCCAGGCTCAGCTGGCACGGTTGCGGGTCGCCGTCGAGGACACCGGCAACGTCTACCGGCGGACCGATTGGCCGCACTGGGAGACCGTCTCCGGCGCCTGCGACACCCGCGAACACGTCCTCACCATCCAGGGCAGCGGGGTGACGACCGGCCCCGGCTGCAAGGTCACCGGCGGCCGGTGGGTCTCGCCCTATGACGGGATCACCGTCACCGACGCGAAAACCCTCGACGTCGACCACGTCGTCCCGCTCGCCGAAGCCGCCCGCTCCGGCACCCGTGGCTGGTCCCGCGCCGACCGCCAGCGCTACGCCAACGACCCGGCCGTGCTGGTCGCGGTCACCGCGAAGTCGAACCGGTCCAAAGGCGACTCCGACCCCGCGAAATGGCTGCCCGCCAAGGACAAGTGCGGCTACCTCGCCCGCTGGGTCGACACGAAAACCCGCTACCGGATGACCGTCGACCAGGCCGAGCGCGACGCGACCGCCGCCGTGCTCCGCCGCTGCTGAAAGGAAGTTCCGCCGATGTCGAGTGTTCACCTGATGACGACCTACGACGCGAACGGGGAGGAGGTCGCCGCGGTCTGCTCGTGCTGGTTCGGCGAGTCGCACGTCGGGGAAGCGCGCCGGGGTCATCCGGTCGTCGGCGCGGCGATCAGCGCCGGGGCCCCGAATGCCCTGCCGGGTCACCAAACCTGGACGGCCGCCCATGGCTGCGAGTGCGGGTTCGCGTGTCCCTCGATCGCCTACTGGCTCGCGCACCTGGAGGCCCTGTGACGAACGGGAAACCGGCCATGCACGGCCTCTACGAGGAAGTCGCGGCGACTGCCGGGGTGTATCAGCCGCTGCTGGTGCCGCCCGCCGGAACCCGCCGGGTCGACGCCGTCCGGCTGCTGGTGGCCGCCTGCACCACGCGGGTGGCGATCACCGCCGCCATCCACCAGCCCGTCGACGGGACGCCGCGGTTCACGCTCATCCGCGATCCGAGCGTCTCCGACGGCGCACCGGGCATCGGCGACTACACCGCGATCGCCGCCTCACTCAAGGACAACCACGGCTGGCGCGTCCTGGAAAGCGGGGATCCGAGCCTGCCGGTCACGGTGATGCTCGGCTTGCGCGAGGGCTACGGCAAGCAGGCCGCGGTGCACGACGCGGCGGAAGTCCGTGCCCTGCTCGGCTTCTACGGCGCCACCGGGGTGTACGTGTCCGAGGTGCACCTGATGTGCGCGCGGCACCTCGACGACCAAGTGCGGGTCTACGACGAACCCGGTGTCCTGATCGTCGGTGGCGAGCCGATCGTGCCCGCCGCCACCGGTACCGCCGCCCGGTTGCGCCAGCGCCGGTTCGTCGTCACCGACCGGGACCAGAACCGCACCTACGCCCTACGTCACCGGTGACCGCCACCGGGCCGGTCAACGACTGCCACCGTGACCGGCCCGGTGTTCGCACGCGATCACCCTGCCCTTTCCCGACCGGGGGCCCTTGACCCGGTCATCCACCAAAACGCCCTTTCGGTGCCGCCATGCAAAAACGTCACCCGAAAGAGGCGGCCATCGCTCGCGCCCCGGCCGCTGCTGGCCGGGGCGCGTGTGCGTCTACCCGAAGGAGAAACCTGTCATGGCTGGACTTCCCGAGATCACGATGGCCGGGACCCTGGTGGCCGAACCGGAGATGCGGTTCACCCCGGCCGGGGCCGGGGTGTGCTCGTTCACCCTGGTCGCCAACGACCGCCGCCTGAACAAACAGACCGGCGAGTGGGAGGACGCGGGGGCGACGTTCCTGCGCTGCACCGCGTGGCGGCGCCAGGGCGAGAACATCGCCGACCACTGCCACAAGGGCGACCGGCTGCTGATCACCGGCGAGCTCAGGCAGTCCGAATGGAACGACAAGACCACCGGCGAGAAACGCTACGGCTTCGACGTGCAGATCACCGAAGCCGCGGTGTCGACGAAGTTCCACCCCGCCAAGGCGATCCGCGCCGAACGCTCCACCGGGCAGGGCAGCGGGACCGGCGCGGGCGCGTGGGAGACGGCACCGGCCGCGCCCGCTGGGGGCGGGGGCGGTTTCTCCGATGAACCGCCGTTCTGACCCGGGGCCCCTGGTGAGCACCGGTCATGAGCGAGCCCGGGAAGTACCGCGCCGCCGACATCGCGGCGTGGCTGACCAGTCGGCACGAGACCGGTCCCGATGCCGCGCTGCGGTGCGGGCGAGTGGTGGCGGAGGCGTGGAACAACCGCGAGTTCTACGCCTCCGCCACCGGCTTACCGGTCACCGCGTTCCTGCGCGCCACCGGCATGCGCCGCCCGGGAATGCGGGTCGACGACGTGCTCGACGCGCTCGCCCGGCGGTTCGGGGTGCACCTGCACGACTGCCCCGCGTGGGAACGGGATGTGTTCTGGCGAAAGGAGACTGACCGATGCACGACGCCCAACGGCGGACGCTCCTCGACATCGCGCTGAGCATGGCTGGCAGAGGATGGTTCGTATTCCCGGTCATGCCGGGCCGGAAGTGGCCGCCCGCCTGGCATCGCGAGGAACGCTGTCCGGGACGCGGGCCGTGCGGCGCCGGGCACGTGGTCCCGGAAACCCTGGCCACCACCGACCCCGAGGTGATCGAACGGGTCTGGTCGCGCGAGCCGTACAACGTCGCGGTCTATCCCGGGAAGTCCGGGCTGCACGTCGTCGACTGCGACGTCCGGAAACCGGCGGAGCCGGCCGGGCCCGACGGCTGGGACGAACTCCAGACGCTGGCCGCCGACCGGGGCGGGCCGTTGCCGGACACGTGGACGACCACGACCCCGACCGGCGGCCGCCAGCTCTGGTACGCGACACCACCCGGGTGCCGCCTTCCCTGCACGGTCAAGCACATCGCGCCCCACGTGGACACCCGAGGCTGGGGTGGCTACGCGCTCGCCCCGGGCTCGGTGCGCCAGGACGGGGCCTACGAGCTGTTCGACGACACCGACCCGCCGGAACTTCCGGGGTGGTTAGTCCAGGCCTCGCTCAAAACCCTCTCCACGGCCGCCTCAGCGGGCAAGGAGAAGCCCGTAGCGGCGCCGACCGCCTACGTGGCCCGCGCGGTGGCGGGCGAGACCGACCGTGTCCGTGCGGCCCCGTCAGGGCAGCGGAACAAGGCGCTCTCGACCGCCGCCTACGCCCTCGGTCAGCTCGTGGGCGCCGAACTGCTCGACCTCGCCCACGCCCGCGCCGAACTCCAGGCCGCGGTCACCGCGTGGAACACCCCCGAATCGCTGGCCAAGGACTTCGGGGTCATCGACACCAGCCTGCGCGCCGGGAGCCGCAACCCGCGCCGCGTCAACCGGAAAGCGGCCTGACCCCAGGCCGACCGCACCACCAACCCACACACGCCCGGCCGTCGACCGGCGGCCGGAATCACCGCACCGGAAGGAAACACCCTCATGTCGAACGACCGTTTCGAGTGGACCGTCAAGGGCAACGAGACCGTGCACGGCGGCTTCAAGCGCACCGCCGCCGAGGCCTGGACCGTCGCGGGCAAGCGCGCCGCCGGACAGCTCAAGAGCAGCATCGACTCGGCTGCGATCACCGTCAACGGCGACACCATCTCCGTCACCAAGAACACTCTCGCCCGGGAAATCGCCGCCAAGGTCAAGGACAGCAAGTAGTCCTCTCTGCTGGGTCGGCGCCTCGCTGACCGTGTTCTCCTCCTGAGCCTCCCGCCAGCTCACCACGGCACCCGCACCACCAACCCACACACCCCGGCCGTCGACCGGCGGCCGGAATCACCGCACCGGAAGGAAACCCGCCATGCCGAACACCAACGTCGCCTGGTCCGTCAAGGGCAACACCTTCGCCAAGACCGGTCGCAAGCCCACCGCCGAAGACGCGTGGACCGCAGCGCGTGACTACGCCGACCCGCGCCTCAAGGGCGTCGGCGACATGGTCGCGATCACCGTCAACAACGTCACCACCTCGGTCACCAAGGCCACGCTCCACAGCGTGGTCCGCGAACGCATCGCCGCCAGCAAGTAGCCCGGAATCCCCGTTGTGAGGGCCCGCGCAGCATCGGCTGCGCGGGCCCTCCCCGTGCTGCCCGGGAGGACAGCGATGGCACGCCAATACCCCTGGGTGCTCGCGGCGGTGCCGTGGTCGCCCGATCTGGAATACACCCGCGGCCGCCTCTACGGGAAACCGTTGCTGTCGCACAACACCGCGCCCCGCCACCTGCTCGCCACCCGCCGCCAGCTCCGGGCCATCGGGAAGCGGCCGGGTGGTCAGGACCCGGTGGCGTTCCTGTACTTCCGGTGCCGCAAGGCCGGGAAGACCGTCTTCGCCAACCTCTACCTCATCGACCAGGCCAAGCCCGTCCGGCCGATGACCCCCGGCCGGCGAGCGGCACTGGCGAAGGCGATGGCCGCCCGCCGCACCTGCCGCGAATGCCGGGAGACCGGCTACGCCGAACTCCCCAAAGCACACCGCACCTGCGAAGCCTGCCTCTACAGCGCCGGACTCGACACCGACTCCTATCTGCACGAGTTCCTGCACGGCGAACCCACCCTCGACGCCGCCGAGCACGCCGCCCTATCCACCCACCACCACAGCATCGGATGGGAGCTCGCCGCATGACACCGACCCTGATCGCCATGATCGGCCCAGCCGGGGCCGGGAAAACCACCTGGCGCACACGACACGCCCCGCCGGGGGCGGAAGTGGTGTCGCTGGACGGGATCCGTGCCGCGCTGTCGCCGTGCGGCTGTTCGGCCGACCAAGCGGTCAACGACGCCGCGTTCGACGCCGGAATCGCTACCACCCACTGGGTGCTGGCCGCCGGAGGCACGGTCCTCTGGGACGCGACCAGCTACCTGCCGCAGTTCCGGACCGAACTGCTCGACCTCGCCCAGGAATACCGGGCCCACACGGTCGGGCTGGTGATCCTGCCGCCGCTGCTGACCGTGCTGGCCCGCAACGGATCCCGGGACGCCACACCCTGCCCGGACTGCGGATACGCCCGACGCGTCGCCGACCACGTCGTCTGGCGGATGCACCACGACATCGCCACCGCGGTCCCGCACCTGCACCGCGAGGGCTGGCACGAACTCCGGTTCCTGGCCCTGCCTCCCTACCTGCACACCCGCCAGCACCGACCCGAGGAGAGCTGATGTACACGACGTATCACGAGTTCGCCGGGTTCGGCGGCGACACCACCGGCGTGCTCGCCGTCCCCGGCACCGAGGGCATCCTCGCGGCGAACCACGACCCGATCGCCATCGCCACCCACGGGCTGAACCACCCGGGGATGGACCACTACCGCGGCGACATCGCCAAGGCCGACATCGGCGGGTTCCCGCGCGTGGACTTCTTCTGGGGCTCACCGGCGTGTCCGCCGTGGACGGACGCGCGCGGGGTGAAACGGGACTTCGACCAGAACCTGCAAGGTGTCCTGTTCGACCCCAAGACCGGGCCGAAGGCGCTCGACCCCTCGGTGGCGCGGGCCCGCGCGCTGATGGAGGAGATCCCGCGCTACCTGCGCGCGATGAACCGGCGCGGCAAACCCGTACTCGGGGGCGTCGTGGAGAACGTGGTCCAGGTCGTGAAGTGGTCGGAGTTCAAACGCTGGCGCCGCGAGATCGAAGCCGAGGGCTACCGGACCTGGGTGATCGCGCTCAACGCCATGCACGTCACCGGCCCGACGCTGGGGAAGGTCGCGCAGTCACGGAACAGGTTCTTCCTCGGCTACTGCCACAAGAGCCTCGGACGCGTCCCGGACTGGGACAAGTGGCTGCGACCCAAGGCCTACTGCTCAGGCTGTGACGAGATCGTGGACGCGATGCAGGTGTTCAAGAAGCCCACGGATGTGATGGGCGTCTACGGCATCCGCAACGGCCAGTACGTCTACAAGTGCCCGCACCGCAAGTGCCGCAACCAGATCGTGGAGCCGGAGGTACAGGCCGCGTCGTCCATCATCGACTGGAGCCTGGACCCGGGGCAGCGGATCGGGGAACGGGTCGACGACCGCGGCCGGCCGGACCCGCTCACGCCGAAGACCATGGCGCGGATCGAAGCCGGGCTGGAGCGGCACATGGGCGCGCTGCTGGCCCCGGCCGGAGGCACCTGGCGCCAGCACGCCACCTCGGTCGACGAACCGATGCCCACCAGGACCACCCGGGAAACCGACGGCCTGGTGTGCCCGCCGCTGCTCGTCTCGTGCGCGGCACGGGCCGGGGTGGGGACCGCGATCACCGTCGACCGGCCGATGCGGTCACAGACCTGCCGCCGAGAGACCGCGGTCGTGGTGCCGCCGTTCATCTCCATCCAGCGCAACGGCGGCTCCGCCAAAACGGCCTACCCGATCGACGGGCCGATCCCGACCGTGTCCGCCGGAGGCAACCACCACGGCCTGGTCGGCCCGCCCGCCGAAGGTCGGGAGCTGGCGCTGCTGATGTCCTACTACGGCAACGGCGGCACCCACCGCACCGACCAGCCGATCGGGACGCTGACCACCAAGGACCGCTACGCCCTGCTCGGCGGCGAGGGCCCGCCGGTCGACAAATGCACCTTCCGGATGCTCGAACCGCACGAGATCGGCGCCGGGATGGGCTTCCCGCCCGGCTACAAGATGTCCAGCAAGGTCAAACGCGCACAGGTCCGCGGCTACGGCAACGCCGTCCCGCCCGCCATGGCCGAAGTCCTCGCATCCGCCCTGATCGAAACCTTCTCCGGCGAGCCGCTGGAGCCCGCCGCATGACCCGGTGCGGCTCGAACCCGCACCACAGCACCACCAACGACCGCGGAGGTACGTCATGTCCGCAGAACCCGCCACCAACATCCGGGACTTCCCGGAACGCCCCGCCCCCGACGGAACCCTTGTGCCTGCCAGCGAAGACGGAATCTCGCCGTGGCCGGACCGGCCCGCGCCACTGTCGAACCTGCGTGCGCTGTCCCGGTTCCCGAGCGAGGCGCTGCCGGGGTGGCTGGCGGACTTCACCGACGCGGTCGCCGAAACCATGCAGACCCCGGTCGACCTGCCCGGCGCGCTCGCGCTGGCGACGCTGTCGACGGCGGCCGGGGGCCGGGTGATGGTCAAGGTCCGTGACGGCTGGGCCGAACAGACCACCCTGTTCACCGTCGTGATCATGGAACCGTCCGCGCGGAAGTCGCCGGTGTTCACGCTGATGACCGAACCCATCCGGACCCTGGAACGGACGTTGCGGGAGGAAGCCCGCCACAGCATCGAGACCGCGCGGATGCAGCAGCAGATGGCCGAATCCGCCCGCGACAAAGCGCAGAAGAAGGCCGCCACGATCACCGGGGAGGAACTCACCGACCAGCAAGCACAGGAAGAGGCCATCGCGGACGCGGTCGACGCCGCGTTGCAGGCCGACGCGATCGCGATCCCGCACCCGCCCCAGCTGATCGCCGACGACGTCACACCGCAGAAGGTCGCCACCATCCTCGCCCAACAGGACGGCCGGCTGGCCGTGCTCTCCGATGAGGGCACGATCTTCGAGATCGTCGCCGGACGCTACTCCGGGAACGTCAACGCCGAAGTGTTCCTCAAGGGCTACTCCGGAACCGAACTCCGGGTCGACCGCGGCGACCGCTCCGAATACGTCGCCCGGCCCGCGCTCACCCTCGGACTGACGATCCAGCCGACCGTGATCGAGGACCTGCCGCCGAAACTCCGGGGAAACGGGTTCCTCGCCCGCATCCTGTTCGCCCGCCCCGTCCCGCTGTCCGGCCGCCGCAAGATCCGGCCCGACCCGATTCCACCGGAGGTCGCCGACGCCTACACCGCCAAAATGCTCGCCATGGCCACCGCGCTGCACGGCTTCGACGAGCCCGTGACGCTCACGTTCTCCCCGGCCGCCGACGACCTCATGGCGGAGATCGAAGGCACGATCGAACCGCGGCTCGACCCGACCGGTGGGGAATGGGCCGACATCGCTGACTGGGCCGGGAAACTCGCCGGGCAGACCGCCCGGATCGCCGCGCTGCTGCACCTCGCCGAATACCCGCGCACGGCGTGGAACAACCCGCAAATCTCCGACACCACCGTCGCGAACGCGTGGCGCATCACCCAGTACTACGCCACCCACGCCCAAGCGACCCTCGAATACATCGGCCAGGACGACACCATCCGGATCGCCCGCCGCATCCTCGACCGCATCAGCCGCCGCGACTGGGAACTCGGAGACCGGTTCACCATCCGCCAGGCATTCCAGAAGATCCGCACCAAGCAAATGAAGACCGACGAATTCAAACGCGGGCTGGAACTGCTGGCAGATCTAGGGCACGTCGCCGCCGAAGCCCAGCCCGAACGCGCCAGCAAAGGAGGACGACCACCCAGCCCGCACTACTGGCGCCACCCGATCTACCGCACCACCTGACCCACCCCGCCAGAACGGGGTGCACACACAACCCACAGAACCCTCACAACCTCCGAGCCCGCCCGTTTCCACAGGTCACGGGCGGGCCCGCGAGGTGTTCCCGCGTCGCACAGAACCTCGCACAGAACATCTGTGTGCACACAAAACCCCCGCCGCCGCACGCACCACCGAACCCGACCAGCCGCCACCGACAGTCACCGAAACAGCCCTCGGGGCCGAGTCCGACGACCCGGACCCGAGGTTCTGTGTGTGCGCAGAAGTTCTGTGCACAGTTCTGTGCGACATCGACACCCTCGCCAGAAACGTGCCCTGAGCTGCACAGAGGCCCCGACTTACGAGGTTGTGAGGGTTTTGTGCGTTCTGTGCGCACCCCTCACTTGCGTCGCCGCTGGTAGACCACGCACCGCAATCGCCGTCGGTGGCGTTCTTGTCGTGCTCGAACGAAGGGAGCCCGCCATGTCGCAGGCCATCAACCTTGCACAGCTGGCAGAGCAGATCGCGCAGCTGGCTGCTGCGGTCGCAGAGCAAGCCCGCATGCCCGATCCGCCGACGCCAATCCGGCCGCTCCCGCAGCGGACTCTGCTCACTGTCGAGGAGGCGTCCGAATACCTCGGGATCGGCCGCACGACCGCTTTCAAGCTCATCGACAGCGGCGAATTGCAGTCTGTGACGATCGGGCGGTTGCGCCGGATTCCTGTTTCCGCAGCGGACGAATACGCGGCATCGCTCATCGAACGCCAGTGCAAGAGCGCCTGAGAGGACCTAATACGTGGCAAGGAAAAAGCGCCCTGAAGGCTCGCGCAATCCGAACGGTCAAAGCACCGTCTATTTTGGCGCGGATGGATACTGGCACGGCCGTGTCCAAGTCGGTTTCAAGGACAACGGCGACCCGGACCGCCGTCACACCATGTCGAAGGATGAGAACTACGTCCGGGATCGGGTTCGTGAGCTGGAGAACGAGCGTGACGAAGGAAAGGTGAAGAAGGCTGGCCAGAACTGGACGGTAGAGAGCTGGCTGAACCACTGGCTGTACGAGATCATGGCGCCGCCCACGATCAGCGAAAGTGCTTGGGACGCCTACGAGGTCGCATGCCGAGTGCACCTCATTCCCGGCGTCGGCGCCTTCCGGCTACAGCGCGCCCATGCCGAGAACAATCTTGAACCGCAACACCTGAACAAGCTCTACCGCAAGATGCAGAACGCTGGTCTGAAGCCAGCCACCGCACATCAGGCGCACCGGACGATCCGTGCCGCATTGAATGAAGCGAAACGCCAGAAGATCATCACGGAGAACCCGGTGGACCTCGCTCGCGCCCCACAAGTCGAAGAGGAGGAAGTCGAGCCGTACGACGTCGACGACATCCAACGCCTGCTGGAAACCGCCGATCGCAAGCGGAACAGCGCGCGATGGGCCATCGCGCTGGCACTCGGGCTGCGCCAAGGCGAGACCTTGGGAATCCAATGGAAGGACGTCGACTGGGCCGAGTGGGACCGGCCCTGCAAGGAACACAAGGTTGAGTTCTGCGAGGACTGCGTCGATCTCTACTCGCCAGACATCGCGGTACGGCGTAGCCGCCAGCGACCGAAGTACAAGCACGGGTGTACGACGCCCTGCGGACGCAAGCACGCGGGCTACTGCCCCCAGAAGGTCAACGTCAGGAAGGAGACGAAGAAGACCAAGTCGCGCGCCGGGACCCGTTACGTCGGGCTGCCTTCACAGCTCGCGCTTCTGCTCGTCCGGCACAAGGCCGCTCAGGATGTCGAGCGCGAGCTCGCGGCGGAGATGTGGACGGAGACCGGCTACGTCTTCACCACGCCGACTGGTGGGGTGATGAGCACGAACACCGACTACCACCACTGGAAGGCCCTGCTGCGCGAAGCGCGAGTCGATGAGCGGCGTCTGCACGACGCGCGACACACCGCGGCCACGGTTCTCCTGTTGCTGGAGGTGCCCGAGCGGACCGTCATGGCCATCATGGGGTGGTCGAGCAGCAAGATGGCCGCCCGGTACCAGCACGTCACGGACCGTATCCGGCGTGGTGTGGCTGGCCGGGTCGACGGCCTGTTGTGGACCGCGAAGGGCGACAACGGCAATACCGGAAAGGTGGCCTGATCAGGGGCAACTGAGACTGGAACTGAGACTGAGACGGAAAACGCCGGGTAGCCCTGAGGCGGGCTACCCGGCGTTTTGCCTGGTTACTGCGGCGGAGGATACAGGATTCGAACCTGCGAGGGCGTGAACCCAACACGCTTTCCAAGCGTGCGCCTTAGGCCGCTCGGCCAATCCTCCGTGGGGAACGATACCGGATGCCGTTTCGCCCCCGCGAAGGCGGGTCTGACCTGCGTTTGTGGCTTCAGGCGGACGCGGGCACGGTGTTGTCGACAACGTCCGCCACGACGCAGGTGATGTTGTCCGGTCCGCCGCCTTCGTTGGCCAGGTCGATCAGCCTCGGGACCGTCTCGGCTGGATCTTGGAAGGCCCCCAAGACGTCCTTGATAACGGTTTCGACAACCGTTGCCGTTAACCCGTCCGAGCACAGCAGGAGACGGTCGCCGGGGACGGCGTCGAAGGCCCAGATGTCCGCTTCGCCGCTGCCGGTGCTCAAGAGCGCCTTCATGAGCAGCGAGCCGCGAGGATGTCCCTCGACCTCTGAGGGGTCGATGCGTCCGTCGTCCGCGAGGGCCTGCGCGAGGGTGTGGTCGCGGGTGAAGCGCTGAAGCGTGCCGCCGCGGAGGAGGTAACCCTTCGAGTCGCCGATGTGGGCGGCCGTGAAGTGCGAGCCGTCGAACAGCAGCGCCGTCAGGGTGGTGCCCATGCCCCGCGTCTCGGGCTCCTGCTCGGCCGTCGCGGCCAGCCGGTCGTCGATGGTGCGAAGGCCGCCGGTGAGCACCTCGACCAGGTCGACGTCCGCGAGGTCGAAGCCGCGGAGGTCCGCGTCGAGCCGGGACAGGACGCCGACCGCTTCGGCGCTGGCGACTTCGCCGTGGGGCTGCCCGCCGATGCCGTCGGCGACCGCCAGCATCCTGGTGCTGGCGTAGACCGAGTCCTGGTTGACCTGGCGGCGCCGTCCGACGTCCGAGCCGGCGGCGTACCGAAGGGTGTACCTCATGGCTCCCAGTAAAGCAGCTGTGTACTGAGTTCACAAACAAAGGGTTGGAATGGTCAGCTGTCGGTTACGATGCGCCGATGGAGGAGCAAGCCACCGTCAGCGCGGCGGACATCGCGCGGATCGCCGGCGTCGGCCGCGCCGCGGTGAGCAACTGGCGTCGACGTTACGGAGATTTTCCGCCGCCCGTCGGCGGAACGGCGTCGAGCCCCCTCTTTTCGCTGTTCGCCGTCGAGAACTGGCTGCGTGAGCGGGGGAAGCCGGTCGAAATCTCGCTCGGCGACCGGATCTGGCAGCGGCTGCGGAACCTCGGCGACGATCTGGCGCTCGGCGACCGGGTCGGCCGCGTGGGTTCGTACCTGTCGCGGCGGCATGCGTGGACCTTCTCGCCCCGCTACGACGACGCCGAGCTTCTCGAACTGCTGGACCGCTTCGCCGAGGAGCGTGGCGCGCGCGAAGCCTACGAGTTCCTGTGCGAACGCTACGTCGAGGCGCACTCCCGCCAGCTGTCCGTCACCGCGGAACCGGTGGCGGCGTTGATGTCCCGCCTCATCGGCCCCGAACCCGGTGTCGTGCTCGACCCGGCCTGTGGGCTGGGGACGTTGCTGCTGGCCTCCGGCGGGACCCGGCTGCTCGGCCAGGTCGACGATCCGGCGACTTCGTGCATCGCCGCGCATCGGCTCCTGCTCGCGGGGGCGGAGATGGAGATGTACGGCGCGGACGCCCTGTCGATGGACTCCTACGAAGGTGTTCTCGCGGACGCCGTCGTCTGCGATCCGCCGTTCAACGAGCGGGAATGGGGCTACGACGAACTCATCGGCGACCCGCGCTGGGAGTACGGTCAGCCGCCGCGCGGCGAACCGGAACTGGCGTGGGTGCAGCACTGTCTCGCGCATGTGAAACCCGGCGGACTCGTCGCGATCCGCATGCCGCCCGCCGCGGCGGGCCGTCGCACGGGGCGGCGGATCCGCGGGAATCTGTTGCGGGCCGGGGCTTTGCGTGCCGTGGTCACGATCGGCGGGGCCGATCTCTGGCTGCTGCGAAGGCCGGAGCCTGGGGAGCGGCCGCCGTCCCGGCTGCTCCTGCTGGCCGATCCGTCCACTGTGGAGGAACAGTGGCGGGCGCACCTGCGCGGCGCCGAGGTGCCGGGCGCGGTCCGGATCATCGACCTGCTCGACGAGGAGATCGACCTTTCCCCCGCCCGGTATCAGGCACGCGACGTACACGCGGGCGAAGCTTTCCTTGAAGTACGAAGGCATTTCGAAGGGATCCGGCCGGAGCTGCCGTCACTGGTGGTTTCCGACGAGAAGCCCTCGTTCGTGACGATCGGGGAGCTGCTGAAGTCCGGGGTCCTCACCGTGCCGGAATCGGTGGAAGAAGGCGATGTCGTCGCGTCGCCCGCCGTGCCAGCGTATGTCCACAGTGGAGAGACGTTCGCGGCGGAGCCGACGATGTCGAAGTACCGTACCGATCCCGAACGGCTCGATGCCGCGTTCCTCGCCGGTTGCCTGCGCGCGGCCGGGCAGATCGCGCCGACGACGTCGACGAGGATCGACCTCAAACGCACCCGGATTCCGCGCTTGCCGATCGAGACGCAACGCGCGCACGGGGAGGCGTTCACCCGGCTCGCCGCCTTCGAAGACGCCGTCCGTGAGGCGGCGGAATCGGGCCTGGAGCTGGTCAGGCTAGGCTTGACCGGACTGACGGAAGGTCAACTGAGGCCGGGGAACTAGGTTGCTGATCGCGGACCGCTACGAACTCGACGAGCTCCCGCTCGGCCGGGGTGGGATGGGCGCGGTGTACGCGGGCCACGACCGGCATCTCGGCCGCCGCGTGGCGGTCAAGTTCCTCGGGCTTCCCGGCGGCCCGGACGCTGAACTCGAACAGCGGTTCATCCGCGAGGCGCGGATCCTCGCCACCCTGGAACACGCGGGCGCGCCGACGTTGTACGACTTCGGCACCTACGACGAGCGGTTGTACCAGGTCATGCAGTTCATCGAGGGCGTGACCGTCGCCGATCTCGCCGCCGAACACGGTCCGCTGCCGGTGCCGTGGGCGGCCGCGATCGCCGCGCAGGCCTGCGCCGTGCTGTCGGCCGCGCACGCGCTTTCCATCTGCCACCGCGATCTCAAGCCGACCAACCTGATGCTGTGCCCCGACGGCAGCGTGAAGGTGCTGGACTTCGGGCTCGCGATGCTGCGCGAGACCGACGTCGCCCAGTTCACCCGCGCCGGGCAGATCCTCGGCACCCCCGCGTACATGGCGCCCGAGCAGATCCAGCGCGGGATCGCCGGGCCGCGCAGCGATCTGTACGCGCTGGGCTGCGTCCTGCACGAAATGCTGACCGGAAGGCAGCTGTTCACCGGTCCGACGGCGTACGCGGTGTTCGAGAAGCAGGTCAAGGAGAGCCCGGCCGAAGTGGACGGTGTCCCGGGTGGACTGAACACGCTGCTCGCGGATCTCCTGGAAAAGGACCCGGAACGGCGGCCTCGCGACGCGGACGAGCTGTTCGGGCGGCTGGCCGTGTTCGCGCGGGACCTGCCGCCGTTGCCCGGATACCTGGACGAGGGCGCCAATCCGGGCCGGATGTACGCGCGGGTCGTCGGCCGCGTGCCCTGAGTGTTTGTTGGTGAACCCGCGTCCGCGATCGACGTCGGCAGGGCGCTGTCTGGTCTTTCAAGTCGCGACGGTGGTGAAGGGCGCCCTGCCACCGCGATAGCGGGGCCTTCGGCCAGGGCGGGTTCACGCGTTTGGGCACGCTTCGGGGTATATCTTCAGCTCCGCCAACAGGCTCTGAGACGCGATCGTGACCTTCCGATCAACAACCCCGGGCGGGTGAGCTCCGTCTTTACCCATGTCAGACGGACTACGGGCAAACGGGGGTACGGGTCGTGAAGAAGTTCCTGGTGGGGGTGACCGCACTGGCCACCGCGCTGGTGCTGACCGCGTGTTCGGGCAACGCCGGCGGCAGCGCGCCCGGTGGCGGAGCCGTCGCGCAGGGCGACCCGGCGGGCGGGCCGACGACCACCTCCGCGCCGTCTTCGACCCCGGCCACCTCGTCCGCGACGCCGACGCCGAGCAGTTCCACGCCGAAGCCGACGTCTTCGAAGCCCAAGTCGACGCCGAAGCCCACACCGAAACCGGCGCCCAAGCCCGCCGCGAACGCCGCCGACGTGCCCTGCAAGGCCGCGCTGGCCTCACCGGGCGTGAGCGCGTGCGTGGACCTTTCCGCGTTGAAGACGTGGCTCCTGCAGGACGGCAAGGTCATCTACGGTCCGGTCAAGCAGCTGCCCGGTAAGAAGGGGCACGCCACGCCGACCGGGGTGTTCCACGTTTCGGCCAAGGTCAAGAACTACCACTCGAAGGCCTTCGACGCGCCGATGCCGAACTCGGTGTTCTTCCTGCCGGGTATCGCTTTCCACACCGGCAGCCTCTCGGTGTACTCGCACGGCTGCATCCACCTGTCCGCGGCGGCTTCGCAGAAGTACTTCACGACCCTGCAGAGCGGCGACGTGGTGCAGGTCGTGGCCTGACCCGCTTCGGTACCGGTGGTGGGGGGGGGGGGGGGGGGGGGGGGGGCCGCCCCCCCCCCCCCCCCCCCCCCCCCCACCCCAGTGCGCGATCGGCTACGCCACGGTCGTCCCGAACAGCACGCCGACGTAGTACGTCACCAGCATGGTCAGCGCGCCGACGCCGACGTTCCGCGCGATGGCGCGGCCTGCCCGGGCGTCGCCGAGTTTCGCGCTGATGAACCCGGTCAGCGCCAGCCCGACCACGACCGCGGCGGCGCACGCCCAGACCCGCCCCGAGGTCGACGTCCACACGATCGACAGCAACGGCAGCAGCGCGCCGACGGTGAACGCCACCAGCGAGGCCCACGCCGCCTGCCACGGACTGGTCAGATTGTCCGGATCGATGCCGAGTTCGGCCTCGGCGTGCGCCTGCAGCGCGTCCTTTTCGGTCAGTTCGCGGGCGACCTCGGCGGCCAGTTTCGGGGAAAGGCCCTTGCCTTCGTAGATTGCCGCGAGTTCCCGTTCTTCGGCTTCCGGCATCTCTTTCAGTTCGCGCTTTTCCAGCCGCAACTGTGCGCGCTCGGTGTCGCGTTGCGTGCTCACGGAGACGTATTCGCCGCCCGCCATGGAAAGCGCGCCCGCGACGAGCCCCGCGATTCCCGCGGTGGCGATCGTGGTGGGGTCGGTGGTCGCGCCCGCGACGCCGACCACGATGCCCGCCACCGACACGATCCCGTCGTTCGCACCGAGGACCCCGGCGCGCAACCAGTTCAGCTTGCCGCCCAGATCCGCGTGCGGTTCATGAGGATGTTCGGTCGATACCGTCTCGGTCACCGTTTCAGTGAAACACGGAAAACGGCGCGATGCGAGTGGAAAGTGTTTCGGTGAATGCAGGCAATCCTTATTCATTATTGCCTTACCTAAGTCTTCGGATAGGTTGCCGGACATGGTCGAAGTGGTGATCCTGATCGGGCTGCAGGCGGCCGGGAAGTCGACGTTCTCCCGGCGGCGGTTCGCGGGCACGCACGTCCACCTGAGCAAGGACCACTTCCCGAACGCCAAGCGGCGGCAGCGCCGCCAGCTGCGGATGCTGGCCGAAGCGCTCGAAGAGGGCCGTTCGGTGGTCGTGGACAACACCAACCCGTCACCCGAGGAGTGGATGCCGCTGATCGAGGTCGCGAGGCGGTACGGCGCGCGTGTCACCGGGTACTGGTTCCCGCCGGATCTCGAGGGTTCCCAAGAGCGCAACGCGCTGCGAAGCGCCAAAACCCGGGTGCCCGACGTCGGTCTGTATGCGACTCTCAAGCGGCTGCGGCGCCCGAGCGCCGAGGATGGTTTCGACGAGCTGTACACCGTCGGTTTCGACGGCGAAGGCGGTTTCGTCGTGGAGCGGGGGTGAGGCATGGACGTGCGTGATTTCGAGGCGCGGCAACGGGAACGGGAGTGGTTCCACGGGCTGACCGTGCCGCCGGGAGCCTGGACGGTGCTCCGCGTCGACGGCCGGGGTTTCTCCAAGTTCACCGAAGCGCGCTTCGAGAAGCCGTTCGATCCCGGGTTCGCCGGCTTCATGGCCGAGACGGCGAACGCCTTGATGGCGGAGTTCGCGTCGCCCTACGTGTACACGGAAAGCGACGAGATCTCGCTGCTGCTCGCCCCTTCTTCCGACCTCTTCGGCCGGGGTGTCGAGAAGCTCGTGTCGATCTCCGCAGGGGTCGCCTCGGCCGCGTTCACCCACGCGGCCGGGGTGCCCGCGCACTTCGACGGCCGCGTTTGGCTCGGCACGACGGCGGACGACGTCGTCGACTACTTCTCCTGGCGCCAGGCGGACGCGACGCGGTGCGCGCTCAACGGCTGGTGCTACTGGGTTCTGCGCAAGGCGGGGAAATCGGCGAGCGAGGCCGGAGCCGTTCTCGAAGGCGCCGGTGTCTCCGAGAAGAACGAGCTGCTTTTCGCCCACGGCGTCAACTTCGCCGAAGTCCCCGTCTGGCAGCGGCGCGGTGTCGGGCTGTACTGGGAGTCCTACGAGCGCACCGGATTCGATCCGGTGCGCGGGATCGAGGTCTCCGCGACCCGCCGCCGCGTCCGGGTCGACCGCGAATTGCCGATGAAGGACGAGTACCGGGCCTTCCTCGGCGAACTGCTTCAGCCGGTCCGGTAACGCAGCGACGCCGCCGCGCCTCGCTGCTCCGTCGAGACCAGCGTCAGATCGCACGGAGTCTCGAACAACCGGCGTCCGGCGCCCAGCACCACCGGGAAGACGAGCAAGCGGTATTCGTCGACAAGTCCTTGTGCCATCAGGGTTCGCGCGATGCCGATGCTGCCGATGACGATCACGTCGCGCTCCTCGCGCAGCCGTCGGGCCTCGTCGGCGAGATCCCCGGAGAGCACGGTCGAGTTCTGCCAGGCACCGACGTCGGTGAGCGTGCGCGAGGCGACGACCTTGGTCGCGTTGTTCATCCTGGCCGAGAACTCGTCGGTCCGATTCGGCCACAGCTTCGAGAACAGCTGCCAGGTCTTCCGGCCCAGCAGCAGGGCGCCGGTTTCGAGCCGGGCGCCGAGGTCGAACTTGTCGCCGGAGACGGCCTCCGGACCGTGCCGGAAGGCCCAGCCGCCGTGCGCGGTCCCGCCCGAGCCGTCGGGGTCCTCGACGACTCCGTCGAGCGTGGTGAATTCGATGACGATGATGTCGTTCATGGAGGTACCTACCGGCGCGGGCGGGGGAACTCATCGGTGTCCGGGGAAGAATTTCGGTTAAGGTCCCGGCGGTGGACATCGACACGGCCGCCTACCGGCGCGAACTGGTCGTGCACTGCTACCGGATGCTCGGGTCGATCCACGACGCCGAAGACCTGGCGCAGGAAACCTTGCTGAGGGCGTGGAAGGCGCGTGACAAATACGACGAAAGCCGCGCTTCGGTACGAACCTGGCTGTACCGGATCGCGACCAACGTCTGCCTGACGGCGCTCGAAGGCCGGGCACGCCGTCCGCTGCCTTCGGGGCTCGGCGCGGCGAGCGACGACTCTGATGCCCCGCTGGTCCCGGATTTCGAGGTGCCCTGGCTGCAGCCGCTGCCCGGCCGCTACCTGAGCGAGGATCCCCTGACGAGGGCCGCGGAACGCGACGGCGTCCGGCTGGCGCTGGTCGCCGCGATGCAGACGCTGCCGCCGCGTCAGCGTGCCGTGCTCATCCTGCGTGAAGTGCTGGAATTCAGCGCGGCCGAAGTCGCGGAGCAGCTCGGCATGTCGGCGGCCGCGGTGAACAGTGCCCTCCAGCGGGCGCGGGGCACTCTCGCCGCGCCGTGGGCGCCGCACCGTGGCGAGCCCGATCGGGACCTGGTCGAGCGCTACGCCAGGGCGTTCGAGGCCGCCGACGTCGACACGCTCGTCACCCTGCTCACCGACGACGCCGTCCTCGAAATGCCGCCCGTGCCGCTTTGGTACTCCGGGCGCGCCGACTACGGCAAGTTCATCGCTAGGGTCTTCGCGATGCGGGGCACCGGTTGGCGGATGGCCCCCACCGAGGCCAACGGGCAGCCCGCGCTCGCCGCCTACTGCCCGGACGAGGCGGGCGTGCTCCGCTTGCACACCCTTCAGGTCTTCACGGTCACGCCGTCGGGGATCTCCCACAACGTCGTGTTCCAGGACCCGAAGGTTTTCGAGGCCTTCGGGCTCTAGCCGATCGGTTCGGGCAGCCGCCGCACGGAGTAGGCGAGTTCGATCGTTTCGCCGGTCGCCGGGTCGCCCAGTTCCACGCGCCAGGAATCGGCGAACTGGTCGACGCCGTGCACCATCGGGATCGTCCCCGAGATGAGCACGGTGCCCGGGGCGTAGAGGTCGCGCTCGCGCAGGACGTCCAGCCAGTACGACGGCGGCAGCAGTTCCGCGAGTTTTCCTTGCTGGATCAGGGTTTCCCCGGCCCAGGCGGAGAGAGTGAGGTCGTCGATCCGGTCCTGGACGTCGACGAGGCGCCACGCCTTGGCGGCGAGGACGTCGGGGCCGGCGTTCTTGCTCCACGCGACGCCGTGCGCTTCGAGCGCGCGGTCGGTGTGGTCGCAGGCGGCGGTCAGGAGGACGTCCTCGGCCTCGGGGCCGGTGATGACGAGGGCCCATTCGGCCTCGCCGGAGGTCCGCTCGTGCTGCACCGGGACCTCGCCGGTCTGGCTCGCCAGGTACGGCGCGACCGGGTAGAGCGCCGGGATCACCGAAGGCGCGGGGACGCCGAGTTCGGCCAGTTCGGCCACGTGGGCGGCGACGTCCTCCTGGCTGCGGCCGGCGTATCCGGCGTTCAGCAGCGTGTGGACCTCGGTCCGCCGCTCCTGGCCGTCGGGAAGGGTGAAACGCAGCTCAGGCATCGGTCCTCCGAGATTGGGGGTTGCGCATACAGCTTGTATACAAGGAGTATATCCGCAATTCAACCCCTCCCGGCGGGGTTGCGGATCTCCTACGGACGGATGTGGACATGACCTCACCAGCCGGTGACCGGCGTTCGTTACACAAGGCCTTCGCGGCCAGCCTCTCGGGGACAGCGCTCGAGTGGTACGACTTCGCGGCCTACTCGGTGGCGGCCGCGACGATCTTCGGGCATCTCTTCTTCCCCTCGGAAGACCAGCTCGCGAGCACGATGGCGGCGTTCTCCACCTACGCCGTCGGCTACCTCGCCCGGCCGCTCGGCGGGTTCCTGTTCGGCCGCCTCGGCGACGTGCTCGGCCGCAAACGCATCCTGGTCATGACGCTCGTGCTCACCGGGGTGGCGACGTTCCTCATCGGTGTCCTGCCGACGTACGAGAGCATCGGCGGCTTCGCGGCGGTGCTGCTCGTGGCGCTGCGGTTCGCGCAGGGGGTCGGCATCGGCGGCGAATGGGGTGGCGCCGTCCTGCTGTCGAGTGAGTTCGGCGATCCGAACAAACGCGGGTTCTGGGCCTCGGCCGCGCAGATCGGCCCGCCCGCGGGCAACCTGCTCGCCAACGGTGTCCTCGCCGTGCTCGCCGCGCTGCTCACCGAGGACCAGTTCAACAGCTGGGGCTGGCGGATCGCGTTCCTGCTTTCCGGCGCGCTGGTCGGTTTCGGCCTGTGGATCCGGCTCAAGCTGGAGGAGACGCCGGTCTTCAAGCAGATCCAGGAGCGTGGCGAACGTCCGTCGGCGCCGATCTCCGAGGTCTTCCGCACCGAACGCCGCGCGCTGGCCGCGGCCGTGCTGATCCGCGTCTGCCCGGACGTCCTGTACGCGCTGTTCACCGTCTTCGTGCTCACCTACGTCACCACGCACACCGACCTCTCACGCGGCGCCGGGCTGGCCGCGGTGATGATCGGTTCGGCGTTCCAGCTGGTGCTGATGCCCGCGTTCGGCGCGCTCTCGGACCGGGTCTCGCGGCGCAAGATGTACCTGGTCGCGACCATCGCCGCCGGGATCTGGCCGTTCGTGTTCTTCCCGATGGTCAGCGGCGGTTCGTTCCTCATGCTGGTGCTCGGCATCGTGCTCGCGCTCGTCATCCACGCCGCGCTCTACGGGCCGCAGGCCGCGCTCGTCACCGAGCAGTTCTCGCCGCGCCTGCGCTACACCGGCAGCTCGCTGGCGTACACCCTCGCCGGTGTCATCGGCGGGGCGCCCGCGCCGCTGCTGCTCACGGCGTTGCTCGCCGGTTACGGCACCTGGGTGGCGATCGGGATCTACCTGCTCGCGACCGCGGTGGTGACCATCATCGGTGTCCTGCTCGCCCGTGACCCGGACCGCGAGGAGGCGGCCGCCATGGAGGCCGTGCGATGACCTGGACTCCGATGTCCACAGTGGAGGGTCTGCCGCTGATCGGCGGCCAGGGCCGGTTCCGGACGCTCGCGAAGGCGGAAGGCGGTCTGGCGTACGAGATCTGCTATCCGGCCGGTGTCGCTTCCCCGGTGCACAGCCACGATCACGACAGCATCGTGTACCTGGTCTCGGGTTCGCTGCGCGGCACGCTCGACGGCAGGGAAGTGACGCTGGAGGCGGGCGGGACGATCGTCCACCCCCGCGGCGTTCCGCACAGCGTCGAGGCCATTGTGGACAGTCAGTGGGTCGAGTTCAAGACGCCGCTGCCTTCGAGGCCACCGATCGCGGAATGAAAAAACCGGGGCGGACACTGATATCCAGCGTCCGCCCCGGTCGGGAGGAAAGTCTCAGGCGTCCAGCTCGGCCAGCGCCAGCTTCGCCTTCTCCAGCTCGGCTTCGAGCTGGGCCACCTTCGCGGCCTGCAGCTCGCGAGCGGCGTTGATGACCTCGTCGATCGGGCCCGACAGGTCCGCGTGCAGCTCCTTGGCGGCGCGGGACACGGCGGCGGCCGGGATCTCCAGGCCCTTCGCGACCCACTTGGCGCCGTTCTTGAGCTCGGCCTGCCACTCGCCGTCGGCGGTGCCGGTGACCGTGAGGGTCAGCTCGACGGTGCGGGTCTTCTTCGCCGTCGTGGCGACCTTCGGGCGGCCACGCTTGGGCTTGGGGGACTCCGCCATGCCTTCGGAGGCAGGAGCCTCTTCGGCAGGGGTTTCCGGAGTCTCGGTCTTGGCCTCGGCAGGGGCTTCGGCCGTCTCCGCCTGCGGCGTCGAGTCGACGGGCGCTTCGGTAGCCGCTTCTTCGGACACGGCGTCAGTGCGTGTCAAGGCATCCACGGTCATCGTCGGTGTCGTCTCCTTGCCCGGGTATGGGGTGGTACCCGGCACATCCTAGAACAGGCGTTCGAGTGAAGCGAACCGGGGTGTGCTAGGCGTGTCGGATGCGAGGAACGGCCCGTTCCTCGCGAAATTCGCGAGGAACGGGCCGTTCATAGGCTTGAAGTGGGGTTACTCCTCCGACTTGCCGGACTTCAGTCCCGAAGAGATCAGGTCCATCACCGACGAGTCGGCCAGCGTGGTCACGTCGCCGACCTGGCGGTTCTCGGCGACATCGCGCAGCAGGCGGCGCATGATCTTGCCGGACCGCGTCTTCGGCAGCTCCTGCACGACCAGGATCTGCCGCGGCTTCGCGATCGGCCCGATCTCCTTGGCGACGTGGTTGCGCAGCTCCTGCACGGCCGCGTCTCCGCCATCCACGGCGTTGCCGCGCAGGATGACGAACGCGACGATGCCCTGCCCGGTGGTCGGGTCGGTCGCGCCGACGACGGCGGCCTCGGCGACCGTCGGATGCGAGACCAGCGCCGACTCGACCTCGGTGGTCGAGATGCGGTGCCCGGACACGTTCATCACGTCGTCGACCCGGCCCAGCAGCCAGACGTCGCCGTCGGCGTCGTACTTCGCGCCGTCTCCGGCGAAGTAGTAGCCCTGGTCGGCGAAGCGGGACCAGTAGGTCTCACGGAACCGCTGCTCGTCGCCCCAGATGCCGCGCAGCATGCCCGGCCACGGCTTGTCGAGCACCAGGTACCCGCCGCCGCCCTTGCCGACCTCGACGCCCTGGTCGTCGACGACCTTCGCCGAGATGCCCGGCAGCGCCTTCTGGGCGGAGCCCGGCTTCGTGGCGGTGACGCCCGGCAGCGGCGAGATCATGATCGCGCCGGTCTCGGTCTGCCACCAGGTGTCGACGATCGGCGCCGAGTTCGCGCCGACGTTCTCGCGGTACCAGATCCACGCCTCGGGGTTGATCGGCTCGCCGACGCTGCCCAGCACGCGCAGCGACGAGAGGTCGTACTTCTGCGGGATCTCGTTGCCCCACTTCATGAACGTGCGGATCAGCGTGGGCGCGGTGTAGTAGATGGAGACCTTGTGCTGCTGGACGATCTCCCAGTGGCGGCCCTCGTGCGGGGTGTTCGGCGTGCCTTCGTAGACGACCTGCGTCGTCCGGTTCGCCAGCGGCCCGTACACGATGTACGTGTGGCCGGTGATCCAGCCGATGTCGGCGGTGCACCAGTAGACGTCTTCGCCGGCCTTGTGGTCGAAGACGTTGTGGTGCGTGTACGCGGCCTGGGTCAGGTAGCCGCCGGAGGTGTGCAGGATGCCCTTCGGCTTCCCGGTGGTGCCGGAGGTGTAAAGGATGAAGAGCGGGTGCTCGGAGTCGAACGCCTGCGGCGCGTGCTCCGCGGACTGGCCGTCGACCAGTTCGTGCCACCAGAGATCGCGGCCTTCGGTGATCGGCACCTCTTCGCCGGTGCGGCGCACGACGATGACCTTCTCGACCGATTCGGCGCCTTCGAGCGCTTCGTCGACATTGGCCTTCATCGGGGCGGCCTTGCCGCGGCGGTACTGGCCGTCGGTGGTGATGACGACCCGCGCCGCCTGGTCGTCCACCCGGGAACGCAGCGCTGTCGGGGAAAAACCACCGAAGACGACACTGTGCAGGACACCGATGCGGGCGCACGCGAGCATCGCGAAGATCGCTTCGGGCACCATCGGCATCTGGATGGCGACGCGGTCGCCCGCCTTGAGACCGAGGGATTCGAGGGCGTTCGCCGCGCGGGAAACCTCGTCCTTCAACTGGGCGTAGGTGATGTCACGGTTGTCGCCGGGCTCGCCGACCCAGTGGATGGCGACCTGGTCGCCGTGCCCGGAATCGACGTGGCGGTCGACGCAGTTGTACGCGACGTTGAGCTTCCCGCCCACGAACCACTTCGCCACCGGCGCATTGGTCCAGTCCAGTACCTGCGACCACTTCGTTTCCCAGTGGAGGCGCTCGGCCTGCTTGGCCCAGAACGCTTCCCGGTCGGCGTCGGCTTCGGCGTAGAAGTCGGCGGTGGCATTCGCTTGCGCGCTGAAAGCCTCACTCGGGGGGAAGGTCCTGCTCTCCGTGAGCAAATTGTCCAGCGCCGGCGACTGCTCGGTCATGGTGCGATGCCTCCTGTGTTTCGCGTGTCTTCACGCCCGTTGGCACGCTATCGACGTTACGACGCGAAGTAAAAGGTTGCATCGTGGTTGCGTACGGCATTCACACACTTGAGGACAAAGCGGTACGGACCGCCGGCCATTCTGGTCCGGTGAGGGAGTAGACGACGGTGTCACGGATCGTTCCGTCTGGCCGCACGCGATGCGCGCGCAGCACGCCTTCCCGTTGTGCGCCGAGACGTTCGATCGCCTTCTGCGACTTGAGGTTGCGGATGTCGGTCTCCCACGAGACGCGGTTCGCGCCGAGGTCGTCGAAAGCGTGGCGCAGCAACAGGAGTTTCGACTCGCGGTTGAGCCCGGTCCGCTGCCATTCGGAACCGATCCAGGTGTAGCCGACGGAAACGATCTTGTTGCGCGCGTTCATCGCGTAGAACGACGTCGTGCCCGCGACCTCGCCGGTGCGGGCGTCGATCTGCGCCCAGGCGCGGCGGCCGGTGTCGGCGAGGATGTCGTCGACCATGGCCTCGGCCGCGGCGAGGTCCCGCGGCTGCCGGAGGCTGAGCCACGTCCAGATCGCCGGGTCGGAGCCGGCCTCGAACAGGCCTTTGGCGTGGTCGCGGGTGAGGGGTTCGAGGCGGACGCGTTCGCCGGTCAGGGTGGTGTGGGTGTTCCAGTCGGTCACGATCTTGACGTTACGACCGGCAATGGCCTTACTGGATAGCCAGTTTTGAAGCATTCGAAAAGGCCACTAAGCCGTTGCCTATGCTCGCGGGAACGATCGAGAAGGCGAGGCAGCATGGCCGAGGAGCGGGAAGAGCTCACCTGGGAGTTGTTCGGGACGGCCAGCAGGGATCTGGCACAGGCCGTCGCCGACGACGGCTTCGAGCCGGACCTGATCCTGTCGATCGCGCGCGGCGGGCTGTTCGTCGCGGGCGCGCTCGGCTACGCGCTCGACGTCAAGAACCTGCACGTGATGAACGTCGAGTTCTACACCGGCGTCGACCAGCGGCTCGACCTGCCGGTCATGCTGCCGCCGGTGCCGAACGTCGTCGACCTGACGAAGAAGAAGGTGCTGGTCGCCGACGACGTCGCGGACACCGGCGCGACCTTGAAGCTGGTCCGCGACTTCTGCGCCGACCACGTCGCCGAGGTGCGCTGCGCGGTGGTCTACGAGAAGCCGCGTTCCGAGGTCAAATGCGACTACGTCTGGAAGCACACGGACCGGTGGATCAACTTCCCGTGGTCGGTGCAGGCACCGGTCGTGCGACGCGAGGGTCAGGTGCTGGACGCGTGACGGATCCGCTGAAGCCGCTGCTGGACCTCGAAGGGGTCGCCGCGGCCGCGAAATCGGCACAGGACGCCGTGTTCGCCGTCCACCGGCTGCCCGCGAACCTGCGTGGCGGCGCGGCGACGGCCGCCGAGGCGTCCGTGCGGTCGGCGCGGGCGTCGGCGGGGATCGAAGGCGCGGCGCCCGAACTGCCGGAATCCGGCGAGGTGACCGATCCGGTGCTGGCGGGCGCGCTGCGAGTCGCGGAAGCGCTGGAAGGTCTGCTCCCGACCTGGCGGCGTGCGCCGCTGCAGGCGTTGGCGCGTCTGCACGTTCTCGCCGCGTCGGATCTGGTGACGGATTCCGACGCGCTGGGACGGCCGCGGTCGTCGGGTGACGTCGGGCCGCGGCTGGAGATGCTGGCGCAACTGGTCACCGGCGCGACGGCGGTCCCCGGCCCGGTGCTGACCGCCGTCGTGCACGGGGAACTGTTGGCGCTCAAGCCTTTCGGCTCCGCGGACGGTGTCGTCGCGCGGGCGGCGGCGCGGCTTTCGGCGGTGGCGACCGGGTTGGACCCGAAGGCGCTGACGGTGCCGGAGGTCGCGTACTTCCGGCGGGTGCCGAAGTACCTCGAAGCCGCTTCGGCCTTCAGTGCCGGGACGCCCGAGGGTGTCCGGGGTTGGCTTCTCTTTTCGTGTGAAGCCTTCGAAGCCGGCGCTCGCGAGGCGAAGTCGATCTCCGACGCCGCCGGCTGACCCTGGCGAAATCCCACATGGGATCTTGCCCAGGTGTGGGGCGTGACCACATGGCTTAAGCGGGCTTGGCGACCTAACGTCGTCCGGCATGAGTGGTGCGTATCACAGCGATCTGGCGGGTAAGTCCGCGCTGGTCACGGGCGCGGCGAGCGGGATCGGCCTGGCCTGCGCCGGAGCGCTCGCCGAGGCCGGGGCCAAGGTCCACCTCGTCGACATCGACGACGCCGTCGAGAAGGCGGCGGCCGACGTCGACGGCATCGCGCACGTCGTCGACCTGACCGACGCCCAGGCCGTCGAAACCCTGCCGGCCGAGATCGACATCCTCGTCAACAACGCCGGTTTCCAGCACATCGCGCCGATCCACGAGTTCCCTCCGGAGACGTTCACCCGCGTCCAGACACTCATGGTCACCGCGCCGTTCCTGCTCATCCGCCGCTCGCTGCCGAGCATGTACGAACGCGGCTGGGGGCGCGTGGTCAACATGTCCAGCGTCCACGGCCTCCGCGCGAGCCCGTTCAAATCCGCGTACGTCACCGCGAAGCACGCGCTCGAAGGCCTCTCCAAGGTCACCGCGCTCGAAGGCGCGGAACACGGCGTGACCAGCAACTGCGTCAACCCCGGCTACGTCCGGACGCCGCTGGTCACCGGCCAGCTCCAGGCGCAGGCCGAAGAACACGGGCTCGAACGCGACGCCGTCATCGAGCAGGTCCTGTTGCGCCGTTCGGCGATCAAACGGCTCATCGAACCCGCCGACGTCGCCGCGTGCTTGCTCTGGCTGTCCGGCGACCACGCCGCCCATGTCACCGGCACCTCCATCCCCCTCGACGGCGGCTGGACCGCCGCGTGAACCCCTCCCCGGAAAGGACTCCCTCGGTGACCACCCAGAACCGCGGCTCGATCGCGAAGGTCGTCAGCGCCAGCCTGATCGGCACGACGATCGAGTGGTACGACTTCTTCCTCTACACCTCCGCCGCGGCGCTGGTGTTCGGCAAATTGTTCTTCCCCACCAACGATCCGCTCACCGGCACGCTGCTCGCGTTCCTGACCTACGCCGTCGGCTTCCTCGCGCGGCCGATCGGCGGGCTGGTGTTCGGGCACTTCGGCGACCGCGTCGGCCGCAAGAAGCTGCTGGTACTGAGCCTCCTGCTGATGGGCGGTTCGACCTGCGCGATGGGCATCCTCCCGACGTACGCCTCCGTCGGTGCCCTGGCACCGATCCTGCTGACGCTGCTGCGGCTCGTGCAGGGTTTCGCGCTCGGCGGCGAATGGGGCGGCGCGGTGCTGATCGTCTCCGAACACGGCGACGACAAGCGCCGCGGATTCTGGGCGTCGTGGCCGCAATGCGGTGCTCCCGGCGGAAACCTGCTCGCGACGGCGGTCTTGGCGATCCTCGCGGCGACGCAGTCCGACGAGGCGTTCCTCAGCTGGGGCTGGCGGATCCCGTTCCTGCTTTCCGGTGTCCTCGTGGTGATCGGGCTGTGGATCCGGCTCGCGGTCAGCGAATCGCCGGTGTTCCTCGCGGCGCAGAAGAACAACACGACCACACACGCGCCGGTCGTCGAAGTGTTCCGCAAGAGCTGGCGCGCGGTGCTGATCACGATCGGTTCGCGAATGGCGGAGAATGTCTCCTATTACGTGATCACCGCCTTCATCCTCGTCTACGTCACCACCGGATTGAGCCTGCCGAAATCGGCGGGACTCAACGCGGTACTCATCGGCTCGGCCGTGCATTTCGTGACCATTCCCTTGTGGGGAAAGCTTTCCGACCGGATCGGCCGTCGCCCGGTCTATCTGTTCGGCGCGATCGGCATGGCGGTGTGGAGTTTCGCGTTCTTCGCGATGCTCGACACGAAGAATTCCGGCGTCATCATTCTCGCGGCGACCATCGGGCTGGTGCTGCACGGCGCGATGTACGGCCCGCAGGCCGCGTTCTTCTCCGAGCAGTTCCCGACGCGGGTGCGCTACACCGGCCTTTCGGTCGGCGGGCAGCTGTCGTCGATCGCGGCGGGCGCGGTGGCGCCGCTCATCGCGGTGGCGCTGTTCAAGGAGTTCGGCAGCACGATCCCGGTCTCGCTCTACGTCGTCGCGATGTGCGTGCTGACCGTGATCGCCCTGCTCGCCGCCCGCGAGACCAAGGGTGAGTCCCTGCACTCCGAAGTTCTCACGGAGCGCGGTCACGTGCCAGCATGACCGCTGTGGACAGTGCCGCACAGTTGCGCCGGCTGCTCGAACTGCTCGCCTCCGGGGCGGGCAGCGAGCAGCTGGCGCACGTCCCCGTCGACCCGAAGGCCACCGAGCTGGCGCTGCGGATCCGGGACACCGTCGCCGAGCACCGGCGGCGTGAGGCGGAGCTGGCCGCGTTGTTCGACACGGCCAGCGACCTCGCGCGGCTGGACGATCCGGACGCCGTCCTGCGGTCGATCGTGCGGCGGGCGCGGGCGTTGCTCGGCGTCGACGTCTCGTATCTCAGCCTCAACGACGAGACCGAGGGCAAGACCTACGTCCGGGTCACCGACGGGTCGGTTTCCGCGCTGTTCCAGGACATCGTGCTGGGCATGGGCGAGGGGCTCGGCGGGCTGGTCGCGCAGACCGCGCGGCCGTACGCGACGGCGGATTACTTCAACGACAAGCGGTTCCATCACACGTCGTCGATCGACACCGGGGTGCTCGACGAGGGGCTGACCGCAATCCTCGGAGTGCCGCTGGCGATCGGCAGCAAGGTCATCGGGGTCCTGTTCGCCTCGGACCGGACCACGCGCGAGTTCTCGCCCGACGAGGTCGCGCTGCTGTCGTCACTGGCCGACCACGCGGCGATCGCGCTGGACAACGCGCATCTGCTCGACGAGACGCGCCGCGCGGTCGCCGAGCTGAACGCCGCCAACGCGACGATCAGCGCGCACAACGACGCCATGCGCCGTGCCGAGGACGCGCACGACCGGCTGATGGATCTCGTGCTGCGCGGGGGCGATCTGGCCGAGGTCGCCGCCGCGGTCGCGGACGTGCTCGGCGGCGCCATCGCCGTCTACGACGCGGACGGTGCCGTCCTCGCCAGGACCGACGGCGAGCTGAGTCTTTCGCGGACCGCGGTTTCGGCGTCCAGGACGAGCGGGCGTGCGGTGTCCACTGAGGACGGTTGGCTGTGCGCGGTCCAGGCGGGGCAGGAGTTCCTCGGCAGCCTGGTGCTGGGCGGCGGACGCTCGCTCGGCGAGGCCGACCGGCGGCTGTTCGAACGGGCGGGCGTGGTCACCGCCGTGCTGCTGATGCAGCGGCGTTCCGTCGCGCGCGCCGAGGACGAGGTGCGCGGCGAGTTGCTGTCGGACCTCCTCACCGCGCCGACCCGCAATCCGGCCGCGCTGCTGGCACGCGGCCGACGCTTGGGAGTCGATTTGTCGACATCGCACGCGGTGCTGATCGCGCATTCCGACGACGTCTCCCGGCGACGGCTGGCCACGGCGGCCTCGCGGCACGCGGATCTGGTCGGGGTCCACGCCGACGAGGTGGTCCTTCTGGTCCGCGGCGCGGATCCCGGCGCGCTGGCGCGATCCGTGGCCGCCGAGCTGGCGTCCACAATGGACTGTCCGGTGACGGTGGGCGCGGCGGGCCCGGCGGCCTCCCCGCGAGAGCTGGCAGTGGCGCACGCCGAAGCCGCGCGTTGTGTCGCGTCGCTGCTGGCGCTGGGCCGGGCGGGGGAAGGCGCGAGCATGGCCGACCTCGGGTTCGTCGGGCTGCTTCTCGGAGAGCACGCCGATCTCGGCGCGTACGTGACCGCCACGATCGGCCCGGTGCTCGACTACGACGAACGCCGCGGCACGGATCTGATCGGCACGCTCCGCGCGTATTTCGCCTGTGGCGGCAACTTGACGCGGGCGAAGGATCTGCTCCACGTGCACGTCAACACCGTCGTGCAGCGGCTGGACCGCATCGCGTCACTGCTGGGCGAGCAATGGCAGGCACCCGAGCGCGCGCTGGAACTCCAGCTCGCGCTCAGGCTGCATCGCCTCACCAGTGACCGAAACGGATGACCTCCTCGAATTCGCGCCGGGCGATCTTGGTCGCCGAAGAGCCGGGAGACGGCCCGGGCTCGTCACCGTGGCCGAGTGCCACGACGCCGATCGGGTCGTGATCCGCGGGCACGCCGAACTCGCTGTGCAGCCGCTCCACGCTTTCCGGCGCGAGCCCGAAGAACACCGCGCCGAGACCCTCGTCGACGGCTGTCTGGAGGATCAGCAGCGTCGCCATCCCGGTGTCGATGTCCCAGTACGGCACGCGCCACCACGATTCGTCGCGATCGGCGACACCCTTGTCGGGCTTGGCATAGCGGTCGAGGTAGGCGTTCTTGACCGAGAACGGGACGATCGCGACCGGTGCCGTGGTCACGGTTTCCGGCGCCCAGCTCGCCCCGAACTCCCAGAATTTCGCCAGTTCCTCGCCGGTGAGGACGAGAAAACCTTGTCCCTGTGAGAAACCGGCCGAGGGACCCTTCAGCGCGTTGCGGAGAACGCGCCGCAGGCTCGCCTCCGCGACGGGCTCGTCGGTGAACTTCCGGACCATGCGACGGCGTCGTACGACGTCCTGGAATTCCATTCGATCAGCTTAGTGCGCAAGTGGTCGCGAGGTCACCGCTCGCGCGCGGGATCGTCGCCGAAGCGGGCGGGCGGACGCCGTCGAGCCAGCCTTCGAGCGCGGTGAACGCCGTCCGGAAACAGGGGCCGATCGGACGCAGCTTGTCCGGGTACGCGTCGTACAGCCCGTCGACGTGGTTGCCGTCGACGATCCGGTAGTAGCGCTGCAGGCCGGCGCGGCCCTGCTCGGCGATCATCCGCTGGTAGACGTCGGAATCGCGGGTGATCGGCAGGAGGGTGTCGAGGGTGCCGTGCAGGGTGATCAGCGGTTTGCCGATCCGGCCGGTCAGCGAGATCCGTTCGACCGCGCGGTGTACCGACGGCGGGCGAGTGGCGTAGTCGTAGTCGGCCCCGGCGAACGTGGGATCGAATTCGGCCTGATAAATGCGTTGCGTCAAGCCCCAGTAGACGTCGTTGTGGTACTGCCAGAGGAATTCCGAGCCCGGCGCGAAACCGGCATCGAGAATCTGCCGGTGGGCTTGCGCGGAACCGGCGGCGTACGCGGGGTAGGCCTTGATCGCGGGAGGCAGGAAAGTGAACAGGTTCGGCCCGTCTTCGTGCCAAAGCGTGCCCTCCCAGTCGATTCCGCCGTCGTAGAGCCACGGCCGGTGCTCGAGCTGCCAGCGGACGAGGTAACCGCCGTTCGACATCCCGGCCGCGAGAGTGCGGCTCGGCAGGCGTCCGTAGCGGTGCGCGACGGCCGCCTTCGCCGCGATGGTCAGCTGCGTGACCCGCGAATTCCATTCGGCGAGCGCGTCTCCGGGGCGGCGTCCATCGGTGTGGAAGTCGGCGCCGGTATTGCCCTTGTCGGTCGCGGCGAACGCGTAACCGGCCGCGAGGACCTGGTCGCCGATCGCGCGATCGTTCGCGTACTGCCGTCGCACGCCGGGTGACCCCGAGACCACGAGGCCGCCGTTCCAGCGATCGGGCAGGCGCAGCACGAACTGGGCGTCGTGATTCCAGCCGTGTGTCGTGTTGGCCGTCGACGAGTCCGGGAAGTAGCCGTCGATCTGGATACCGGGAACGCCTTGGGGGACAGGGAGACCGGCGGAGGTGAGCCCGGCCCAGTCGGACTGGACCGTGTGCCCGGTGGCCAGGGTTCCGGTGGTGGTCAGATCGTCCAAACAGGACAGTTGTTGTCGCACGGCGCCGGGAACGCGCACGTTCCCGCAACCGCTCGCCGCCTGGGCGGGGGTGGCCAGGGCCAGCATCATCGCGAGGACCAGGAAGAGCCGCATCGGCCGACGGTAAACGGGGTTCTCGGGTGAGGGTACCCGGCGCGGCCACACAAAACGGGCAGTCGCTGTGGTGGTCTTCCACGTGGGAAGCGGGCGTCGGCGGTTTTAGCCTGAGGTGATGCGAAAACTCCTCATCGGCGCGGTGGTTTCGGCATTGACCCTTCTCTTTTCGGCTCCGGCGCAGGCGGCGACGATCCGCCCGGTGACCGGGTTCGGGAGCAATCCCGGTGCTTTGCGGATGTACGAATACGTTCCCGACGGGCTGCCGTCCGGGCGGCCAGCGGTGGTCGTGCTGCACGGCTGCACCCAGGATGCCGCCGGCTACGCGCGCGGCTCCGGCTGGGTCGGGCTCGCGGACAAGCTGCGGTTCAAGCTCGTTCTGCCGCAACAGGAATCGGCGAACAACTTCAGCAAATGCTTCAACTGGTTCCAAGCGGGCGACATCAAACGTGGTTCCGGGGAGGCCGAATCGATCGCGCAGATGGCGCGGTACGCGGCCGGGAGCCGGACGTACGTGACCGGTTTGTCGGCTGGTGGCGCGATGACTTCGGTGATGCTGGCGGCGTATCCGGAACTGTTCGCGGGCGGCGGTGTCGTCGCGGGGCTGCCTTACGGCTGCGCGACCTCGATGATCGACGCGTACTCCTGCATGAATCCCGGCAAGGATCTGACTCCGAAGCAATGGGGCGACAAGGTGCGGGCCGCGGGAACGGGGACGCGTTCGCCGGTCAGCGTCTGGCACGGAACCGCGGACTACACGGTCGCTCCGCTGAACATGCGCGAGCTTTCCGAGCAGTGGACCGACGTCGGCGCGGCCGTCGACACGCACGCCGTCGCCGGGATGGGGCACGGTCAGCCGATCGCGCCGGGGTCCGGTTGCGGGCAGGCGGGGCCGTATCTGCTCGACGTCGGCGTGTGCGCCGCGGCGGAACTCGCGGCGAAGTGGCGGCTAGGCGAGGACGGCGTCCAGTAGCCCGGGGAAACGCGTGTGGACGTCCTCGGTCCGTAGCTCGACCCAGCGGGTCCGGCCCTCGACGAACGTCGTCGTGAGGCCGGCCTCGCGCAACACCTTCCAGTGATGGGAGAGCGTCGGCGCGCTGATGTCGACGTCGTACTCGGTGATAGCGCAGCTTCGCGGCGAAGGGTTGCTTCGGAGAGCGCGGATCAGCTCCAGGCGCACGGGGTCCGCGAGTGCCTGGAGTACCGGCACGATCTCGATCTCGTCGGTCGACGGCTGCGGCAGCGTGCTGCTCACGTCACTCCAAACTATTTGACAGTCATCGAATAGTCCCGTCACTATACCTCCCATGACGATTCGACGATCATCAAATGATCGGCTCGCTCTGGGGGCTCTGCTGGTACTCGCCGTCGGGACGTTCACCGTCGGCACCGACGGCTTCGTCCTGAACGGGCTGCTGCCCACCATCGCCGCCGACCTGCGCGTTTCCGAAGCCGTCGCGGGCCAGCTGACCACTGTTTTCGCGGTGACCTACGCGATCTCCTCGCCGCTCATCGCGGCCTTCACCGGACGGCTCGACCGGCGCTGGGTGCTCGGCGCGGGGATGGGGCTGTTCACGATCGGCATGGCCGGTCAGGCGCTCGGCGAGTCCTTCGCCGTGGTCGCCGTCGCACGGGTGCTGGCCGCGCTCGGCGCCGCCGCGTTCCAGTCCAACGCCTATGTCCTCGCCGGCGCGCTGGCGTCGGACGAACGGCGCGGCCGCGCGCTGGCGACGGTCTCCAACGGGATGAGCGTTTCGATGGTGCTCGGCGTGCCGATCGGGGTGCTGGCCGGGACCTGGTTCGGCTGGCGCGCGGTGATGTGGGGGATCGGCGCGGTGGCGCTGATCGTGATGCTGCTCGTGCCGCTTCTGCCCGGGGTCCGGATGCCGACGGTGTCGTTGCGCGACAGGCTCGCCGTCGTCGCGCGGCCGCCGATCGCGCGCGTGCTCGGCGTGAGCGTTCTCGGGACCGCCGCGGGCTTCGCGGCCTTCGTGTACCTGCCGGTGTTGGTCGCGCCGGTGGCGGCGGGCGCGATGATCTCGTGGCTGCTCGTCGGTTTCGGGATCGGGCAGATCGTGGCCAACGTCTTCGCGGGCCGGGCCACCGACTCGCTCGGCCCCGCGCGCGTCCGCTCGATCTCGCTCATCGGCACGGTCGTGACGTTCGCGCTGCTGGACGTCGCCGTGCTGAGCCTGCCCGGCTCGCTGGTCCTCGCGCTGGCTTCGGGGGTCTTCGGTGGCATGCTGATGGTGCCGCAGCAGCACCGGCTGTTTTCGCTGGCGCCTGACGCGCCGACGGTCGCCATGGGGCTCAACGGTTCCGCGATCTACGGCGGCGGTGCCCTCGGCGCGGCGCTGGGTGGCGTCGTCCTGTCGTCGGCGGGCGTCTGGTGGGTCGGTCCCGTCGCCGCCTTCGTCGCCCTGCTGGGCTTCGCGCTTTCGGTCCCTTCGCGGGCGAAGGTGGCCCAGTCCGCCTGACCAAGGAGGGAGCAAGGGACCTTTGCTATCGATTGCGTAGGCATGCTAAGTACCGCGTTGACCGCTGTGCCGCTGCTGAGCCGAGTGTCCCCAATGTGGCATTGGGGACACTCAGCGTCTCCAATGCCACATTGGGGACATCGGCCACGAGGGGGACGCGCCCAGTGGTAGCAAAGGTCCCTTGCTCTCTTTCCGCAGGTCAGGAGCCGCTTTCCGGCAGCCGGGCCGACCAGCGCTCCTCGATACGCCCGAAGCGCCACACGAGAAGCGCGAAGAGCCACGTAAGCACGAAGAGCGCTACAACCGCGTAGCCCACGTAGTCGAGGCTCAGCGACCCGATCGCCGCCAGCGGTCCGGTCGTGATGCCGAACCGTTCGGTGATGATCGAGATGACCTCGATCGTCCCGATGAGCAAGGCGACCGCGACGGAAAGCGCCGTTACGGTGAGGTTGTAGTAGATCTTCCGCACCGGCTTCGCGAACGCCCAGCCGTACGCGTAGTTCATGAAGCAGCCATCGGCGGTGTCGAACAGCGTCATCCCCGCGGCGAACAGGATCGGCAGCACCAGGATCGCGTACCAGGGCAGCGAAAACGCCGCGGCGCCGCCGGCGAGCACCAGCAGGCTGATCTCGGTCGCGGTGTCGAAGCCGAGACCGAACAACACGCCGATCGGGTAGATGTGCCAAGGCTTGCGCACCGCTTTGGTGGCGCCGCGAAGCAGGCGGTTCATGAAGCCGCGATTGTCGAGCTGCCGCTCCAGCGCCGCTTCGTCGAACTCGCCCCGCCGCATGCGCCGGAACACCTTCACGATGCCGACCAGCACCACCAGGTTCATGATCCCGATGAGGTACAGGAACACCGCGGAAACGGACGTCCCGATCAGCCCGGTCGCCTCGTGCAGAGCCGACGAGTCGTCCTCGACGGCCCCGGCGAGCGCGCGGACGCCGAGGGACAACAGCAGGCACAGGACGAACACGATCGTCGAATGACCGAGGGAGAACCAGAAACCGACCGAAAGCGGCCGCTGCCCGTCGGCCATCAGCTTGCGGGTGGTGTTGTCGATCGCGGCGATGTGGTCCGCGTCGAACGCGTGCCGCATACCGAGTACGAACGCCGTCACCCCGAGGCCGACCCCGAACACGCCCGTGGCGCCGAGCTCGTATTGGCGCGGCGCCACGAAAAGCGTCAGGACCCCCCAGCCGATGACGTTGAGCAGCAGGATGAATCCGGCCATCCCGGCGACGGACACCCGTTCGCGTCGCGTGAGCGCGAGGCGTCGGGATGAACGGGTCTGTCCGCCGGTGTTCAGCTCGCGCGCACCCTCAGGGAGTCGAGAGCCTTCCGTACGTGGCCATCGTTGGCCGTCAGCGCCTTCGCCGCATTCGCGACGTCCTCGCCGGACAGCAGATGGACCAGCGCCACCTTGAGGTCGCCGTCGGCCTCGGTGAGCGCGTCGGAACAGTCCGCCATGCTCATCCCGGTGGCTTCGCGCAGGATCCGGATGGTCCGCCCGCGCAGCTTCGCGTTGGTCGCCCGCATGCTGACCATCAGATTCGAATACGTACGGCCGAGTTTGATCATCGTCGCGGTGGAGAACGCCGTGAGGATGATCTTCTGCGCCGTGCCCGCCTTCATCCGCGTCGACCCGGCGATCGCCTCAGGGCCGGTGTCCACCGCGATGAGGACATCGACACCCGGCGGCGTCACCGCTGCCGGATTGCCCGAGACCAGCGCGGTACGCGCACCGTGACGGCTGGCCGCGGCCAGCGCGCCGAGCACGTAGGGCGTCCGGCCGGAAGCCGTCAGCCCGAGCACGAAGTCGCCGGGCGCGACGGACTCGGCCACCTCGGCGGCTCCGGCCTTCGCGTTGTCCTCGGCGTCTTCGACGGCTTGGCGCAGAGCGCGCGCGCCGCCCGCGTGATGCGCGATGAACCAATCGGAGGGCACGTTGAACGTCGGCACGAGCTCCGCCGCGTCCAACGTCGCCAGCCTGCCGGAAGTACCGGCCCCGAAGTAGTGCACGCGGTGTCCCGACCGCAGCGCTTCCACGGCGAAGTCGACCGCCCGCGCCACCTGCGGCAGCACCGCGGCGACGGCTTCGGGGACCCGGCGGTCCTCGGCGTTGATCGCGCCGAGGATGCCCATGGTCGACATCAGGTCGATGTCGGTCGTCCGTGGATTGCGCTGTTCGGTTGGCGAGTCGACGTGCACCACCTGGCGTGGGACGGTCATCATGCGCCTCACTTTTTCGCTCATTTGCCGGTTTCCCGCGGCCGTCGCCTGCCGTCGGGCCGGACGCCCAGACGGTGCGAGCCAACCGCGTCCCTGGTCGCGTCGAGAGCGTTGACCGACGCGTCCATGTGCCGCTGCGCGACACCGATGAACAGGCAGTCGATGACGGTCAGCTGCGCGATGCGACTGGCGGTCGCACCCGAGCGGAACGTCGTCTCCCGCGCGGCCGTGGTCAGCACGTGGTCGGCGACCTCGGTGATCGGCGAACGCGGGAAGTTCGTCACGGCGACGGTGATCGCGCCGTGCTCGCGGGCCACGCGCAGCGCCTCGACGGTGTCCGTGGTCGCGCCCGTGTGGGAGATGCCGATCGCGACGTCTCCGGGGCTCAGCACGGCGGCCGAGGTGAGCATGATGTGCGTGTCCGACCAGGCGAAACTGACCCGCCCGATGCGGTGCAGCTTCTGCTGCAGGTCCGCGGCCACGAACGCGCTCGCGCCCACGCCGTAGACGTCCACCCGGCCGGCGCCCGCCAGGACGTCGATCACCCGCTGTAGCGACGGGATGTCGAGCTGGTCGGCGGTCTCCTCCACGGCACGGGCGTCCGCGAAGCTCACCTTGCCGATCACCGCGGCCAGGTCGTCCTCCGGACCGATCTCGCCGCCGAGGTTCCGGCTCGACCGGGCCTCCGTGCGGGCGGTGTCGGCCGCCAAGGCGATCCGCAGCTGCGGATATCCGCCGACGCCGACGGCCTTGCAGAACCGGGTGACGGTGGTTTCGCTGGTGTTGGCCGCGAGCGCGACCTCGGTGATGCTGCGCCGCGCGACCGTCGCGGGGTCGTCGAGGACGACCTTCGCGACACGCTGCTCGGCCCGGGCGAGCCCGGGCAGGAGGGAGCGAATCCGGACCAGCGGGCTCGCGTCAGCGTCCCGTGTCGGCTGCGCCGGCACGGTCTCGGACGGTGCGGCCGCGATTACGGAATCGGTATCGCCCACCGTGGGAAAGTTACTAACCGTTGGCATCTGCGACAAGGCTACCCACACCCTTCGGGAAGATCGCAACCTATCCGTGTCTGCGGATTCGATTTGCGATTAATCGTTGACCAGAAAGTCGCTAACCAGGTCGAGGCCGTTAACGAGGTCGAGCTAACGACTTGGCAACTTAGTGTCGCGACGCAAGGGGCTGTGTCCCGGTCAACGGGGCGGTCCGGTCAGCACATCGGAGCCGATTGGCTACCTAGTGCTCAACTTCCAGCCGGTAGCGACGAAAGTAGGGGGATTATGCTCACTGTCCAGCAGTGTGCGGCCGCGTTCAGTGACTTTCACACCGTCCAAAGAAATTCCCCGTCCGGTGTAACGAGCGTCGGTCGTGTAACGCCAGCGGAGGGTGATTTGTGAGCTTTGCGACACCTCGGCGGCGACCCGCCACCAAGCGCGATGTCCGTGCCCGCCGAGCCCGGTCTGGTCCCCGGCGGGCGCGCCTGGTCCGGTCGCACGCAGGGTAATCGATTTCCAGGTGGCTCCGCCGTCGACACTTGTTTCCAAGAACAGCGAGTCCGAGGGACCTTCGGTGTCCACGAAGGTGTCGAAGGAGACCTTCAGTGGCCCGCCACGCGTCTGTAAGAGCGGAGTCGTGAGCGTGGCAGTAGATACGTCCCCGGCACCGCTGAACCACGCCTCGCGGCCGTGCGCGGGGCGGACGGCCATCGCTTTCGCGAGCGAGCTCGCCCACGTCTCCCTGGCGAGGTTGATCGAGCCCCAGTTCCGTGTCGGGTGCACGCGGTTGGTGAGCAGGATCGCGAACGACCGCGACAGCGGATCGATCACCAGCGAGGTCCCGGTGAAGCCGGTATGGCCCGCCGTCAAAGTCGCCGACAGCGCGCCCATGTACCAGGGCTGGTCGAGTTCGAAGCCGAGCCCGTGCGCGTTGTCGGGGAACTTGTGGTTGTAGTTCGTCAGCATCGCCCGCACGGTCTCCTCGCGCAGGATCCGGTGGCCGCGGTACGCGCCGCCGTTGAGGATCGTCTGCGCCAGCACCGCCATGTCGGCGGCCGTGGAGAACACGCCCGCGTGCCCGGCGACGCCGCCCAGCGACCAGGCGTTCTCGTCGTGGACTTCGCCGCGTACGAGCCCCCGAGGCGGCTTCGCGGCGTACTCGGTCGCCGCGACCCTGGCGAGTTTCGACGCCGGCGGGTTGTAGCCGGTGTCGGCCAGGCCCAGCGGGGCGGCGATGCGGTCCTGGACCACCTTGTCCAGCGGGGCCCCGGCCACCTTCTCGACCAGGAAACCGAGCGTCAGCAGGTTGATGTCGGAGTAGAGGTACGTGCTGCCCGGCGCGTTCTTCAGCGGGCTGTCGAGAACGGCCTTCCGGCGAGACGGGATGTCCGGGTAGCCCTCCCACAGCGACGGGAGCGGTGTCGCGGCGAAGCCCGAGACGTGCGTGAGCAGCTGCTGGACGGTGACGGCCTCCTTGCCGTTCACCCCGAACTCCGGCAGGTATCGCACCACCGGCGCCGAGATGTCCAGCTTGCCCGTCTCGGCCAGCTGCATCACCGCGATGGAGGTGAACAGCTTCGAGATCGAGGCCATGTCGAAGATGGTGTCCGCGCGCATCGGCACCTGCTGCTCCGGTGGCAGTTCTGTGCCGTTCGCGTCGGCGTAGCGGACCGCGCCGCCGACGGCCTGGCGCTCGACGACCACGCCGTCGTGCGCGAGCACGCCGACCGCTCCGGAGAAATGCGGATGCCCGGTGGCGTCCGGCTTCGTCCAGCTCTCGATGAACCGCTCGGCCGCCTTGATCGGCTCCGGGTCCAGGCCGACGTCGGAGGGCGCGCCGTCACGCAGGACGGTGGACGCGGGCGCGAAGCCTTCGCGCGGCTTGTCGAACCGGCCCGCCGCGCGGTCTCGATCTTGTTCGCTCCCCGGAATCGCCTGTGCTCCCGCCGTCGACAGCGTGGTCGCCGCGACCAGTACGGAAACAGCCGCGATCAGGATCTTCCTAACACGCACGGTCGTTCCCCTCAGCGATAGATGAGATGGCGACGGCGTTTCCGGTCGAACTCGGCCAGTTCCGCCTGCCAGGACCCGACGATCTCGTCCGCTCCCGCGCCCTTGTCGACCATCGTGCGCAGCCTGTCGGAGCCGGAGAGCTTGTCGAGGAAGTTGTCGGGTCGCCACTTGAACTTGTCCGGGTGCACCTGTTTCGCGGTGACGAACATGGTGACCGCGGTGCGGATGGCGTCGAACGCCCGCGGATCGGTGATCGTCACCTGCACGCCGCCGCAGGGCTCGTTGACGAACTTGCCGAACGTCGGCACGAAGTACGCCTCACGGAACTTCACGCCGGGAAGCCGCAGTTCGCCGAGGTTCTCCCGCCAGCGCCAGTCGAGGCCTGGCGCGCCGATGATCTCGAACGGCCTGGTGGTGCCGCGGCCTTCGGAGAACACGGTGCCCTCGAACATCCCGGTGCCGGGATAGACGAGCGCGGTGTCCGGGGTCGGCATGTTCGGGCTCGGCGGGACCCAGGTCAGCCCGGTGCGGTCGAAGAGCTGATCGCGTCGCCAGTCGCGCACTTCGACGATTTCGAGCTTGCCCGGCGTGACGCCCTCGGCCGGCAGGAACTCGGCCGCGAAGAACCGCGCGAGCTCGCCGACGGTCATGCCGTGCTGCTGCACGATCGGCTTCCGGCCGACGCCCGACGCGAACGCCGGGTCCAGCATCGGCCCGGCGGCCTTGCCGCCCAGCGGATTCGGCCGGTCCAGCACGACGACCGCCGCGCCGGCCTTCGCCGCCGCGACCATCGCCGTGTACAGCGACCAGATGTAGGTGTAGAACCGCGCGCCGACATCGGCGATGTCGAAGACGACGGTGTCGACGCCCGCCTTCGTGAACATCCCGGCGAGCTTCGTCGCGTCGGCGCCGTACGCGTCGTACACCGGCACGCCGGTGCGCGGATCGGTGTAGTCGCCTTCGGAGCCGCCTGCCTGCGCGCTGCCGCGGAAACCGTGCTCCGGCCCGAACGCGGCGAGCGGCCGGACCCCGGCGGCGACCATCGAGTCGACGATGTGGTCGCCGCTCGCCAGGACACCCGTCGGATTCGACAGCACGCCGAGCTTGCGGCCGGACAGCGGCGCCCAGCCCTTGGCGGCGAGCACCTCCGCTCCGGTGCGGGTGAGCGGGGGACCTTTGCTCTCGCTTTCCGGCTGGGCCACCGCGGACCCGGCCGTCAGCGCGGGGACCGCGAGCGCGCCGGTGGCGAGGAAGTGGCGGCGGTTGAGGTTCACCAGGTCAGCCCGTGGCCGAAGGGGTATTTCACCGTGCCCACGTCCTTGCCCGCGGGAACGTCGACCGGCAGCTTGCCCTGCGGCTTCACCTTCCCGAGGATCACCTTCGCCAGCGCCTCGAGCGAAGGCGTGATGTAGCCGTACGTGGCGAGCCACGTCTTGATCGGGTTCTCGTAGCCGGCGTCGTAGGGGATCTGGGCGGCGACCGCGACGACGGGCTTGCCGGTGTCGGCCAGCGCCTGCAACAGCTTGCCCTGCAACGGATACGTGCCGACGTTGTTGGTCAGCACGACGACGAGGTCGACGTCCTTGGCCGCCGCGACGGCTTGTGAGATCTGCGCGTCGGTCGGCGTCTGGCCGGTCTGCAGCGCGGTCGCGCTCGTGCCGTGCGCGGTGAGCTTCGCGGCCAGCGACGTCGTCGTGGTCGCGCCCCAGCCGGTCACGAGCGTTTTCGCGGGCTGCTGCTTGAGCGGCAGGACGCCGCCGTCGTTGCGGATCGCGGTGACCGACCGGTCGGCGATGCCCTGCGCGGTCGCGAGGTTGGCCGGGACCCCGACCTTCGACATCACCTTGGCCGGGTCGACGAACGGCGAGGTCAGGATGCCCCGGTTCAGCTTGAGCTTCAGTACCCGCAGGACGCTCTCGTCGATCCGCCGCTCGGTCAGCTCACCCTTGCGGACGGCGTCGAGCACCGAGTTGATGGCGAGTTCGAGGTTCACCGGCATGAGTAGCTGGTCGATACCCGCCTTGAGGGCCAGCACCGGGATCTCCGCGTCGCTGTGCATCTCGCGCACCGCGTCCATCGAGAGGGAGTCGGTGACGACGACTCCGCGGTATCCGAGCTCCTCGCGCAGCTTGCCGGTGAGGATCGGCTTCGACAGCGTGGCGGGCTCGCCCGACGGGTCGAGGCTGGGGAACTGGATGTGCGCGCTCATGATCGAGTCGATGCCCGCCTTGATGGCGGCCTTGAACGGCGGCACGTCCGTCTCGCGCCAGCTGGCCTCGCTCCGGTCGATCCTGGGCAGCTCGAGGTGACTGTCGGTGGCCGCGTCGCCGTGGCCGGGGAAGTGCTTCGCGGCGGCGGACACCGTCTCGGAGCGCCGCCCGGAGTTCTGGAAGCCCTTGACCTGGGCTTCGACGAACTGGCTCGCCAGCTCCGGGCGGCCGGAGAAGGAACGGACGCCGATCACCGGGTTCGCCGGGTTGGAGTTCACGTCAGCGTCGGGGGCGAAGTCCTGGTTGATGCCGACGGCGCGCAGCTCGTGCCCGAGGATCCGGGCGGCCTCCTGCGCGGCCTTGGTGTCGCGGCCCGCCGAGATCGCCATCGCGTTGGGCAGTTCGGTGGCGGGGGCCCCCATCCGGGTGACCGTGCCGCCTTCCTGGTCGGTCGCGATCTGCAGCGGGATGCGGGCGCCGCTGCGGAGGGCGGCCCGCTGGAGCCCGTTCGACAGCTTGGCGACCTGTACCGGGTCGTCGAAGTTGTCGCGGCTGTCGTTGTTGAAGTAGATGACGCCGCCCAGGTGGTACTTCTCGATCACCTGCGCGGGGGTGTCCACCCCGAAGTCGGCCTTGTTCTTGGCGTTGACCTCGTCGGCGGACTTCCCGTTCACCCACGTGACGAAGAGCTGCCCGACCTTCTGTTCCAGGGTCAACCCGCGCAGCGCGCGCTGCGCCTCCGCGTCCGCCGTCACCGGCTGCGCGGTGGCCGGAACACCCGCGACACCCAGCGTGAGCAGACCCGCGAGGGGCAGGGCGAGCGCATGGATCCTCCGATGACGGGCGTGCGCGGTTCGGGTCGTCACCTCAAGCCTCCCAGATTCGTGCCTGACTCACAGGTGGAAAGAAGTCCACCTGGAAGCACTGATATCCGGAAGCTACCCACGAGCACTTTGCTTGTCCATCGGCCACCCGCACGAACGGTCCGTTCATACACAAAGGGACGCGAAGGGGCCTGTCACGCTTGAAAACGTGGGCAAAACACTGGCGGCGCCCGGCGGCAAGAAGCCGGCGGGCGCCGCCAGTCAGTGCGGACCACTCGGGCGACCAAGCGTGCAACTCTGGTCGTACCTTCATGGACTCGGCGTCCGGCGTCCCGGTACGCAGTCCCTAGACGACGAGCCTCCCGCGGCGCGCTGCGCGTGGGTACCCGGTGTCCGCACACGGAGATTCGCCGGGGTGGAACAGGCTTCTCTTCTACCTGTTCCCTGGCCGACCGAACGTCCGCACCTACTTTCTACGCCGTGAGCCGGGTCACTTCAAGTGCGCAGACGGGTGCACCGGTACAGAGGCTCGATCTAGTGACACGGACACCCTCCGCGACGGACAATTCGCGGCCCTGGCTGCGAAAACGGGCCGGGTACCGCCGTGTGGGGTATGCGTTCAGCGGGTGCGTTTGCGCCGGTTGTAGCCGTACCAGGTGGCCCCCGCGGCGAAGGCGCCGAGCGCCACCAGGCCCGCCGACCGCGCCGGGATCCGGGTGCGCAGCGACATCGGGTGTTCGAACGCGAGGATCTCCCAGCCTTGTTCCGTCGCGTGCTTGCGCAGGACGCGGTCGGGGTTGACCGCGTGCGGCCGTCCGACGACTTCGAGGAGCGGGATGTCGGTGCTCGAGTCGGTGTACGCGTGGCACTGGGTGAGATCGTAGCCGTAGGTCGCCGCGAGTTCCTTCGCGGCGACGGCCTTGTTCTCGCCGTAGCAGTAGAAATCGACTTCGCCCGAGTACCGGCCGTCCACGATCTGCATCCGGGTGGCCACGCTGCGCGTCGCGCCGAGCATTTCGGCGACCGGCGCGACGACCTCCTCGCCGGTCGCCGACAGGACCACGACGTCGTGCCCGTCCGCGCGATGCGAAGAGATCAGTTCCGCCGCCTCCGCGTACACGAGCGGATCGACGACGTCGTGCAGCGTTTCGCGGACGATCGCGGACACCTGCGCGACGTCCCATCCGGTGCACAGCGCGGAAACCTCGGCTCGCATCCGTTCGGTCTTCGCCGCGTCCGCGCCCGCGAGGGAGAAGACGAGCTGGGCGTACGCACTGCGAAGCGCGGCTCGGCGATTGATCAGGCCTTCGCGCAAAAGCGGCTTGCTGAAGGCCAACGCGCTCGATGACGCGATGATCGTCTTGTCGAGATCGAAGAACGCCGCGACCTGGCTCGGCGTCGTGCTGGGTCGGTCCACTCGCCAAGGATAGGAGAGCCGGGCGGCCGGGCGCCCGTTGGTCGACCACGATCGGGATACGACGGTGGAAAAATTCACGACCGCGTACCCGATCCGGCGCGTCGCGCCGTTATCGAATTGTGGGTACCGGCGCCGCCCGCAACGGGCCGGTATCGGAGTTACAGTGAGATTGTCCGGTCTTTGCGCCGGGCCTCGGTTCAGTCCGACCCCCCGGGGCTGAACCCCAGGCGGCCCTCGTCCCTCCCCCCTGGCGAGGGCCGCCTCCTATTTCCCTGCCGTGCCAATGGTTCAGACCTTATCGGCGGCGGAAACCTCGACAGGGCAAGGCCTAATCGGCCAGAGTTCGTTAAGTTTCTTTTCTCGCAACGCTTCTTCGTGCCCTCCTCCGATTGGAATACCGAGCCGGAGATGCGTAGCGGAAAGGTCCGACGGAAACGCCGGAAACCGGTTTCCCGCGGCGGAGTTGTCCACAACACCCCGGTTGTCCACAGGCGGGACGGAATGGCGTTGTGCGCGGCACGGACCGGCGCGACCGTGGAGTCATCACCCGAGTCCGACCGAATCACTGGGGGAGTCATGACCGCGGAACATCCGCTCGTCGTCGCCGGAGACGACATCCTGCTCGACGAGATCCTGCGCGTGGCGGCGGCCGCGGGCTGCGAGGTCGAACGAGCGCCCGATCTGGCCGCCGCGCGCGGGAGATGGGCCCGCGCCCCGCTCGTGGTGCTCGACGAGGAGGCCGCGAGCGCGCCGAACCGGCTGCTGCGGCGGAACAAGGTCCTCCTTGTTTGCAAGGGCGCGCCGACCCCGGTGACGTGGGAGCGCGCCGTCAACACGGGGTCGGAGAAGGTCCTTTCGCTGCCGGACGAGGAAAGCGACCTCATCGGCGAGTTCGCCGACGTCGTCGACGGGCCGGCACGGGACGACGGAGTCGTCATCGGGATCATCGGCGGGCGAGGCGGGGCCGGGGCTTCCGTGCTGTCGGCCGCCGTCGCGTACCGGGCGGAGAAATCCGGCGCCGGCGGGCTGCTCGTCGACTGCGATCCGCTCGGCGGCGGCGTCGACGTCCTCCTCGCCGCCGAACGCGATCGCGGGCCGCGCTGGCCGGAGCTCGACCTCGGCGGCAGGGTGTCCATGGCCGCGTTGAGCGAAGCCTTGCCGCGAAAGAAGTACGCGACCGGCTCACTGTCCTTTGTGTCCTATGGCAGGGAAGGACGCGGCCCTGGGCCCGACGCGATCGAGGGCGTGCTGTGCGCCGGACGCCGGGCGGGGCGGACGGTCGTCTGTGATCTGCCGAGGTATTTCGGCGCCGAGACGGCCACTGTGATCGGGCTGGCCGATCTGGTCGTGGTCGTCGTCCCCGCCGAACTCCGCGCCTGCGCGGCGGCGAAACAGGTCCTCGCCAGGATCGAACCCCACGCGTCACGGATCGGTGTCGCGGTACGGGGGCCGTCGCCAGCCGGGCTGATCCCGCAAGAGATCGCCGACGCCGTCGGCGTTCCGCTCATCACCTCGATGGGCCGCGAGCGGTCCCTCTCGGCCGCTCTCGATCGCGGTGAGTTCGTCCTGAGGCATCGGGGGCACCTGGCCACGGCCGCCACCGAAGTCCTCGCGGCCGCGCGCGGGAATCTGGCCGGTGCCTCGCGATGACCGACGATCTGGTCGAGCGGGTCCGGCGACGGCTGGCCGGATCCGCCGCCCCGGCGGATCCGGTGAGCGTCGCGCGGGCCGTCCGCGCCGAAGCCGGTGGCGCGCTCGGTCAGGAGGCCGTCCTCGGGGCGGTGCGATTGGCCCGCGACGAGTTCGTCGGAGCCGGCCCGCTGGCGCCGCTTCTCGAAAAGCCCGGAGTCACCGATGTTTTCGTCACGGCACCCGACGAGGTCTGGACGGATTCCGGTGAAGGCGTCCAGCTGACGGACGTCCGCTTCGCCGACGAGGAAGCCGTCCGAAGGCTGGCTCAGCGGCTCGCTCTCGCCGGCGGTCGGCGGCTGGACGACGCTCAACCGTTCGCCGACTGCTGGCTGCCGGGAGTGGGGCCGCGAGGCCGGGTCCGGATGCACGCGGTCCTCCCGCCGATCGCGCCCGCCGGAACCACCCTCTCGCTCCGCGTTCTCCGGCCCGCCACCCATGATCTCGCCGAGCTCCGGTCGCGCGGGGTGTTCGGCACCAGCGGCGCGGATCTGCTCGGCTCGGTCATCCGGCGACGGCTCGCGTTCCTGGTCTCCGGCGGGACGGGGGCGGGCAAGACGACCCTGCTCTCCGCGTTGCTCGGCGCGGTGCCCCCGGCCGAACGCATCGTCTGCGTCGAGGACGCGGCAGAACTGCAACCGGACCATCCGCGGTTCGTCAGCCTGCTCACCCGCCCGGCCAACGTCGAGGGCGCGGGCGAGGTCGGGCTGAGCGAACTGGTCCGGCAGGCGTTGCGCATGCGTCCGGACCGGCTGGTCGTCGGCGAAGTACGCGGTGGCGAGGTCATCGCGTTGCTCAACGCCATGAACACCGGGCACGAGGGCGGGGGCTGCACCGTGCACGCCAACTCACCGCAGGACGTCCCCGCGCGGTTGGAAGCGCTGGCCGCGCTCGGCGGGCTGAAACGGGACGCGCTGCACAGCCAGCTGACGTCGGCGGTGCGGGTGGTCCTGCACATGCGCCGCCTGCCGAGCGGGATCCGGCGGCTGGACGAGGTCGGCGTCCTCCGGTCGTTTCGAGGCGAGGCCAAGGTCGTTCCGGTCTGGACCAAGGGCACCTGGATCGGCGACGAGACGCCGTTCGAGGAGATGGCGGCATGAACCCGTGGTTCCTTCTCTCCTGCGGCGCGGGGCTGGCCTGCTGGCCGAAGCCGCTGGCGCGCGCCCCGTTCGCCTGGCGTCTGCCCCGGGCCGTGCGGGCGGGCTGGTGGCCGCTGCCCGCGTTGCTCGTCTTGCCGCTCCTCGGAATCGGCTGGGCAGTGGCGACGCTCGTGCTCACCTCGGCCGTCCGCCAGGAGTACCGGTGGCGGGCACGGGCGAAGGCGGCGCTGGCCGAAGCCGAACTCACCGCGTCCGTGCTGCGGACCATGATCGGTGAACTCCGGGCGGGCGCCCATCCGGTGACGGCGGCCGAGGCCACCGCGGAGGCGATACCCGCGGCGTCCGAGCGGCTGCGCGGACTCATCGCGGCCGCCCGGCTCGGTGGTGAGACCGCCGCCGATCCGGACGCGCCACCGGCCCTGGTGAACGCGTGGACGCTGGCGAACCGGTTCGGGCTTCCGATGGCCGAGGTACTCGACGCCGCGCGCCGGGACGCCGAGGCGGAGATCGGCTTCCGCCGCCGTCTCAAAGCCAAGATGGCCGGCCCCCGGGCGAGTGCCGCCGTGCTCGCGGTCCTCCCGCTGGTGTGCCTGCCGCTCGGCGAGGCGATGGGGGCGGGCCCGGTCCACGTCCTCACCGCGACGGGCGCCGGTCAGCTGCTGCTCGTCGTGGGCAGCGGGCTGATCTGGGCGGGTACGGCCTGGTGCCGGGCGCTCACCGGCCGGGTGGCGTCATGCTGACCGGCGCCGCGCTGATCCTGCTGGGCGGTGCCGTCTTCTGCTGGCCGCGTGTCACCGCAGGGACCGTCGTGCGGCCGGGCCGTCTCCTCACGTGGCTCCGGAAACGATCGTCCCGGGACGAAGGAGTCTCCGAACTCCTCCGGTCCGCGGCCACCCTCGACCTGCTGGCCGCCTGCCTGGCCGGTGGGCTGCCGGTACCCGTCGCGCTCGAAGCCGTCGTGCCGACGGCGTCACCGGAGACCGCGGCGGCGCTGCGTTCGGTGGCGTCGCATCTCGTCGTGGGCATCGGGCCGGCGGAAGCCTGGGCCCCGGTCCGCGACCGGCCCGGTCTCACCGAACTGTCCGTCGCCGCCGTCCGCACGGCGAGGGCGGGCACCGCGCTCGCGACGCACTCGAAAGATCTCGCGCGAAGACTGCGCGAGTCGCTCTCCGCCGAAGCCGAGGAGCGCGCCGAACGGGCCGGAGTGCTGCTGGCGGCACCGATCGGCCTGTGCTTCCTCCCCGCGTTCCTCTGCCTCGGCGTCCTGCCCGTCGTGCTCGGCCTCGCCGGGCGTCTCGACTTCCTCTGATCGAAAGGCGATTCCCATGACCAAGATCCCCACCTTCCGCGAAGACGACGGCATGGTGACGGTCGAGTACGCCATCGCCACCTTGGCCGCCGCCGCGCTGGCGGCCGTCCTCTACCTGGTCCTCAGCAGCGATGCCGTCGTCGCCGGGCTCACCTCGCTCATCGAGCGGGCCTTGTCGGTGAAGTCCTGATGGCCGACCGAGGCTCCGTCACGGTGGAGGCCGCGCTCGGCATCGGCGCGCTGACCTTCGTCTCGGCCCTGTTGTTCGCCGGGATCGGGGTGGCCTCCGATCAGCTCCGCTGCACCGACGCGGCCCGCGAGGCGGCCAGGCTCCTCGCCCGCGGCCAGCCCGCCCGTGCCGAACAAGCGGTGCGGGAGATCGCGCCGTCGGGCGCACGGCTGAACGTCGTCCGCGAAGGCGACGCGATCACCGTCGGCGTCGAGGCCGAACCGGTGGCCGGGCTCCTGCCGGGTATCCGGCTGAACTCCCGCGCCTTCGCCGTCGCCGAGCCCGGGAGCGGACCATGACCGCGGACGATCGCGGCGTCGCGACCGTATGGACCGCCTCGATCGTCGCCGTCCTGGTCGGCGCGGCGGCGTTCGTCTTCTGGATCGGCGCCGCCGTCACCACCCGGCACCGCGCGGAGGCCGCCGCCGATCTGGCCGCGCTCGCGGCAGCCTCGCACGCGACGGACGGCCCCGGCGCGGCCTGCGAACGGGCCAGACAGGTCGCCGCCCGGATGTCGGTCACGCTGCTCACCTGCCGGTGGGAGCGCGGCGATGCCCTGGTCGAGGTGCGATCGGAGCCGTCGGGACAGCCGGCGGTCACCGGGCGGGCGGAGGCGCGGGCCAGGGCGGGGCCGGTCGACCGGCCACCGTGACGCGCGTCGCACGACGAACGGTCGCCCGGCGGCGACCGGCCGGTAGTACGCGTGAGTAACCGCTGGGCGCGAGCAGCGGTCGTTGACGTACGGCGAGCGGTCGAAGCCATGATCAGCTCGCCGCCGAACGGCCGCCCGCCGCTCACCGTGAGCGCCGTCACGCGGGCCGGAAGCCCAGGTCGGCTGCGATGAACGGCTCCGGACCGGTCGTGCACGCCCGTTAATCGGACGTCCGGCGTTCGGTCCGTCCGGTCGCACTACCGCGCGTTCATCGCTGAGTAACCGCCGGTTGTCGCGCGAGGTCTTCTCCCGATGTGCAACTTGCCGTTTATTGAGATGTGCGCCACCTCGAGAAGGTCGCCGGGTGACGCGGCGCAGAACCACACAGGACAAAGTTGACCTGAGGCAGGGACAGTAATGTTGGACGCGAATTGGCCGGACAGCTGGCGGGGCGCCTTCCGCATCGAAATGCGGGCGGAGGCGATCGGCCTCGCGTGGCGTGGCTGGCCGGTGCTCCCGGGCGCGGAGCCCGCCGCGATCACCGCGGAAGGTGACGACCTCACCTGGCGCCGTCCCGTCCCGGCCCAGGACGACTGGCGTGAACTGCTCGAGACCCACCCGCACGAGGTCGCCACCTGGTTCGGCGACGACACCCACAGCCTGCTCGTGGCCACCGGCACCGTGCTCGACGCCATCGAGGTCGACGACGAGCTCGGCAAGGCCGCCGCCCGCCTGCTGCGCGCCACCGGCCACCCCGCCCCGATCGTCGCGATGCCGAACGGCCGCTGGCTGTTCCTGACCACCGTCGCCACGAGCATCCCGCGGGAACTGGCCGACCACGCCTCGATCCAGTGGCACGGCGCGAACGACTACATCCCGCTGCCCCCGTCGCCGTTCCAGCACGGTGTCGTGCACTGGCGGGTCAAGCCCGAGGTCTGGGGCTGGCAGCTGCCCGAGGCCACCGAGGTGCACGACGTGCTCGTCCGTGCGCTGGCCGGTGACCAGGCTGTCGCCCCGGTGGCGACCCTGAGCACCGCCGCCTGATCAACCCACAATTTCAAGCCAACAGGTGGCCGGAGACGGACCCGTGCTGACGCAACGCCCCGAGCACGGTGTCCAGAACGGCCACCGCCCCCGCCTTGTCCAGCGGATCGTTGCCGTTCCCGCACTTCGGCGACTGGACGCAGGACGGGCAGCCGGCCGGGCACTCGCAGGAGACGATCGCCTCCCGCGTTGCGGCCAGCCAAGGGACAATCGCGGCAAATCCGCGGTCGGCGAATCCCGCACCCCCGGGATGGCCATCGTGCACGAACACCGTCGCCTCCCCGGTGTCTTCGTGCCACGCGGTCGACACCCCGCCAATGTCCCAGCGGTCGCACGTAGCGAACAGCGGTAGCAGGCCGATCGCCGCGTGCTCGGCGGCATGCAGGGCACCGGGGACGCGCGCCGGATCCAACTCGGCGCTCGTCCCCGGTGCTCCGCCAAGTGCCCCGGTCCCCATCCTGGAGCCTCCGGTCCCCACCGGCTCCAGAACTTCGGTCCCCGTCCGATGGCCCCCGGTCCCCGCCACGCCATCGGACGTGCCGAGCAGCTCCGCCGAGATCGTGTACCAGACGGCGCGGGTGTGCAGGCTCTGCTCCGGCAGATCCAGCGGAGTCTGGTCCAGCACCTCACCCGACGGACGTCTCCGCAAGTAGCCGACCACCTGCGAACTCACCGACACCTCGCCGAGGTTCACCGTGACCCCGCCGTGCACGCTCCGCTCTTCGGTGCGCAGCACACTGATGTCGACGATCTCGCGCGGTGACGTGGTCCAGTCCGGATCCTCCGCGTGCACCAACGCGAGACCCGTCTCCAGATCCAGTTCGTCGACCACATACGACGAACCCTGGTGCAGGTACACCGCGCCGGGATGTACCGCATAGCAGGCGGAACCCGGGTCGACGGTGCCGAGCATGCGGCCCGAGTCGGCTTCCACCACGGCGATCTGCTCGCCGCCGGAACCGCGGATGCCGACCTCGGCGTGCGGCCGGTCGCGTGAGGTCCAGTACCAGCCGCTCGTGCGGCGCCGGACGATCTTCTCCTTGACCAGATCGGCGAGCACGGCACGCGCCGAGTCGCCGCCGAAGGCCGCGACCTCCGGCTCGGTCAGCGGGAGTTCGGCGATGGCGCACGCCAATTGCGGCCCGAGGACATAGGGATTCGACGGGTCGAGGACGGCGGCTTCCACTGGCCGGTCCAGGATCGCGGCCGGATGGTGGACGAGATAGGTGTCCAGCGGATCGTCCCGGGCCACGAACACGACCAGCGCCGCGTCCCCCGCGCGTCCGGCCCGGCCCGCCTGCTGCCAGAACGACGCGAGCGTCCCCGGATAACCGGCCAGTACCACCGCGTCCAGCCCGGCGATGTCGACGCCGAGCTCGAGCGCGTTCGTCGTCGCGACGCCGAGCAGCCGCCCGGACAGCAACGCCGCTTCGAGGGCGCGCCGCTCCTCCGGCAGGTAGCCGGAACGGTACGCGGCGACGGATTCCGCCAAGGAACCGTCCACTTCGGACAGAATGCGCCGGGCGCCGAGCGCGGTCAGCTCCGCGCCTCGCCGCGACCGGACGAACGCCAAGGAGCGAGCGCCTTCGATGACCAGTTCGGCGAGGATCCGGGACGCCTCGGCCCCCGCCGAGCGCCGCACCGGCGCTCCGTTCTCGCCCGAGAGTTCCGACAGCAGCGGGGGTTCCCACAACGCGACCGTGCGGGCGCCTCGCGGCGAGCCGTCCTCGGTGACCGGGACACAATCCTCTCCGGTGAGTTTCGACGCGAACGCGCCCGGGTCCGCCGTCGTCGCGGACGCGAGGACGAAGACCGGCGAAGCGCCGTAGTACGCCGCGACCCTTCGCAGCCTGCGCAGCAGCAGCGCCACATGGGAACCGAAGACCCCGCGATAGCTGTGGCATTCGTCGACCACGACGAACGCGAGCCGCCGGAAGAACCGGGACCAGCGCGCGTGCGACGAGAGGATCCCGCGGTGCAGCATGTCCGGGTTCGTGAACACCCAGTTCGCGTGCGCGCGGACCCAGTCCCGCTCTTCCAGCGGGGTGTCGCCGTCGAACGACGCCGCCCGCGCCTTCTTGATGTCCAAAGAGGACACGGCGCGTAACTGGTCGGCGCCCAGCGCCTTGGTCGGCGACAGGTACAGCGCCGTGGCCCGCTCGTCCTCGACCAGCGCCGAGAGCACCGGCAACTGGTACGCGAGCGACTTGCCCGACGCCGTGCCGGTGGAGATCACGACATGCCGGCCGTCGCGGACGATCGACGCGGCTTCCGCTTGATGCCGCCACGGCGCCTTGACGCCGTTCGCTCTCAGCGCCTCGACGACCGGGACCGCCGCCCACTCCGGCCAGTCCACCGAATCCGCCGGGCGAGCCGGCAGCTCGGCCACATGGGTGACCGGGTACAGCGAAGCCGGGATTCCCGCCGTCGCGCGGTCGAGAAGCCGCCGACCCTTACCGGATTCCGCCGTGCCGTCCACCTTCGGAAGCTTCGCACAGCGCACCGACAGAAACGGGCCGTCGCCGGACGGAACGGGCACTGGATCGGGCCGTCGATGATCGATACAGTGACCAGACTCACAAGGTTACGGAACGTGCGGTGGCAGGGACGCCTTGCCGCCCGCCATCCCACTACCAATACACTCCCGCAATCCACACCGTCTGTGGCGAGCGTCATGTGAGACGTGCCTTGCAGTGCGACTAGCGTGACGTTCGGCTCAGATCCCCATGCCAACGTCGGAACGCCGGCTCCATCGGCGGATCGTCGTTGGCCAACGGCGACGTCTCCAGGAGGACGAATGTCCCGGCAGTTCCTCGCGGAGGGCGAACTCACGCTCTCCGGAGGTGGTTACACCATCGTCGGTGTGATCGCCGTGGTCGCCCTTGCCGCACTGGTCATCGGCTACGTTCTGCTCAAGGAGGTCTTGGCCGCGGGCCAGGGCACCTCCAAGATGCAGGACATCGCGAAGGCAGTGCAGGAAGGCGCGGCTGCCTATCTCAAACGGCAGCGCAACACCCTCGTGATCTTCGGGGGAATCGTGTTCGTGTTGCTCTTCGCCTTGCCGGCCGATGACTGGAACGAAAAGATCGGCAGGTCCATCTTCTTCTTGGTCGGCGCTGGGTTCTCCTTCGCGATCGGCTATCTCGGCATGTGGCTGGCGACGCAGGCGAACCTGCGCGTCGCGGCCGCTTCGCGGGAGGAAGGCGGCCGCGAAAAGGCGATGCGCCTGGCCTTCCGCACCGGTGGCGTGGTCGGCATGATCACCGTCGGTCTCGGCCTCTTCGGCGCCGCGGTGGTCGTCCTCGTCTACACCGGACAGGCCCCGAAGGTGTTGGAGGGCTTCGGTTTCGGTGCCGCGCTGATCGCGATGTTCATGCGTGTCGGCGGCGGTATCTTCACCAAGGCCGCGGACGTCGGAGCGGACCTGGTCGGCAAGGTCGAGCAGGGCATCCCCGAGGACGACCCGCGCAACGCGGCCACCATCGCCGACAACGTCGGTGACAACGTGGGCGACTGCGCCGGCATGGCGGCGGACCTCTTCGAGTCGTACGCGGTCATGCTCGTCGCGGCGCTGATCCTGGGTAGCACCGCCTTCGGCGTGCACGGCCTGATCTTCCCGCTCATCGTTCCCGCCATCGGCGTGATCACCGCGGTCATCGGTGTCTACATCACCAAGGCCAAGGCTGGCGAAGGCGGTCTGGTCACGATCAACCGCTCGTTCTACATCTCCGCGGGGATTTCCGCGGTGCTCTCGACGATCGCGGCGTTCGTCTACCTGCCCGGTTCGTTCTCCGAGCTGACCAGCGGTGCCACCAGCGAGCCCGGCAACCCGGCGCTGATCGCGACCATCGCGGTGATCATCGGCATCGTGCTCGCGGCGATCATCCTGAAGCTCACCGGCTACTACACCGGCACCGAGCACAAGCCGGTCAAGGAGGTCGGCAAGTCTTCGGAAACCGGTGCGGCGACGGTGATCCTGGCCGGTATCTCGGTCGGGTTCGAGTCCGCCGTGTACACCGCGCTGGTCATCAGCGCGGCCGTCTTCGGCGCGTACCTGCTCGGTGGCGGCGTCGCCCTGTTCGCCGTGGCGCTGGCCGGTACCGGTCTGCTCACCACGGTCGGCGTCATCGTCGCGATGGACACCTTCGGCCCGATTTCGGACAACGCGCAGGGCATCGCGGAGATGTCCGGCGACGTCGACGAAGACGCGGCGCAGATCCTCACCGAGCTCGACGCGGTCGGCAACACCACCAAGGCCATCACCAAGGGCATCGCGATCGCCACGGCGGTCCTCGCGGCGACGGCGCTGTTCGGGTCCTATCAGGACGCGATCAGCAAGGCGCTGAAGTCGATCCCGGAGGCGGCGCAGGCCAGCGCGTCCGCGCTGAACTTCTTCGTCAACGAAGTGGTCAGCCCGAACACCCTGGTCGGTGTCATCATCGGTGCGGCGGTCGTGTTCCTGTTCTCCGGTCTCGCGGTCAACGCGGTGTCCCGTGCCGCCGGCGCGGTCGTCTACGAAGTGCGCCGCCAGTTCCGGGACATCCCGGGGATCATGGAGGGCACCACCCGCCCCGAGTACGGCCGGGTCGTCGACATCGTCACGCGCGACTCGCTGCGTGAGCTGACCACTCCCGGTCTGCTCGCGGTCTTCGCCCCGATCGCGGTCGGCTTCGGTCTCGGCACCGGCGCGCTCGCCGGTTACCTGGCGGGTGCGATCGCTTCCGGCACCCTGATGGCGATCTTCCTCGCCAACTCCGGTGGTGCCTGGGACAACGCGAAGAAGCTCGTGGAGGACGGAAGCCACGGCGGCAAGGGTTCGGACGCGCACGAGGCCACCATCATCGGTGACACCGTGGGTGACCCGTTCAAGGACACCGCCGGACCGGCGATCAACCCGCTGATCAAGGTGATGAACCTGGTGTCGGTGCTGATCGCCCCGGCGGTCGTGCAGTTCTCGATCGGCGCGGACGCCAACGTCGGCATCCGCATCGCGATCTCGCTGGTCGCCGTCGCGATCATCGTGGCGGCGATCGTGGTCTCCAAGCGTCGCGAGTCGGTTCTTTCCGACAGCCCCGCGGAAGCCAAGGCGTAACACCGAACAGTTCCCTTCGCCGGGCCCGCCACGATTTCCCGTGGCGGGCCCGGCTGCTGTCCGGGCGGGCTAATCTCTGCGCGTCACGCCGATCCGATCCGGGGGAGTTCCTGTCATGAGGCGTTCGATCGTCCTGTTCGCCGCCGGTCTCCTGCTGGCGGGCTGCGGTGGCGCCGAGCAGGCGGCCGCCCCTTCGCCTTCTGCTCCCGCTCCCGTGGCCGGGATTTCCTGGATGGACGGTTTCTGCGGTTCGCTGATCGACTTCGCCAAGATCGGCGATTTCACGATGCCCGACTTCGAGCAGGAGGACGTCGCCTCCGCGCGGAAGGTGATGGACGAGGCCTTCGGGGTGTTCGCGCCCGGTTTCGACAACGCGGTCACCGGCCTGCGGAAGCTCGGCCAGGCACCGAGCGCGGAGGCCGACGCGGCGCGCAAGAGCATCGTCGAAGCGCTGACGCCGATCCGGGACGAGGTGCTCGCCGCGAAGGCCGCGCTCGACGCCACCCCGAAGGACGACAAGAGGGCCGTGGCGGCCGCAGCGGCGTCCTTCCGGCAAATCGGTACCCACATCAACGACATGCCCGACCCGTTCCAGCAGCTGGAAACGAACGTTTCGTTGAAAACACTGGCCGCGCAGGCCCCGAACTGCAAAAAGCTGCCTTCCTGACCGTTCTTTCCGCCAGGTTGATTTGCATTGCCCCGGCGGATCGGTACCGTCGGGGGCCAGCTGGGAAGTCGTCAGGTCGGGAGGTGTTTTCGTGCGGCCGCGGTTCACCGTCCTTGCCGCGCTAGCAACAGGTATCGGACTCGGCCTCGCCGGGTGCGGGCAGGAGCCCGCGGTGACTTCCCACGCCAGACAAGAAGGTCTCGCGACGGTCAGCGCGTCGGAGGCCGACCCCGTTTCCGCTTGGGCGGAGGCGTACTGCGGCGCGGCCGGCGGTCTCGTCCGGACGCTGGCGACGTTGCCCAGCGTCGATCCGAGCACACCGCGGCAGGCTTCGCGTACTTCCAGCGAATTGATGCTCTCGGTGGTCGACGGGCTGGATCGCACCTCCGCCGCGCTCCAGAACCTCGGCCCGGCCCCGGTCGCCGGCGGAGACACCTCGCGGACGGCCGCCGTCGCCCAGCTCGGCGGCATCCGCGCTCGCGCCGACGACGTCCGCCACCGTCTCGACTCCTCAACCGACCCCGAAGCGACGAAAGCCGCGCTTCGCGACGCGAGGACGTCGCTCGACGAACTAGACCGCCTTGACCTTCTCAGGGGCCTTAACGACGTGCCTCAGCTCGCCGCGGCCAGCAGCCGGATCCCGGTTTGCCAGGAATTGGTCAAACAACCTCGCTGAGTCATCGGCCGATCACTGGCCATGAGTCGAACTTGTGTTCTATTGTGTCCGAGTGGACGGGACGATCTCGCTCTTCTCGGCGGAGGCGAGCGGGCCGGGGCTCGCCGACCTCGCCGGTGTGCTGTGCGGGCCCGGGTGGATGACGGGCTTCGGGCGGACGGCCGCGCGGTTGTCGGCCGTGGTCGACGAGCCGTGGCGAGCGGGTGCCCTCGCCAGGGAATGCCGTCGGCGCGGCGTCCAGGCGCAGGTCTCGGCCGCCGAATGCGGGCGGCCGCTCGTGAGAACGCCGTTCCGGGTCGATCTGCTGCCGCTGGAGCAGCGCTGGAACCGTGGTGAAGAGAAGGTCCTGCCGGAGGGCTTCCGGCTCGACGGGGCGATGTTGAGGATGTGGGCGCTCGCGGCGGGCAGCCCCCAGGGCAACGGCTACCTGCTCGCGCTCGATCCGGCGGCGCCGGAGACGCACGAGCGGCTGATCACGGCGCTGGCCCGGCTGGGTGTGCCGGCCAAAGCGCAGAAGGGGGAAGACGCACTGCTCCGGGTCACCGGACGGCGGCGGCTAGCGCACGTCCTCGAGCTGATCGGGGACGCGCCCGCCGGTGCCGAGCCCGCTTGGCCCAGTCTCGTGCCCGTGGTGCGCGCCGTTTGACGCTCTTGGTCGCGTGGGTCGTGAGTGGCGTTTCGGGTTAGAACACGAATAGGCACAAACCCCCCACATTAAAGAAGGCATGTGGTGTGTTGGGGTGTGCGGGTTTAGGCGCCCGGCCCTGAGGGTTGGCCCGGTCGGGT